>CAYVZE010000037.1:0-26196 GCA_964455685.1 uncultured Steroidobacteraceae bacterium
CGTTTATGGCGTGGACTACCAGGGTATCTAATCCTGTTTGCTCCCCACGCTTTCGTGCCTGATCGTCAGTTCTGGTCCAGGAAGTCGCTTTCGCCACTGATGTTCCTTCCGATATCTACGCATTTCACCGCTACACCGGAAATTCCACTTCCCTCTGCCGAACTCTAGCCTTCCAGTATCGAATGCAATTTCCAGGTTGAGCCCGGAGATTTCACACCCGACTTAAAAAGCCGACTACGCACGCTTTACGCCCAGTAATTCCGATTAACGCTTGCACCCTCTGTATTACCGCGGCTGCTGGCACAGAGTTAGCCGGTGCTTTTTCTTTGGGTTAGGTCAAGACCGAAAGGTATTAGCCTTCGGCTTTTCATCCCCACTAAAAGTGCTTTACAACCCGCAGGCCTTCTTCACACACGCGGCGTCGCTGGATCAGGGTTGCCCCCATTGTCCAATATTCCCCACTGCTGCCTCCCGTAGGAGTCTGGGCCGTGTCTCAGTCCCAGTGTGGCTGGTCGTCCTCTCAGACCAGCTACGGATCGTCGCCTTGGTAGGCCATTACCCCACCAACTAGCTAATCCGACTTCGGCTCATCCAATGGCGCAAGGTCTTGCGGTCCCCTGCTTTCACCCGTAGGTCGTATGCGGTATTAGCTTGAGTTTCCCCAAGTTATTCCCCACCACTGGGAAGATTCCGAAGCATTACTCACCCGTTCGCCGCTCGTCAGCGCGTATTGCTACGCCTGTTACCGCTCGACTTGCATGTGTTAAGCACGCCGCCAGCGTTCAATCTGAGCCAGGATCAAACTCTTCGACAAAGAAGTTTTGAGCTTCTTGAGAGCGATCAAAGGCCCATTGCTGGACTTTTGGTCACTCGGTCAATTTGCACCAAAGTGCATGACACGAGTCCCCACACAAATTACTTGCCGAACTTTTAAAAAGCGCCGGAACCGCCAGGGTTTCCGGTGTTGCCACTTCAGCTTTCGCCTCAGTGGCGAGGGGCGGCAAGTATAGCGGTCATTCGCAACTCGTCAACCCCGATTTTCATCTCCGTCCGGCTCTCGTTTCGCGCTTCGTTCAGCGCCGCGATGTGCCGTCTGGAGGGCGCGCAGTATAGGCGTCCCGTTTGGCCTGTCAACAACCCTCGGCAGGTTTTTTTCAGGCTTTTTTGAGCCCCGGAAGCCTGCCTCAGGCAGTTCTGCACATGGCCAGAAAACAGGAAGACGCGGCCCCTGGACAAGAAGGGAAAGTCCCTATGGAAGCCGCGCTTCCCGCAGGCCCTGCCGGCACCTCAGCCAGGCGGTGACACCTGCACGCGGGCGAACCGGCGCGACCCCAGCTGCAGCACGTACTCGGTGCCCGGTACCAGCCGCATCTCGCGGTCCGTGGTCTTGTTGCCGTCCACCTTCACGGCGCCTTCCTGGATCTTCCGGTTTGCCTCGGAATTGCTCGCGGCAAGGCCAGCTTCCCGCAGTGCAGCAGCCAGTTTGAGGCCGCCCGGATCCGTGCTCGAGAGGAACTGCAAGGGCAGGTCGGTCGGCAGCGTCTTCTGCGAGAAGCGCGCGATGAAGTTGGCCCTCGCCTGCTCTGCTGCAGCGCGATTGTGGAAGCGCGCCACGATCTCCTCGGCCAGCTCGAACTTCACGTCGCGCGGGTTGCGTCCTTCCTCCACGGCCTTGCGCAGCGCAGCAATCTCACCGAGCGGACGGAAGGAAAGAAGCTCGAAATACCGCCACATCAGCGTGTCGGAGATGGACATCAGCTTGCCGAACTGCGTGTCAGGATCCTCCGCGATGCCGACGTAGTTGCCCAGCGACTTGGACATCTTGTTGACGCCGTCGAGGCCCTCGAGCAGCGGCAGCGTGATCACCACCTGCGGCTCCTGGCCGTAGTGCTCCTGCAGCGCGCGGCCCACCAGCAGGTTGAATTTCTGGTCGGTGCCGCCGAGCTCCACGTCGGCCTTCAGCGCCACCGAGTCGTAGCCCTGCACCAGCGGATACAGGAATTCATGCAGCGCGATGGGCTGGTTGGCGCGGAAACGCCTGGTGAAATCGTCACGCTCGAGCATGCGCGCGACCGTGTGCCTTGCGGCGATTTCGATCAGTCCCGCCGCGCTCATCTGTCCGAACCAGCGGGAATTGAAGTCCACCCGGGTGCGGTCCGGATCGAGGATCTTGAACACCTGCTTCTCGTAGGTGACGGCATTGGCCTTGATCTGCTCGGGCGTGAGCCGCGGGCGGGTGGCGTTGCGACCCGTGGGATCCCCGATCAGGCCGGTGAAGTCACCGATCAGGAACACCACCTCGTGCCCGAACTGCTGGAACTGCCGCATCTTGTTCAGCAGCACCGTGTGTCCCAGGTGCAGGTCGGGCGCGGTGGGATCGAAGCCGGCCTTGATCACCAGCGGGCGGCCCTGGTCGAGCTTCCGGGTCAGGTCGGCGAGGGTGAGGATTTCCTGGGTGCCGCGGGCGATCTCGGCCAGCTGCGCGGCATGCCTGCCGGAGTCTTCCGGCGCAGAGTTGGGTTCAGTCATCGGTTCCAGAGGATAGCGGATGCGTCCGGGCACGTGTCGCAGCTCGCATTCTGTGCGGCAGTCAGGGGAGCCCCGGTTGCCTGGTGGCGGATACTTAAGTTAGCTTCGCCCGGATCAATATTATGTAATTGCTTGATGCGGTGGCCAATTTGGTGACTCCCACCCCCGATCGCCCCAAAGCCCGCGGAATGGTTCCCCTGTCAGGCCTGCAGCTGCTGTGCTGCGCGGCGGTGGTGGGCATCGCGGTGCACTTCACCTCCGGGCTGTTCCGCCACGTGGATTCGACCACCGAGGCCGCGCTGACGGCCTTCGAGGTCGCCGCGATGGCGAGTTCGGCCCAGACCGCCGCCGAAGCGGCACTGGCCAACCTGTCGGAGATCAAGGTCGTGGTCCAGCGCAATGACACGCTGGATGCCATCTTCCGCCGCCTGCAGTTCTCGCTTACCGACCTCTCGCAGATCCTCGCCCTGGACAAGGCGCGCAGCGCGCTCACGCTGCTGAAGCCCGGCGACGAGCTGACCCTGCTCACCACCGCCGATGATGGCCGGCTGATGGGCCTGGAGCGCCTGATCGGCGACGACAAGCGCCTGAAGGTCGAGCGCAACCAGGACGAGGACGTGTTCGTGGCCAGCGTGGAGGAGCTGCCCGTGAGCCGCCACGTGACCACCGCCACCGGCACCATCCAGGCGGAAACCTCGAGCCTTTATGCGGCTGCCGCCGTGGCCGGCCTGCAGCACGTCACCACCGACCGGCTGGCCGACATCTTCCGCTGGGACATCGACTTCGTGTTCGACGTGCGCGAGGGCGACACCTTCCACGTGATCTACGAGCAGCGCGAGCGCGACGGCGAGCGGCTGCGCGACGGCAACATCCTCGCCGCCGAATACATCATGCAGAACGGCAAGAGCTTCCGCGCCGTGCGCTATGAATTCGCCGACGGCAAGGCCGACTACTACACGCCCGAGGGCACGAGCCTGCGCAAGGCGTTCCTGAAGACGCCGGTGCAGTTCTCGCGCATCAGCTCGGTGTTCAACCCGAAGCGGCGCCACCCGGTGCTGAACACCATCCGCGCGCACCGCGGCGTGGACTACGCCGCGCCCGCCGGCACCAAGGTCTATGCCGCCGGCGCCGGCCGCGTGCAGTTCCGCGGCCAGAAGGGCGGCTTCGGCAACCTGGTCGAGATCGCCCACTCCGGCAAGGTGGTGACGCGCTACGGCCACCTGCAGCGCTTCGCCCCCGACCTGAAGGTCGGCCAGCGCGTCGAGCAGGGTCAGCTGATCGGCTACGTGGGCAGCACGGGCCTGGCCACCGGCCCGCACCTGCACTTCGAGTTCATCGAGAACGGCGTGTACGTCGACCCGCAGAAGGCCATCCGCCGCGGCGAGCCGGGACCGCCGATTCCCGCCGACCAGCGGCAGGCCTTCGAAGCGCAGGTCGCGCCGCTGCTGGCGCAGCTCGACGCCGTGCAACTCTCGCGCGCGGGCACCGCGCTGGCCTCGCGCTGAAGCCACGGGCACGCGGGGCCGTGCCATGACGCTCTGCGCGGGCCTGATTTCCGGCACCAGCATGGACGGCGTCGAGGCCGTGCTGCTGGACGCCGGCGAGTCACTCTCGGTACGCGCAGCCCTGCACCTGGACTATCCCCCGGACCTTTCCACGCGGCTCAAGCGCGCGGTGGCCGATCCCGCTGCCTGCGGGCTGGATGAGCTGGGTTACCTCGATGCCGCCATCGGCGAGGTGTTCGCCGATGCCGCCGCAGCGCTGCTGCGCCGGGAGGGTGTCGAGGCGCGCAAGGTGCGCGTGATCGGCAGCCACGGCCAGACACTGCTGCACCGGCCTCGCCAGCAGCACGCCTTCACGCTGCAGGTCGGGGACCCGAACCGCATCGCCGAACGCACCGGCATCGACGTGGTGGCCGACTTCCGCCGGCGCGACATGGCCGCGGGCGGCGAAGGCGCGCCGCTGGTGCCGGCCTTCCATGCGGCGGCGTTCGCCGCGCCGGGCGAGGATCGCGCCGTGGTCAACATCGGTGGCATCGCCAACATCACCACGCTGGCCGCGGACGGCACAGTGGGCGGCTTCGACACCGGACCGGGCAACTGCCTGATGGACCTGTGGGCCGAGGAACACCTGGGCACGCCCTTCGACCGTGATGGCGCGCTGGCGGCACGGGGCCGCGTGCACGATCCACTGCTCGCGGAACTGCTGTCCGAGCCCTACCTGTCGCTGCCGGCGCCGAAGAGCACCGGGCGGGAACTGTTCAACCGAGCCTGGCTGGCGCCGGCGCTGGCGCGGCATCCAGCCGCGGTGCCGGACGTGATGGCCACGCTGTCGGAATACACCGCGCGCACCATCGCCGATGCGCTGCTGGCCGTGCCGGGCTTTGCGCCGCGCGAGCTGCTGGTTTGCGGCGGCGGCGCGCGCAACGTGGAACTGATGCGAAGGCTGGCCGCGCGCCTGCCCGGCGTGCGCGTGGCCAGCACCAGCGCGCGCGGCATCGCGCCCGAGCACGTGGAAGCGGCGCTGTTCGCGTGGCTGGCGCTGCGCTTCGTGGAAGGACGCGCCGGCAACATCACCGCGGTCACCGGCGCGCGCGGCCCGCGCGTGCTGGGCGGGCTGTATCGCGGCAGCCTCGCTCCAGGCTGAAGCGCGGGACGGCGCTCAGGCCTCGAGCCTGGCGTCCAGCGTGATACTGATTGCGCCCAGTGCCTTCGACACCGGGCAGTTGGCCTTGGCACGCTCGGCCTGTTCCAGGAACGCGGCCTGGTCCATGCCGGGCACACGGCCGCGCAGCGTCAGCGCGCTGGCGGTGATGGCGAAGCCGCCGGCGGATTGCGCCAGCGACACTTCGGCTTTCACGTCCAGCTTTTCTGCCGGATGGCCGGCCTCGGCCAGGAAGTGCGACAGCTGCATCGCGAAGCACGAGGCGTGCGCGGCGGCGATCAGTTCCTCGGGATTGGTGCCGGAACGGCCGCCCTCGTCCTCGAAGCGCATCTTGAACGAATAGGGCTGGTCGCGGAGGGCGCCGCTCTGCAGCGAAATGCTGCCCTTGCCGTCACGCAGTGCGCCGGACCAGGTGGCCTGTGCGGATCGCTTCATGTGTTGCTCCTTGCAGGTGCAGGCAGACCCCGCCGGCCAGTGTGCGCCGGGGCGATGCAGCGGGCAAGGAGAAGGGCGGATCGCCGCCCGGGGACCTCAGGCGGCGAACGAGGAGCCGCAACCGCAGGTGGTGTGCGCGTTGGGGTTGCGGATGACGAACTGGGCGCCTTCCAGGCCCTCGCGGTAGTCAATCTCGGCACCGGAGAGGTACTGGAAGCTCATCGGGTCGACCAGCAGCTTCACGCCCTGTTTCTCGACCATCGTGTCGCCTTCCTGCACGGTTTCGTCGAATTCGAAACCGTACTGCATGCCCGAGCACCCGCCGCCCTGCACGTAGACGCGCAGCATCAGCGCCGGGTTGCCCTCCTCGCGGATCAGCTCGGCGACCTTGCTGGCCGCCGCTTCGGTAAACAGGATGGGCTCGTTCATAGCTTCACCATCTTACCCTTGATGGCGGCACCGGCGGCCATTTCAACCGCCCCGTAGTGCAGATTGCCCTCCACCCGGGCCCGGGGGCCCAGCACCACCCGCACGCGGCCGGTGATGTCGCCCTTCACGGTGCCATGCAGCTCCACGACGCTGGCCTCGCAGGAACCCTCGATCACGCCGTTCTCGCCGATCACCAGCCGGGATTCACCCTCGCCCTCGGGTTTCACGTTGCCCGTGACCGAGCCGTCCAGGTGCAATCCCCCCGCGAACAGCACGTCGCCATTGATGCGGGTGCTTGCCCCCAGCAGGGACTCGATCGAACTGGAACGGTCGCGGCGGAACATCGGCGGTCAATTCTCCAGCGTCCACGGGAAGGTTTCGCGCACCGGGTTCACGCCCTTGCGCGAGGGCGTCAACTCGACCACCGTGCGGGCGGGCGTGAAGCCAGACGGCAAACGGATCACCTGCTCGATCTCCTGCAGGTAGCGGAAGTCGAAGGGGATCTCCCCGCCCGCCACATCGGCCAGCTCGGCCAGGCCAAGCGCCACCGGCTCGCTGTCCTGGGCGCCCTCGATGGAGATGCGTACCTTGCCGCTGACATTGCCCTGGGGATTGAGCGGCCGGCCCAGCACCAGCCGCAGGCGGTAGGCGGCGCCATCGGGCGTGCGGCTGATCCTGAACTGCTGCACCTTCAGCGCATCGGACGCGCCGCCGCCGGCGCCGACCACGCCGCGGTAGAAGCCCAGCTCGCTCTCCAGTCGCTGCACGTCGGCCCGCAATTCGCCGATGGTGCGCGCCAGCTCGGTGCGTTCGCGCGCCTGGCCCACGCGCTCGCTCTCGCGGCGTGCCAGCTCCACCCTCAGGGTGCGGATCTCGTCCTCCAGCGACACCACGCGGTCGCGCAGGGTGACTCGGTCGGGGGTGATGCCGCCGGGCAGGCCCAGGTTGCCGCGGCCCCACTGGAAGGCGATCCAGAGCAGCGCCAGCACCAGCACCACCCCGGCGCCGATGACCAGCTTGCGGCGGCCGGGCGTGTCCGACCGCACCACCAGGCGGGGCACCTTCACCGCGGGTGTCTTCATTCGCCGGCGACGGTACCTGCGCCGCTGGCCCCGCCCGAGGGCGCGGCGGCACCCCGCTGGCCCTGGCCGCCCTGGCGGGCGCCCGGGCGGCGGCGCTGGCGGGTCTGGCGCGCCCACCACGAGGGATACGGAGGCAATCCCTCCGGGCGCGCCAGCGGCGCCAGCTCGTGCAGCGCCTTTACATAAACCGGACGCTTGAAATAGATGACTTCCTTCACCGGCTGCCAGTAATCGACCCAGCGCCAGCGATCGAATTCGGGCGCGCCGGTGGCATCGAGTCGGATGCCGGACTCGTCGGTGGACAGCTGCAGCAGGAACCAGCGCTGCTTCTGGCCCACGCACAGGGGCTTCTCCCCGCGGCGCTGGTAGCGCGTGGGCAGCCGGTAGCGCAGCCAGCGAGCGGTGGAGCCCAGCAGGCGCACGTCGCGCGGCGCCAGCCCCACCTCCTCATGCAACTCGCGGTAGAGGGATTCCTCGGCCGACTCGCCCCTGCGCATGCCTCCCTGGGGGAACTGCCATCCCTTGCCGCCTGTACGGCGCCCAAGGAACAGCTTGCCATTCTCGCCCATCAGGACGATGCCCACGTTGGCGCGGAAGCCGTCCCGGTCGATAACGTCGGTCATTCCGGTTCTTGTAACCGGCTTGCCCCTCCGTGGCAAGGCGACGCGTACCGGATACGGTCAGGCGCGTTGCCGCGCCTGTTCACGGCAGCCCTTGAGGTAGGCCTGCCCCTGCTCCATCAGCGCCCGGAAGGCCGCCTTGTCGCGCTGCGAAACCGCCGTCCGCAACTGCTCCACGGCATCGGCGAGGGCCTGCAGGGACTCCCCGCCGTAGTCGTTCAGGGCCTGGATCTCGTAGTAGAGCTCCGGGCTCTCCTCGGCCACCGCGGCGGCCACCTCGACCTGGGAGTCGAAGGTGGTGCTGGACATGCGCTCGAGCCGGGGCGCGGCCTCGCCGCTGCCGGCCAGCGCGGTGAAGAAGACGATGTTCAGCGCGTGCGAGAGTCCCAGCACGTAGGCCACCAGGCGATCGTGCTCCTCGAGGTCCATCACCACCTGTTCGGCCATGGTGGGACGGAACAGGGCGCGGGCCGCCTCCAGCGCCTCGGCGCTGCCGAGGTCGATGAACACCACGTGCCGGCCGGAAAGCAGTTCCACCGACGGGCCGAACATGGGGTGCAGCGAGGTCACCTTCACGCCGGCGGCCTTCAGCGCGGCCAGCCCGTCGCGCAGCGGCGACTTCAACGAACCCAGGTCGAACACCACGCCGCGCGGCCGGCGCCCGGCCAGCTGCTTGAGGATGTCGTTGCTGGCGCCCAGCGGCGTGGCCACCACGATGTAGTCGAAGGCATCCAGGTCGGCGATGCCGCGCCAGTCAGCCACGGTATCGGGGCCGCTGGCGGCCGGATCGGCCACGGTGACCTCGAAGCCCTGCGAGGCCATGAAGCGCGCGAACCAGGCGCCCATCTTGCCGGCGCCGCCGATCACCAGCGCGCGACGGCCGTTGCCGGCACCGTTCGCGGCCACGGCAACCTGCTCCTGGGTGGTGAGCGAGGAGCGGATCAGCAGGCGCAGCACCTTCTCGGCCACGTCGGGCGACAGGCCCTCCCTCTCGGCGCGCTGGCGCGCGGCCATGATCACCTCGCGCTCGCGCTGGTAGTCGCGGGTGGGATAACCGGTGGCGCGCTTGGCCGCCGCCACTTCCCGGGCAATGGCCTGCCTGCGCCCGATCAGCGAGACGATTTCGCTGTCGAGCTGGTCGAGTTGCTGACGAAGTTGCTCCAGGGGAGTGGTGGCCATCGCGAACCGTTATGCGGCTAAACTCGTGCAATGTTACCCGAACAGCAGCTGCCCGATCCGCTGCCCGAAGAACCGATGACGCTGCTGGCGGCCTGGCTCGAGGAGGCCATCCGCCGCAAGGACCGCCCCAATCCCAATGCCATGGTGCTGGCCACCGCGGTGGACGGCCGGCCCTCGGCGCGCGTGGTGTTGTGCAAGGACATCGATGTCACATCCGGCACGGTGCGCTTCTACACCAACTACCTCTCGCGCAAGGGCCGCGAGCTTGCTGCCAATCCGCATGCCGCGCTGGTGTTCCACTGGGACCACCTGCATCGGCAGGTCCGGCTGGAGGGCAAGGTGGAGAAGGCCAGCGCCGCTGACAGCGACAACTACTTCGCCACCCGCCCGCGCGAGAGCCAGGTCGGTGCGCATGCCAGCCGCCAGAGCGAACCCATCGAATCGATGCAGGCGCTGGACGCGGCCACCGAGGCCGTGCGCGCCCGCTTCGGCAGTGGTCCGATTCCCAGGCCGCCGCACTGGGGCGGTTTTGTTTTCTGGGCCGAGGCCGTGGAACTGTGGGTGGCCGGCGCCGCCCGCCTGCACGAGCGCGCACGCTGGGAGCGCGAGGTCGCGCTGTCCTGCGGCGCGCGGCCCGTCGCCGGTCCCTGGAAGGGCACGAGGTTGCAACCATGAGCGAGCGTCCCCTGCTGTCCGGCCTGCAGGTGGCCGTCTGCTATGTCGTGGCCTTCTGGTCCGGCTTCTTCGTGATGGGCGTGGAGCTGCTCGGCGGACGCATCCTGGCGCCGAACTTCGGCAGCAGCATCTACGTGTGGGGCGCGCTGATCACCGTGTTCATGCTGGCGTTGTCGCTGGGCTACCTGGCCGGCGGGCGCTGGTCGCAGAAGGACCCCAGCCTCGCGCGGCTGGGCCTGCTGCTCGGCGTGGCTGCGCTCACTGCGCTGCCGGTGCTGGGCCTCTCGCGCGGACCGCTGGAGGACCTGGCCATCGCCATACCCGACCCGAGGTTCGGGTCGCTGGCCGCGGCCACCATGCTGTTCTTCATCCCCACCTTCTTCTCCGGCATGGTCTCACCCTACTGCGTGCGCCTGCTGGTCGACGACGAGAAGACCTCCGGCCGGCGCGCCGGCCAGCTCTACTTCGTATCGACCTTCGGCAGCGCCGGCGGCACGATCATGACCTCGTTCTACCTGGTCCTGTGGTTCGAAGTGAACGTCATCATCCTTGGCATGATCGCCATCTCCGGGGCACTGGCCGTGCTCTCGGTGGTGGCCGGGAGTCGCAGATGAAGTACCTTGCGCGGCTGCTGCCGCTCATCCTGATGGGCTTTGCCGGCCCGGCGCTGGCGCAGAAGCTGATCCACTCCGAGCGTTCGCTGTACCGCGACGTGCTCGTCTATGAAGAGCGCGGCGAGCGCTGCATGTGTTTCACGCGCGAATGCCGCATCGGGCGCCAGTCCTGCATCTACCTGGCCCGGCCGCGCGAGTTCGCGCTGAACTACACCCACATGGCCATGGGTGGCCTGCTGTTCGCCACCCAGTCGCCGCCGAAGACCCTGCTGATCGTCGGCCTGGGCGGCGGCACGCTGCCCACCGCGCTGCGCGAGGTGCTGCCCGACGCAGTGATCGACACGGTGGAGATCGACCCGGCGGTCACCGGCGTGGCGCGCCGCTTCTTCGGCTTCAAGGAAGACCCGAAGATGAAGGTGTACGAGATGGACGGCCGCGTGTACGTGAAGCGCGCCATCCGCGAGGGCAAGAAGTACGACGCCATCCTGCTCGACGCCTTCGACCACGAGTACATTCCCGAGCACCTGCTGACGCGCGAGTTCCTCACCGAGGTCAAGTCGCTGCTGGCGCCGGGCGGTGTACTGGTGGGCAACACCTTCTCCTCCAGCCGCCTGTACGACCACGAGTCCACCACCTACGCGGCGGTGTTCGGCACCTTCTACAACCTCAAGGCGGCCAACCGCGTGATCGTGGCGCGGCCGGCCGGGCTGCCGACGATGGAGCAGCTGCGGGCGCGCGCGGCGGAGTACGAACTGGTGCTGCGGGGGTTTGGCGTTGACGTCAACAACGTGCTGGGGATGTTCAGCACGCGGCAGGACTGGAATCCGAAGGCCCGCGTGCTGACGGACCAGTACTCGCCGGCGAACCTGCTCAACCACTGATTCCTGAACCGGGCGGATTCGCCTGGATGCCGCGAAGGCGCGCCGTGGGGCTGCGCTTCATCGGCACCCTGGTTCCACGGGTGCAGCGCGGGTGGGGTGCGAGCGCGCGGCGCCCCGGCACGACGGTGGTCATGCCGCCGGCACTTCAGTCGACGATCGCCTGATAGATGAGCGCCCGAAGCTTGCCGAAATCGTCGATGTCGCCCGCCGGATTGAGCTGCGTCAGGTACACCACCACCAGCTCCTCCTGCGGATCCACCCAGTAGGTGGAGTGGTACGCCCCGCCCCACCCGAACTCGCCCACCGAGCCGTGCTCGCCGCGCTGGCCAACGTTGGTGACCACGGAGAAGCCGAGGCCCTCGCCCACACCGGGACGGAACACGATGGGCGAGAGATGGTCGGTGGTCATCAGCTCGACGGTCTTGCGCGACAGCAAGCGCTTGCCGTCGTAGGTACCGCCATTGAGCAGCATCTGCAGGAAGCGCGCGTAGTCCTGGGCGGTGGACAGCAGGCCGGCGCCGCCGGAGAAGGTGCGGCGCGGGCCATCGGCGAAGGCACCCTGGCCGGCGGGGCCTTCGGGCGGCGCGCGGAACAGCCTGCCGTCGGCATCGAGGCCGTAGACGGCGGTGAGGCGGTTGCGCTTCTCCGGTGGCAGGAAGAACGAGGTGTCGTTCATGCCCAGCGGCGCGAACAGCCGCTCCTGCAGGAAGCGGTCCAGCGGCTGGCCGGATACCACCTCCACCAGCGCGCCGAGGATGTCGAAGCTGTAGCCGTACACCCACTGCTCGCCCGGATGGGCATCCATGGGGAGCTTCGCCATGCGCGCGACGATGTCGCGGATGGGCTCGCTGCGGTCGGAGAAGTAGTAGTTCTGGATGCCGGCCTTCTGCCAGGCATCGGCAGCCACGCCCATGCCATAGCCCACGCCGGAGGTGTGCATCAGCAGGTCGCGGATGGTGATGGGACGCTTCGCGCGCACCACGTCGTAGCCGCCGCCCTGGCGCGGCACGGCCACGCTGGTCTCCATCCACTCGGGCAGGTACTTGCCCAGCGGGTCCGACAGCAGCAGCCTGCCGTCCTCCACCAGCATCATCGTGGCCACGGCGATCACGCCCTTGGTCTGCGAGGCGATGCGGAAGATGCTGTCGGTGCGCATGGCATCGCCGGCCTCGCGGTCACGCTGGCCGAAGGCGCGGTGGTAGACGATGCGCCCCTTGCGCGCCACCAGCGCCACGCTGCCGGCGAGCTTCTCTTCCTGCACGTAGCTGTCCAGCGCGGTGGTCAGGCGCGCCAGCCTCTCGGAGGACATGCCGGCCCGTTCGGGTGCAGCAGGAGCCAGTCCCTGCGCCGCAGCCTGGGCCGATGCCAGGGTGAGCGCCAGCAGCCAGGCGCCGAAGCAGGCGCGCGCGAGCTCGTGGATCCGCATTGTCATTACTCCCCTCGGTGATCGTTGCAGCACCCGCGGCCTGCCACGGGGGCGGTGCGGGCGCCTCGTTCTTGCGGCCGATGCTAGCGCCATGCCCGGCCCGCGCGCCACGTCCCGCGCCAGCAGCCCGGGGCAGTGCCGTCAGCGCATCAGCTCTGCGCGCAGTGTCTCGTGCAGCAGCCCGTTGCTGGCCAGCACCGTGGTGGTATCGAGCCCCACCGGCCGGCCGGCGAAGTCGGAGAACCTGCCGCCGGCCTCGGTCACGATCACCGACAGCGCGGCGATGTCGAGGATGTTCACGTCCGACTCCACCACCAGGTCGAGCGCACCGCGGGCCAGCAGGTGGTAGTGCACGAAGTCGCCATAGCCGCGCACGCGGTTGACCTTCTGCAGCAACGCACCATAGTTCGCCCAGTGCGGGCCGGCGGCCAGGGTGCGGATGTTGCCGGACGAAAGGATGGCCTCGTCCAGCCGGGACACGGCACTGACCTTGATGGGCCGGCCATCGAGGAATGCACCGCGCCCCTTCTCGGCCCATGCCAGCTCGCCGTAGACACTGGCGGCCGACACGCCGAGCACGATTTCCCCCCGCCGCATCAACGCGATCTGCGTAGAGAAGAACGGCGTGTCGCGCACGAAGGACTTGGTGCCGTCCAGCGGATCGACCAGCCACACGTTCTCGGCCTGCATGCCACTGCGGCCGCCTTCCTCGCCGTAGAAGCCGTGGCCGGGGAATTCCTTCAGCAGCACTTCGCGGATCACCTGTTCGGCGCGGCGGTCGGCCTCGGTCACCGGTGAACGGTCGGACTTGAGCTCGACGGCGACATTGGAACGGTACAGCGAGGAGATCACCTCGCCCGCGGCCTTCGCCGCCTCGAGCGCAGCCAGCAGTTCGCGTGACTGGAAACGTGTGGATGACATCGCAGGTCCCCGGGGAAAGTCAGGTGATCCGGCCGAGCAGTGCCGGCCAGTCGAAGGCCGGCCCCGGATCCGTCTTGCGATCCGGCGCGATGTCGCTGTGGCCAGCGATGCGCGCCGGGGAAAGCGTGGGATAGGCAGCGAGCAATGCGCGGATGGCGCGCGCGCCGGACTCGTACTGTGCCGGCTCGTAAGCCACGTCGTCCACTCCCTCGAACTCGATGCCGATGGAAAAGTCGTTGCAGCGCGCGCGCCCCTGGTACACCGACGCACCGGCATGCCAGGCGCGCAGGTGGAAGGGCACGAACTGCACCAGTTCGCCATCGCGGCGCACCAGCAGGTGCGCCGACACGCGCAGGCCGTCGATCGCCTGGAAGTACGGATGGGCATCACGCGGCAGGTTGCCGGTGAACAGCTTCTCGATCCAGGCGCCGCCGAATTCCCCCGGCGGCAGGCTGATGCCGTGGATCACGATGAGGTCGGGCGTGGTGCCGTCCGGCCGCGCATCACGATGCGGGCTGAGCACCTGCCGTACGTGCTCCAGCAGACCGGTGGCCAGGTGGACTTGCAGAGACAACCTCCCGCGCTTGCCGCAGGCGTGACGGTGGTGCTACACCTGCCCTGCCTGCACGATCGAAAACATCACCAACAAACGATTCGGGGAGGAATTATGCCTATTGCCCACCGTCTCGGTGCCGAATTCCTCGGCACCTTCTGGCTCGTCCTGGGTGGTTGCGGAAGTGCGGTGCTGGCTGCCGCATGGCCGGAACTCGGCATCGGGTTCGCTGGCGTATCACTGGCCTTCGGCCTCACCGTGCTCACCGGCGCCTACGCCTTCGGCCATGTTTCCGGTGCGCACTTCAACCCGGCGGTGTCCCTCGGCCTGGCCGTGGCCGGCCGCTTCGCCTGGAAGGACCTGGTCCCTTATGTGATCGTGCAGGTGCTGGGCGCCGTGGTGGCGGCACTGCTGCTGCGCTACATCGCCAGCGGCGCGCCGGGCTTCGACCCTGCCAGCTCGCTGGCATCCAACGGCTATGGCGATCACTCGCCGGGCGGCTATTCGCTGGCATCGGGACTGGCCATCGAGATCGTGCTCACCGGCTTCTTCCTGCTGGTGATCCTCGGTGCCACCTCGGTGCGCGCGCCGGCGGGCTTCGCGCCCATCGCCATCGGCCTGGCGCTGACGCTGATCCACCTGATCAGCATCCCGGTGACCAATACCTCGGTGAACCCGGCGCGCAGCACCGGACCCGCCCTGGTCGCGGGCGGCTGGGCGATCGGCCAGCTGTGGCTGTTCTGGGTGGCGCCGGCGATCGGCGCGGTGATCGCGGGCCTGTTGCACCGCTGGCTCGAGCCGGCCCGCACCAGCAACGCCGCGGAATAACCGTCCAATGACTGGAGGGGAGCCGCGACCCGGCTCCCCTCCCGGCTGTTACAGGTGCCCTTCGGAGGGCGCCGGAGCTTGCGCTCCAGCCGGATCACTTCCCGAGGACTGCGCGGCCCAGGCCGCACGTGCCAGCTCGACCAGGTGCACGCGGATCTGCTCGATCTGCTGGTCGGTCAGCAGGTCATCCCAGGCCGGCATGCCGCGCTCCTGCAGTGCGCCGTCGCGCACTACGGCCGCGAACGCCGCGGCCTCGCGGATCATCGGCGAGCGGCGCAGGTCGGGCACCGGCGAGGGCACGAAGTTGCTGTGGCAGCTGCCGCAGTAGCCGCCGAACAGGGTGGCGCCGGCGGCAATGTCCGCGGCCGAGGCCGTCTGCGCCGGCGGCTCGGGAATCGGCGCCGGGGGCGGCAGCACCGGCGGCACCGGCACCTCGCCGCCATCGAGGCGGAACACCAGGATCCGGTTGTCGTTGCCGCGCTGCGAGGCCACCTTGTCCGGCGTCCACATGTTCCAGCCACCGCCGCCGGTGCCGGCCAGCACCGCGATGTACTGCACGCCGTTGACCGTGTAGGTCATCGGCGCCGCCACCAGCGAGGTGCCGGTGAAGATCTCCTTCAGCACCTTGCCAGTGGTGTCGTCGAAGAAGCGCAGGTGGCCGTCGATGCTTCCCTGCACCACCAGCCCGCCGGCGGTGGACAGCACGCCGCCATGGTCGTTGAACGAGGGATAGCGGTGCTCCCACACCACCTTGCGCGCCACCGGATCCCAGGCCTTCAGCGAGGCATGCACCTCGAGGCTGGGCTGCCGGGCGAGATAGGCCGGATCGGCCAGCGGCCGGAACAGCGGCGGCAGCTCCTCGGCACGGATCGGCCCGGTGACGAAGGAGACCTGGAAGCCGCCGGCCATCTGCCCCGGTGCGCGCGGGCGCGGCGGCGTCGCGGCCAGCATCATGCCGCTGTGGATGGCCGGGATGTACACCAGCCCGGTCTTCGCCGACAGCGACATGGGATTGAAGTTGTGCCCGCCGGCACCGGAGGGGAACACGATCACCGGCTTGCCCCTGGTGTAGTCGGCCTCCGGGTTGATCCTCGGGCGGCCGGTCTCCAGGTCCACGCCGTCGGCCCAGCTCGCATCCACGAACTCATCGGCCGCCAGCAGCTTCCCGGTGACCGGGTCATGCACGTAGAAATAGCCGTTCTTGGAGGCCTGCATCAGCACTTTGCGCGGCTCGCCGTTCCAGTCCAGCGTGGCCAGCATCAGGTGCGGGGTGGCGTCGTAGTCCCACTGGTCGCCCGGGGTCTGCTGGTAATGCCAGGCGTACTCGCCGGTGGAAGCCTTCAGCGCGACGATGGAAGCCAGGAACAGGTTGTCGCCACCGGCCGGGCTGCGCAGCGCCGGGCTCCACGGCGAACCGTTGGCCGTGCCGAAGAAGACCAGGTCGCTGTCCGGGTCGTAGGCGAAGCCGTCCCAGGCATTGCCGCCGCCGCCCCAGCTCCAGTCGCGGTTGGGGTCCCAGGTCTTCACTGCCATCTCGAGCGCGGGATTGTCCTGCGGCTTCGAAGGATCGGTGGGCACGGTGTAGAAGCGCCATTTCAGCTCGCCGGTGTCCAGGTCGTAGCCGCTGACGTAGCCGCGGGTGTCGAACTCGGCGCCGCCGTTGCCGATCACCACCACCGGGCCGGCCACCTGTGGCGCGCCGGTGACGGAGTACGCCAGGCTGTGGTCGGCAATGGTGTCGACCTGCCACAGCACGCTGCCGTCCCGCGCATCCAGGGCATAGAGGATGCCCTCGAAGGATCCCACGTACACCTTGCCCTTCCACACCGCCACGCCACGATTGACGATGTCGCAGCAGGAGCCGCGCGCATTGCGCAGCTTCAGCGAGGGAGTGAACTGCCAGAGGAGCCTGCCGCTGGCAGCGTCCAGCGCATAGACGCGCCCGGCCACGCCCGAGGTGTACATCACGCCGTCGACCACCACGGGGGTGGCCTGCATGCCGCGGTTGGTGCCGGTGCGGTATTCCCAGGCAAAGCCCACGCGCGCCACGTTGTCGCGGTTGATCAGGTCCAGCGGGGAATAATGCGTCTTGCCGCCGTCCCGCCCGGTGGTCAGCCACTGGCCGGGCTCGGCCTCGATGGCGGCCAGCCTGTCGGCGTCGACGCGACCGGTGGGCTGCACGGCAGCCGGCTCGCGTTTGCTGCAGGCCGCAACCGCGGCCAGGGTGAAGACCAGCGCGAGGCCGGCCCGTGAGCGTATCGAACCCATTGCGAACCCCCCGGAAATCCTGTGGCTGTAGGATCATTATGACCGCATGAACCCTCCCCCGGACAGTCACAAGGGCCTGGCTGCGCGCGACCTCGCGGTGCTGTGGCACCCCTGCACGCAGATGAAGGACCACGAGCGGGAGATCCCGCTCATTCCCGTCGCCCGCGGCGAAGGCGCGTGGCTGGTGGGCACCGATGGCCGCCGCTACCTGGACGCGATCAGCTCCTGGTGGGTGAACCTGTTCGGGCACGCCAACCCCCGCATCAACGCGGCCGTGGCCGAGCAGCTCGACCGGCTGGAGCACGTGATCTTCGCCGGCTTCACCCATGAGCCGGCGGTGGAAACGGCCGAGGCGCTGCTGCGGGTCGCGCCACCCGGGCTGGCGCGCTGCTTCTTCGCCGACAACGGCTCCGCGGCCATCGAGGTGGCCGTGAAGATGAGCTTCCACTACTGGCGCAACCGCGGGCATACGCACAAGACGCGCTTCATCACGCTGGCCAACAGCTACCACGGCGAGACCCTGGGCGCGCTGGCCGTGGGCAACGTGGCGCTGTACAAGGACATCTACGCGCCGCTGCTGATGGACGTGATCACCGCACCCTCGCCCGACGCCTACGAGCGCGAACCCGGCGAGACACCGGCCGACGTGGCCCGGCGGCAGATCGCCGCCATGCGGCTGCTGCTGGAGCGCCATGCCGGCGAGACCGCGGCAGTGATCGTCGAGCCGCTGGTTCAGTGCGCCGGCAACATGCGCATGTACGACCCGCTGTACCTCAGGCTGCTGCGCGCGGCCTGCGATGAGTTCGGCGTGCACCTGATCGCCGATGAGATCGCGGTGGGCTTCGGCCGCACCGGCACGCTGTTCGCCTGCGAGCAGGCCGGCATCACGCCCGACTTCCTGTGCCTGTCGAAGGGCCTCACCGGCGGCTACCTGCCGCTGTCGGCGGTGCTGACCACCCAGGCCGTGTACGACGCCTTCTACGACGAGTACGCCAGGCTCAACGCCTTCCTGCACTCGCACAGTTACACCGGCAACCCGCTGGCCTGCGCCGCGGCGCGGGCGACGCTGTCGATCTTCCAGTCCGAGCCGGTGCTGGAGCGCAACCGCTGCCTGGCCGCGCACATGGCGCGCGCGACGGAAGCGCTGAAGGACCATCCGCACGTGGCCGAGGTGCGCCAGACCGGCATGATCCTGGCCATCGAGATGGTGAAGCACCGCGGCACCCGCGAGGCGTACGACTTCCGCGAGCGCCGCGGGCTCAGGGTGTACCGCCATGCGCTGGAGCGGGGCGCGCTGCTCAGGCCGCTGGGCAACGTGGTCTATTTCATGCCGCCCTACGTGGTCACGCCGGAGGAGATCGACCTGCTGGCGGGGATTGCCGCCAGCGGCATCGAGGCCGCCACATGCGACTGACGCGCGTGTACCTGCCGCCGCCGCTGGCCACCGGCGCGGCGGTGGAGGTTCCCTCCGGCGTCGCCCGGCACCTGGTGCGAGTGCTGCGCCTGGGCCAGGGCGATCCGCTGCGCGCCTTCGACGGCACCGGCGGCGAGTACGACGCGGTGATCGAGTCGGTGCGGCGCAACGACGTGGTCGTGCGCATCGGCGCGCACTACGCGATCGAGCGCGAATCACCGCTGGACATCACCCTGCTGCAGGGCATCGCGCGCGGCGAGAAGATGGACCTGGTCCTGCAGAAGGCCACCGAACTGGGCGTGACCCGCATCGTGCCGGTGACCAGCCTGCGCAGCAATGTGCGCCTGACGCGCGAAACCGCGGCAGCCAGGCGCGAGCACTGGCAGGCCGTGGTGGCCAGTGCCTGCGGCCAGTGCGGTCGCAACCGCGTGCCGCAGGTGGCCGGGCCGGTCGATACGGCCGGCGCCGTGCAATACGCCGCGCAGGGACTGAAGCTGGTGCTGGTGCCCGGCGACGACGCGCGCGACCTGCGCGCGCTGCTGGCGGAAGCAGGAGGCAGCGGCGCCGCGCTGCCGCCGGTGACGCTGCTGGTCGGGCCGGAGGGTGGACTCGACCCTTCGGAGCTGCGGGTAGCGCGGCTGGCGGGATTCGCGCCCTGCGTGCTGGGGCCGCGCATCCTGCGCACCGAGACCGCGGCACTGGTTGCGCTTGCGGCGCTGCAGTTCGCAGCCGGGGATCTTGCCGGCCAGGCGCCGGCAGCAGATCCCTGAAGTCCGGCGCGGATCGCGCCGCCTGGCGGCGCCGGTCAGTGGCGCGGCCGCCGCACGGCGGCGGCCGCGATCAGAACTCCTTCCAGATCACGTCGTGAGTGCCGGTGGGACGGGGATCGGAGCCTGCGCCGCCCGGATGGCCGGCGCCCGCCCGCTCGCGCAGCCCGCTCAGCGCCTTGCCTGACCAGGGGCGGCCGGGACCGCGGCGTTCCACCACCGGGGCGGCCGCCTCGGGCTGCTGCGAGGCCGCCTCCGCGGCAGCCGGCGCAGCGGTTTCCACGACGCGGTAACGCTGCATCAGCGTGTTCAGGCCGCGCGCCTGATCGGCCATGGACTGGCTGGCGGCGGAGGCCTGCTCCACCAGCGCGGCGTTCTGCTGCGTGAGTTCGTCGAGCTGCAGCACGGCCTTGTTCACCTGGTCGATGCCCGCGGACTGCTCCTGGCTGGCGGCGGTGATCTCGGCAATGATGTCCGCCACCTTCTTCACCGAGTGGACGATCTCCTCCAGCGTCTCGCCGGAGCGGGTCACCAGCGTCGAGCCGTCCTGCACCTTCTGCACGCTGTCCTGGATCAGCGACTTGATCTCCTTGGCGGCCGTGGCCGAACGGCCCGCGAGGCTGCGCACCTCGGCGGCCACCACGGCGAAGCCGCGGCCCTGCTCGCCGGCACGCGCCGCCTCCACCGCGGCATTGAGCGCCAGCAGGTTGGTCTGGAAGGCAATCTCGTCGATCACGCCGATGATGTCGGCGATGCGCCGCGAGGCACTGTTGATCTCGTTCATGGCCTGCACGGCCTTCGCCACCACCTCGCCGCCCTGGGTGGCGCGCTGGCGCGCTTCCACCGCCAGCTGGTTGGCCTGCGCGGCGTTGTCGGCGTTGTGCTTGACCGTGCTGGTCATCTCCTCCATCGAGGAGGCGGTTTCCTCCAGCGAGGAGGCCTGTGCCTCCATGCGCTGCGACAGCATGATGTTGCCCTGGGTGATCTCGTCCGCGCCGCGGCTGACCTCGGCGGCGGCGGTCTTCACCTGCTGCACCATGCCGGCCATGTTCTCGGCCAGCTGGTTGATGCCCCGGGCCATGCGCTTCATCAGGCCCGACTGGCCCTCGGCGTCGATGCGGCGGTCGAGGTGTCCCTCGTTGACCGCATCCACCAGGCCCTGCACCTGGTCCATCACCTTGGCGACGGTGTCGGCCAGGCCGTTGACCACGGTGCCCAGTGCGGCGGTGATACCGGCGCGGTTGTCAACGCTGATGCGCTGGTCCAGGTTGCCGTCGTTGAGCGCGCCCACCAGCGACTGCAGCTCCTTGCCCACCGAGCTGATGCTCTCGAGCAGGTCGTTGATGCCGGCGGAGAGGTTCTTCAGGAAGCCGTCCTTGCCCTCGAGGCTGATGCGGCCATCGAGGTCGCCGGCCAGGGCCCGCGCCACGATCCCCTGCACCTCGGTCTCCACCGCCACTTCCTGGGTACGGTCCGCCCACTGCACCACGGTGCCGATGCGCGCGCCATCCGGCGCCACGATGGGATTGGCCACGAAGCGCATGGTGCGCGTGCCGATGGTGAACTGCGAGGTGAAGGTACCGTTGAGCTGCTCGAGGATGCGGCGCTGGTGCGACGCGTTGCGGTGGAACACGTCGATGTTCGAGCCCACCAGCTTCGAGGCATCGAAGTTCGGCAGCGAGCTGCGGAAGTCCGTCTCGTTGGCCGCCATCATCGTCTGGGCGGCGCGGTTGACGTAGACGATGTCGTGGTTCTCGTCGGCCACCATCACGCTGGCAGTGGCGGCATCCAGCGCCTGGCGGATGCGCGCATTCTCCTTGGCCACCGCGCGCTCGGCCTCGGCTCGCTGCTGCGACTCGGCCTCGAGCTCGAGCTCGCGCGTGCGGTCCAGCCATTCGACCACGGTGCCGACGCGGCGGCCGGTGGTGTCGAACACCGGGTTCACGGTGAGCTTCATGTGCCGCGCGCCCACCTTGAGGTCCGAGGTGAAGGTCGTGGTCAGGTTGTCGAGGATGCCCCGGTGGTGTGCCGGATTCTTGTGGAACCGGTCGATGCTGGAGCCCACCAGCTTCGAGGCGTCGAAGTCCGGCATCCACCTGCGCAGGTCACCCTGCACTTCGGCCATCAGCTCGCGGCCGGTGCGGTTGATGTAGACGATGTCGTGGTTCTCGTCGGCCACCATCACGTTGGTGCTGACGGCATCCAGCGCCTGCCTGAGACGCTCGTCCGAGCCCTGTTCGCTGCGTAGCACCCGCAGCACCAGCCAGGCCAGAGAGAGGCCGGCTGCCAGGAAGGCCAGGTCGAGAACCCCCAGGTCACCGTGCACGACAGGGGCCACGGTAAAGGCGCCGATGGCGAGCAGGAAGACGGCCAGCAGGTACTGGCGCTGCGCCGGTCCCAGTTTCTTCAGTTTGTTCACTTCAACTCCGCAAGGTCCGTGGACGCCTCCTTGCGCGCAGAACGGAAATCCGAATGGAACCCTCCCGGTGCCGCGGGAGGAGTCTCCTGGTGAATTTGACGGCAGCCGGGGAAGCGCGATGGATCGATCCGCTCACATTTCGGAGCGCGGAAGGCCGTCAATCAGGGATTTCCCTAGGGAGGCCAGTGTGCGCTGGCGCACACTGGCGGCGTCATCGGCCGTCCGCGGCGTCCGCCCAGCGCACTTCGATCTCCACCGGACGGTGGTCGGAGCCCAGCGCCGGGCCGACCTTGCGGCGCGTGATCACCAGCGGTTCGGTGCACAGCGCATGGTCGATGGCGATCGCCAGCGGCGTGTGCACCTTCCAGGTCGGTGTCCACGGGGGCTCCGGACCGCGGAAGGCCAGGCCGCTCCGGTACAACTGCCGCACATGCGCCGACCAGGGCGTGGCATTGAAGTCGCCGACGACCAGCGCCGGCATGCTGCTCGCCTCCACGTACTCGGCGATGATCGCGAACTGCCTGTCACGCGACCACGCGCGGTTTCCGTCGATGGGTGACGGCGGATGCGTGCCGATGAACAGCAGCTGCCGCCCCTGGTGGGTGACATGGGCCATCACCCAGGGCAGCGTGCGACGCGTCTGCGGCAAGGCCGGCGCCTGGTCCTCCAGCGGCAGGCGGCTCAGCACCGCCACGCCCGCATCCCGCGGACGGAGGCGCACGATGCGGTGAGGATAGAGGTCCGCGAGCTGCGCGAGTGAACGCGCCCAGCGGCCGTCGACCTCGGCCAGGAACAGGATGTCGGCATCGACCCGGCGGATGTATTCGAGGACATCCTCCTTCCGCGGGTTGTGCTGCCACACATTGAAGGTCAGCACCCGCAGCGGTGCCCCCTCGGCCAGCGGCACGTCCCGGATGACATGCGGCGCACGCGCCAGGCCGGCGATCAGCCCTGCATTCAACAGCGTGGTGAGCAAAGCCAGGACCAGCATCCCGTGCTGCCGGCGCCACCATGCCCAGGCGATGGCCGCGAGGCCGAACAGCAGGTACTGCCAGCGAAAGTGACTGAGGAGGTCGAGCGACCAGTGCAAGCCGCCGGCAAGGCCCATCCAGGAAGGCAGGAGCCCGGAGACGAGGAAGATCCCGGGAAGCCACCGGCGTGCGGAACCGCGCAAGGCGGCCGGGAAGCCAACGCTCATCGGGACGGTTTCAGACGAAGTCTGAATCGCCGGGCAGCGGTTGCGTCTCCTGGGCGATCATTTCCTCGAGCCGGTCGAGGTCGGGAACCAGCGGCCGCTCATCCAGCAGCAGCACCTGGCAGGCCGCCGGGTGGCCCTCGGGGAACTCGCGCGTCGCATCGAGCTTGACGAACTCCGGCGAGATGCGCACCAGCTGCGGCACGCCCTGCGACAGGATGGCGATGGCACCGCCGCCCAGGGATTCGTTCAGGGCGTTGAGCACCACCACGCGCGAGCGCGGGCCGGGAGGGGCGACATCCTCGCCGGAGCAGCCCTCGAAGGACACCAGCGGCACGCTGCGGCCATTCCACTTGATCATGCCCAGGTGCCAGGGCGGCGCCCCGGTCATCTCCTGCGGTGGCTGCCAGCCGACCACTTCGGCCACGCAGCCGCGCGGCACCAGCAGCCGCTCCCTCTCGAGCGGCACCAGCAGGCCATAGAGTTCCGCGGGTCTGTCACTCATCGCGATTCCCTCAGGCTCCCGCCCTCTGCTGGCTGCGGCGCGCCACCAGCGGGCCGATGGCCTCGAGCAGCTGGCTCTCCTGGTAGGGCTTGCCGAGGTACTCGTCGACGCCGATCTCCATCGCGCGGGTGCGGTGCTTCTCGCCCACGCGCGAGGTGATCATGATGATGGGGACGTCCTTCAGGCGCGGGTTCGAGCGCATGTGCTGCGCCACCTCGTAGCCGTCCATGCGCGGCATCTCGATGTCGAGCAGCACCACATCGGGCACGTGCTCCTCCATCACCGCCACGGCATCCTCGCCGTCGCGCGCGGTCAGCACGCGCATGCCGTTGCGCTCCAGCAGGCGCTGGGTCACGCGGCGCACGGTGATGGAGTCGTCCACCACCAGCGCGGTGATGCGCCGCTCGCTGTGCTCGCGGGCCACGGCCTGCCGGTCACGGCCGCGCCAGCCGGCGCGCACCAGCGAGCCGATGTCCAGGATCACCACGATGCGGCCGTCGCCCATGATGGTGGCACCGGCCACGCCGCGGATCGAGGCGATCTGCGGGCCCACCGGCTTGACCACGATCTCACGCGTGCCGACCAGGTAGTCGGCCACCACACCGGTGGACAGCTCGCCCGCCCGCACCAGCGCCACGGACAGCGTCGGCTCATCGTCGGGCAGCGGCCCGGGCTCCAGCCCCACGAAACTGGCCAGGTGCTGCAGGCGGTACTTCTGGCCTGCGTAAAGGTAGGAAGGCGTGTCGCTGGCCAGGTGCTGCAGCACTTCCTCGCGTGGAATGCGCACCAGGCCCTCGATGGTGGGCATGGGCAGTGCGTACTGCTCATCGCCCACGCCCATCACCAGCGCATGGCTGACGGCCAGCGTCAGCGGCAGGCGGATGATGAAGCGGGTGCCCTTGCCGGGCTCGGTCTCCATGTTCAGCGAGCCGCCGAGCTTCTTCACCTCGACGGCGACCACGTCCATGCCCACGCCGCGGCCGGCGGCCTGGGTGAGGCTCTCGGCGGTGGAGAAGCCCGGCTCCAGGATCAGCGCCATGGCCTCCTGGTCGGTGAGCGCCTGGTCCTCGCGGATCATGCCCTGCTCGATGGCCTTGCGGCGGATGGCAGGGATGTTCATGCCCGCGCCGTCGTCGGACACCTCGACGATGATCTCGGCGCCATCGCGCCTGATCGTCATCTGGATGCGGCCGGTCTCGGGCTTGCCGGCGGCCAGGCGCTTCTCCGGCTTCTCGATGCCATGCACCACCGCATTGCGCAGCAGGTGCTCGAAGGGCGGCAGCATGCGCTCGAGCACCTGCCGGTCCATCTCACCCGAGGCGCCCTCCACCACCAGCTCGGCCTTCTTGCCGGTGTCGGTGGCAGTCTGGCGCACGATGCGGCTCATGCGCTGCACGTGGCGCTGGAAGGACACCATGCGGGTACGCATCAGGCCGTTCTGCAGCTCGGTGAGCGTGCGGCCCTGGTGGATGAGCTGGTTCTGCGCCTCCTGTGCCAGCGTCTCGAGCATGGCCTGGATGCTGGCCACGTCGTTGGCTGTCTCGGCCAGCGCGCGCGAGAACTGCTGGATGGCGGAGTAACGGTCCAGCTCCAGCGGGTCGAAGTCGCCGCGGTCCGGCCGCTCGCGCATCTCGGTCTCGTGCCGGTGCAGGATCTGCGCCTCGGTCTCGATTTCGAGCTTGGCAAGCTGCTCCTTCAGGCGCGTCACCGTGCGCGAGAGCTCGCCGAGGTTGAACTCCATCGAGCCCAGCTGCTGCTCCACGCGAGAGCGCGCGATGCTGACCTCGCCGGCCTGGTTCAGCAGCTGGTTGAGCAACTCGGCATCCACGCGCGCCATCTCCACGCGCTCGGCCGGCGCAGTGGGCTCGCGGCCCGGCGGCACCGCCGCTGCCGACATCAGCCGCTGGAAGGCAGGGCGCGCCAGCGTCGGCGGATTGAACGAGGTGGCGGCGGGCTGCGACGCCGGCTCGGCGCGCGAAGGCAGCTCCACCACGTTGGTCGGCGCCGGCTCGGCATCCGCGGGCGCCGGAGCTGGCTCGGACGCGGACGGCGCGGCCGGGAAGTCGATGACCTGCGCGGCAGCGGGTCCGGACTGCTGCGCCCCGGCTGCCGGCGGCGGTTCCTCGACGGCAGGCACCACCTGCTCCTCGACGGGCTCCGCCACGGCCGCTGGCTCCCCCACCTGCTCCACCTGCACTTCCGCGGCAGGCGATGCACCGCCCTCTTCCGCCGGCGAGCCGGAGACAACGAAATCTTCCGGGGTGGACGGCTCCTGGGTCGACTGTGCCGGCGCGGAGGCAGGCTCCTGCGGTCCCGCGGAGGGCTCCGCCGCTGCCTCAGCGGGCTCGGCAGGTACCGGTGCGGGCGCTGCCGCGGGCGCCAACGGCGGACCGCCGTTGAGCGCACGCACCTGGCGAAGCAGCAGGCGCGCCGCCGGTACGGGCTCGCTGGCAGCCATCAGGTCGCGCATGCGGGCCAGCTCGTCGAGCGCAGACTGCAGGGTCTCGCGCGCCTGGTGGCTGGGCGGGACGGTGCCCGCCTCGATGCCGGTGATCAGCGATTCCAGCTCATGGGCAAGGTCGCCCATCGGCGTGACGCCCGCCATGCGGGCACCACCCTTGAGCGTGTGCAGCGGCCGTTTCAGCGCGGCGAACTCCTCGCGGCTGGGCGCGGTGAGGCTGATCTGCTGGAAGGAGTTCTGGCACTCCTCGAGCAGCTCGGTCGCTTCCTCGCTGAAGATCGAAGCCACGTCGGCGTCGTAGCCCGTGCAGGGCGGGACTTCGCCCTCTTCG
>CAYVZE010000038.1:0-2043 GCA_964455685.1 uncultured Steroidobacteraceae bacterium
CCGCCGAGCGCCAGCTGGTGTTCGTGCATCCCTTCGACGACCCGGACGTGATCGCCGGCCAGGGCACGGTGGGCATGGAGATCCTGCGCCAGGCACCGGGGGAGATCGATGCCATCTTCGTGGCCGTGGGCGGCGGCGGGCTGATCGGCGGCATCGCCGCCTACGTGAAGTCGCTGTACCCGCGCATCCGCGTCATCGGCGTGGAGCCCGAGGACTCGGCGGCCATGTACGAGTCGCTGCGCGCCGGCCGGCGCGTGACGCTGGACCACGTCGGCCTGTTCGCCGACGGCGTGGCGGTGCGCCGCGTGGGCGAGGAGACCTTCGCGCTGGCGCGCAAGTACGTGGACGAGATCGTGCTGGTTTCCACCGACGAGATGTGCGCGGCCATCCAGGAAACCTTCGAGGACACGCGCGCCATCCCCGAGCCCTCGGGTGCGCTGGGCGTGGCTGGCGCGAAGAAATTCCTCGCGCGCGAGAACTGGCATGGCCGGCGCGTGGTGGCCGTCAACAGCGGCGCCAACGTCAACTTCGACCGGCTGCGCTACATCGCCGAGCGCGCCGACCTCGGCGCCGGCCGCGAGATGCTGCTGGCGGTGGAGATCCCCGAGGAGAAGGGCAGCTTCCTGAACTTCTGCCGTGCGCTGGGCGCGCGCAACATCACCGAGTTCAACTACCGTGAGCAGGGGCGCGAGCGGGCGCAGATCTTCGTCGGCATCAATGTCACCGGCGGCCCGGCCGAACGGGCGGCCATCATCGCCACGCTGCGCGATGCCGGCTACGCCGTGGTCGACATGACCGACAACGAGATGGCCAAGCTGCACGTGCGCTACATGATCGGCGGGCAGTCGAAGCTGCCGGACGAGCACCTGTTCCGCTTCGAGTTCCCCGAGCGCCCGGGTGCGCTGCTGCGCTTCCTCGAGGCGGTGGGCACGCGCTGGAACATCAGCCTGTTCCACTACCGGAACCACGGCGCGGACACCGGCCGCGTGCTGGCCGGCGTGGAGGTGGCCCCCGGGGAGCGCGAGGACCTCAGGCTGCACCTGGAAGAGCTGCGCTACCCCTACGTCGAAGAGACCGCCAACCCCGCCTACGGCATCTTCCTCGGCGGCTGACCGGTCCCGGGCCGCTGGCGGAGGCCGTGGGGGAGGGTCCTGGGGCGGCCCTTCCGGCCTGCGCCGTTCAGCCTTGGTTCAGGCGCAAAAATCCTTATTAAGCAGTTACCAAGGGGGAGCTGCCTGACGGGGCAGCCAAGGGCGACCATGGGTCATTCGGCGTACAATCGGCGTTCGCAGTTGGTTTCAAGGGGTGTCGCGAGCATGAACACCGGGATTGTTCTCATTGCCGCGGCCTTGCTGCCGCTCGCCGGCTGCATGCGCGCGCACATCGACGAGTCGCGCGAGCAGGACACCCGCATCGCGGCCACCGAGTCGGTGGTGGTGCTGGCCAAGCCGCAGATCGAAGGCGCCGGCGCCGAAAGCGAATTCCTCGACTGCATCGGCCATCGCATCGCGGGCCGCCGCAAGTCCATCAAGGTGCATCCCAACGAGGAGTTCACCGACAAGCTCTTCCCCTGGTTCGAACCCGGCACCGTGCCGTCGCGGGCCGAGGGCCTGGAGAGCATCCTGTCCCAGCCGGGCGTGGCCGAGCGCATCGCCTCCACCGGCGTGCGCTACATCGTCTGGCTCGACGGCGGCACCCGCAAGACCGACGGCGGCGGCAGCCTCGCCTGCGGCGCGGCGCCCGGCGCGGCCGGCTGCATCGGCTTCGGCTGGTGGGAGAAGGAATCCGATTACGAGGCCACCGTGTGGGACCTGCAGAACGCGCGCTCCGTGGGCTCGGTGGGCACCAATGTCACCGGCACCTCGGCCGTGGTTGGCGCCATCGTGCCGCTGCCCTTCATCGCCCACACGCAGAGCACGGCCTGCTTCCGGCTGGGCGACCAGCTGCGCGCCTTCCTCGAGGGCGGCTCGTCCGCGGGAGGCTGAGATGAAGCATCTGCTCGCACTGCTCGCCGCCGCCTTGCTCGCCGCCTGCGCCACGCCC
>CAYVZE010000038.1:2143-25490 GCA_964455685.1 uncultured Steroidobacteraceae bacterium
GGCGGCAGCGCGGGTGGCGGCGCCGGCCTGCCCGGCGGTGCCCCCGCTGCAGGCCTGCCGGATGGTGGAGCCTCGGGCAGCGGAACCGGCACGCAGGGTCCGGCCACTGCCGGCAATGGCCCCGGGGCCGGCCCGGATGCCGGCGCGGCGGCCGGTGCCTCCCGCACGGCAGGTGAGTCCGGCGCCGACGGCACCGGCCCTTCCGGCAAGGCCGGCACGGCCGATGGCAAGGCGGGCACCGCCGATGCCGGTGCACCGGTGGCCGCCACGCCGGCCGAGCGCCGCGCCGCCATCGACGCCCGTCTGGATGCCTCGCTGGAGCAGTTCGATTCCGAGCTGCGCAAGGAGCAGGAGCAGGTGGCGAAGCAGCGCGACGCGCGCGCAGGCGGCGGTGTGTTCGGCGGCGAGGACGTGCTCGATCGCGGCAGCAGTGACACGGATCGCGCGCTGGCGCGCAACCGTGCCGGCGACCTGCGCTCCGAAGGCACCGGTCGCAGCGGCGACAGCTCCGATCCGGCCCGGTCGGGCACGGGTTCCTCGGGCATCAGCGGCGGCGGCATGGCAGCGCGCGAGATCCCGGCCGGCGACGACGACGACATCATCGCCCGCCGGCTGCGCCGCGCCGCGGAGCAGGAAACGGATCCGGAGCTGAAGGAGAAGCTCTGGAAGGAATACATCGATTACAAAGAGAACACCCAGAAAGGGGGCTGACATGCGTCGTCTTGCCTTCACTTTCCGCCTCACCTTCGCGGCGCTGGCTGCCGCGTTGCTGGCCGGTTGCGTGGTGCAGGAGACGCGGCCGCAGGCGCGCATCGAGGCGCGGCAGGCGGTCGAGGTCATCCCGGCAGAGCAGCGCCTCGACGTGGTGGTGCATGCCTTCGATCCCGGCATCCCGGCGGACATCGCCGACGACCCGGACGCGCTGGCGAAGAAGCGCATCTTCCCCGAGCTGCGCCGCGCCGAGTCCAGCTACCTGGCCGTGCGCCTGCGCGAGACGCTGGAGCGCAGCGCCCAGTGGGGCGCGGTGCGAGTGGCGCCGGAGAGCGTGCGATTCGTCGACGTGCAGGTCGATGGCCGCATCATCGAGTCCACCGGCAAGCGGCTGGAGCTGGAGATCACCGCGCGTGACGCCTCCGGCCGCGTGTGGATCGACAGGAAGCGATACGAGGGCACCGCCGACGTCGGCAGCTACAAGACCGAGGCCGCGCTGAAGGCCCGCGATCCCTTCCAGAACGTCTACTCCACCATCGCCAACGACCTGCTGGCGGCGCGCGACAAGCTCGACGCCGCCGCGCTGCGCGAGATCCGCCAGGTCACCCAGCTGAAGTTCGGCGCCGACCTCGTGCCCGATGCCATGGCCGGCTACCTGAAGCAGGAGCCGGCGGGCAGGAAGGGCCCGGAGCTGGTGCGCGTGGCGCGACTGCCGGCCGGCAACGACCCGCTGGTGGAGCGCATCGAGCGCATCCGCGAGCGCGATGCGGCGGTGATCGACACCCTGGACGGCTACTACACCAGCTTCGCCGAGCAGATGGAGCAATCCTACGGCGAGTTCCGCCGCACCTCTTTCGACGAGATCGACAAGGAGGACCGCGCCCGTGCCAGCGGCCGCACCCGCACCTTCCTCGGCGCCGCGGCGGTGCTGGCGGCCATCTTCGTGCCCAGCAGCTGTGACAGCTCCGCCAGTTGCGACCTGGAGAGCGTGGCGCGCTACGCCGGCACCGCCGGCGGCATCGCCGGCTTCCTCTCCGGCCTGCAGAAGTTCGCCGACGCGCGTACCCACGCGCAGGCCTTCGGCGAGCTGGCGCGTTCAATGGAAAACTCGGTCGCCGAGCAGGTGGTCGAGGTCGAGGGTCGCACGCTGCGCCTGACCGGCACCGCCGAGGAGCAGTACCGGCAGTGGCGCCAGATGCTGCGCGAGTACCAGGCCGCAGAGGCCGCCCCGGACCATGGCGAGCCTTGATGCCGGGCGCAGGCTCGCCGACCGCTACGTACTCGAGGAACGGCTGGGCGATGGCGGACACGCGGAAGTGTGGTCCGCGCTGGACGAGCGAACGGGTGCGCGCCTCGCGCTGAAGTTCCTGCACCTGGATGCCTGCGGCCTCGACGAGGCGCTGCCGGTGCTGCGCCACGAGGCGCGCATGGCGCGCTTTCTCGAGCATCCCGGTGTGCTGCGTGCGGAGGAGCCCGTTCGCGACGGCGACACGGTGTTCCTGCCGATGGAGCTGGCGACCGGCGGCAATGCCTCGCGGCTGCGCGGTGCCTCCTGGCGCCGCATCGTGCCGGTGCTCATCGAAGTGGCGCAGGTGCTGGAGCACGCGCATGCGCGCGGCATCGTCCACCGCGACATCAAGCCGGGCAACGTGCTGTTCGATGCCGACGGGCATGTGCGGGTGGCCGACTTCGGCACCTCCACCGAGACCGGCAGCTGCGATGCGCCGGCCAATGGATCGCCGTTCTCGGCCAGCCCGCAGCAGCTGCGCGGCGAGGCCGCCAGTCCCGCCGACGACGTGTACGGGCTGGGCGCGCTGGCCTACGAGCTGCTGACCCGCTATCCGCCTTTCTATCCGCACTTCGACGCGCGCCGGGTGCAGGAACATGATCCCCCTCGGCCGGCGCCGGCATTGCCTGCGCCGGTGGCCTTGCTCGACCTGGTGCAGGCCATGCTGTCGCGGGATGCGGCTGCCCGGCCGCCGCTGGAACGCGTGGTGCGCGAACTGCAGCGCTGCCTCGATGAGGCCGGTTCGCTGCCCGAGGAGGGCGGGCTCGTGGTCGAGGCCTCGACCGCCGGCCACGCGCGCGGCGAGCATGCGCCGCGCAGGAAGCAGGCGCTGTGGTGGGGCCTGGTGGCCGCGGGTGTCGCGGGGCTGGCGTTGCTGATGGTGCTGCCCGATCCCGCGCCCGAGGTCATCGCCGACGATTCGGTGCGCGCGGCCCCCTTGTCGGTGGCCGATGCGCTGGTAGAAGAGCCCGCGCCGGCCGTGCAACAGGCGGACGCGGCCGAGGCACCGCCCATCGCAAGCCTCCAGGACGAGCTGCGCGCCGGCCAGCAGGCGCTGCGGGCCTTCAGGCCCGCCGAGGCCAGTGCCGCCTTCCGCCGCGCGCTGGCCAACGAGCCGGAGAATGCCGAGGCGCGCGCGGGACTGGCCGCAGCGGTGCGCCAGCAGGAACTGCTGGCGCGGCTGGCGGAGGGGACGCGCGCCGAGGCGGCCGGTGACCTCGACCAGGCGCGTGGCATCTACTTCTCGCTGATCAGTGAACAACCCGGCTTCACGCCGGCGCGGACCGCGCTCGAGCGCGTTAATGCGCGCGTGGCCGCCGCGAACTTCGAGCAGCAGGTGGCCGAGGGCGCAGAGGCACTGCGAACTGGCAACGTCGCCGCCGCGGAGGCGGCCTATGCGCGCGCAGCCGCGCTGCGCGCCGACGACGCGCGCGTGGTGGAGGGGCAGCGGCGCATCGCCGAGATCCAGGTCGATCGCCAGAACGCCGCCGACCTTGCCACCGGCACCGAGCTGGAGGCCGCCGAGCGCTGGCAAGACGCGGTGGCGCATTACCGCGCCGTGCTGGCCCGCGATGCCGGCCTGCTGTTCGCGCAGGAGGGCCTGGCGCGCAGCGAGCGCAGGCTGGAGCTGGACCACGAGCTCGCCGATTACCAGGCGCGCCCCGACCGCCTCACCGCGCCGGCCGTGCGGCAGGCGGCACAGCGCGCGCTGGCGCGCGGCACCGCCACCGACACCGGCGTCGGATCGCCGCGCCTGCGCGCCCAGCTCGACTGGCTGCGCGGCTACCTTGCGCTGCTCAGCGAACCGGTACGCGTGGAGTTCACTTCCGACAACAACACCGAGGTCCGCGTGGTGCAGGTGGGCACGCTGGGGCGCTTCGAGACACACGAGCTCGAGCTGCCGCCGGGCCAGTACACCGTGATCGGGCAGCGCGAGGGTTACCGCGACGTGCGCCTCGAACTGGACATCAAGCCCGGCCAGCGCCAGGCCACACTGTCGGTGCGGTGCACGGAGCCCATCTGATGGACCTCGGCAAGGCATGAACCAGCAGGTACGCATCCACGAGCCGCTGGGTGAGCGGATGGCCCTGCTGCCCCTGACGCTGGGCGGCGCAGGTGCGGCACTGGTCCTGCCCGGCGCCGACGGCGAAGTGGTGCGCATCGCGCAGGGCGAGCGGCAGTGGCTGGCCGAGCCGCTGGGCGCTGGCGCCGCGAGGCTCAACGGCATGGCGCTGGATGCCACGCAGCTGCTGGTGGACGGCGACGTGCTGTCGGTGGGCGAGGCGCAGCTCATCGTGCATCCGGCGCAGGGCCGCATCCAGGTGGCGCACCTGGCGGGCAATGCCACCGTGGCGCCGCTGCGCCAGGGGGAGCTGGCGGGAGAGGAGTTCGAAGCCGGCGTGCGCGAGGTGTTCGCCGCGCGCGCGCCGCACGAAGACACGCCTGCCGCCCCGGCGCGGCCGCGCACCCTGCGCAACGCTGCCATCGCCGTGGCGGCCTTGCTGGTGCTGGCCATCGTCGGCGTGCTGGTGGCGCTGGTGCCGGTGCCCATCCAGGCTTCTCCCGAAGGCGCGCGGATCGGCTCGCCCGCGCTGCTGCACTGGCGCAGTGCCGACCGCATCTTCCTGCTGCCCGGGCGCCGCCAGGTGGAGATCTCCCATCCCGGCTACCGCACGCGCGTGCTGACGCTGGACGTCAGCCGTGCGCTGGTCGATGCGCTGCCGCTGCAGGTGGAGCTGGAGTACCTGCCCGGCGTGCTCGACATCGATACCGGCGGCGTGGCTGCAGAACTGCTGGTGGATGGTCGTGTCGCCGGCCGTGCGCCCGGCGAAGTGGAAGTGCCGGCCGGCGTGCACGACCTGATCCTGCGCGCGCCGGGGCACGTCGACTACGTCGTGCGCCTGGAAGTACGCGGTGGTGGCCAGCGGCAGTCGTTTGCCGCCGCCCTGGAACCTGCCCTGGGCTGGCTGGAGATCGACTCCGCGCCTGCCGGCGCGAGCGTGCGCATCGATGGCGAGGAGCGCGGCACGGCGCCGCAGCGTCTGCAGCTGCCCGCCGGACTGCACCAGCTCGAGCTCAGCGCCGGCGGTCGCACCTGGCGCAGCGAGGTGGCCGTCATTGCCGGCCAGACCGTGGACCTCGGGCGCGTCGAGCTGGCGCGCGTGCCGCCGCCGCGCAGCGTGCCGGTGGTGGCGGACGCCGGGAAGACGGAAGACTCCAGGCCATCATCCGACGACGCCGCGTCCACGCCGCCGGCGGAGGTGGCCCCCGCGCCGCCGCCCCCGCCGCCGTCGCGCATCGAGAGCCCGCTGCTCGGCACGCTGGTGCTGCTGCCTGCCGGCGAGTACGTGCAGGGCAGCGGTCGTCGTGACCAGGGTCGCCGCAGCAACGAGGTGCAGCGCACGGTGCGCCTGACGCGGCCGTTCTACATCGCCGCGACCGAGGTCAGCAATGCGCAGTTCCGTGCCTTCCGCCCCGGCCATGTCTCGGGTGTCGCCATGGGCCAGTCGCTGGACCTGGACGACCAGGCCGTCAGCAACGTCAGCTGGGACGATGCGGTGGAGTTCTGCAACTGGCTGTCGCTGCGCGAAGGACTGCCCGTGGCCTACGAGCGTCGCGACGGCCGCTGGCAGCTGGTCGAACCGCTGAACGAGGGCTACCGCCTGCCCACGGAGGCGGAATGGGAGTACGCCGCGCGCTACGTGGATGGCCAGCGCTGGCACCTGTACGCGTGGGGTGATGACCTGCCGCCGCCTGCCGGCGCGGCCAACATCGCCGGCGAGGAATCCATTCCGGCCAGGCCGGTGCGCGACCTGCCGCTGCGCAACCACTTCGCGGGCTATCGCGACGAGCACCCGGTGATCGCGCCGGTGCGCAGCTACGCGCGCACGCCCATGGGCCTGTACGGCATGGGCGGGAACGTTTCCGAATGGGTGCACGACGTTTACGAGACGCTGCCGGCGCCGGGGCCGGTGACCGATCCCATGGGACCCACGGGCAATGGCCCGCATGCGATCCGCGGTGCGAGCTGGCGCACCGGCAGCATCGGTGACCTGCGCGCGGCCTGGCGCGAGCGCGGCGGCAACAAGTCGCCCGACCTGGGTTTCCGCGTCGCGCGCTATGCCACGGGAGCCACGCCATGAGCCACTTGCTTCGCAGCTTCCTGTCGCTGGCCGTGCTGGCCATGCTGTACCTGCCGCTGCGTGCGGCCGAGGAGCCGCCGCCGCAGGAAACCGAAACGCCGGTGGAGGAAGAGGCCGGGGAATCGCCCCCGCCTTCGCCGCCGCGCAGGGGCGGCAACGAAGAGGACCGCCTCTCGCTCGACAACAACCTCAGCTTCCCGGTGGACATCTGATGCTCGGCGCCGACCTCAACGATCGCCTGGTGGCGCTGGCCGCGGATGGAAGCGGCACTGGAACGCAGCTGCTGGCGGCAGCCGCCTCGCGCGCATCGGCGGACCTCGCCGGTGCGCAGGCCGCGGCCCTGCGCGAATTGCGCGCGGAGGGCGGGCAGGCCCCGCTGTGGGTCAGCCTGTCGCCGCCGCAGCAATCCGACCTTCCCGGCGAGCTGCTGCGCGAGCTGCGCGCCGCGGGGCACCTCGTGCAGGGCTTCGTCGACCGCACGGCCGTGCTGGCTGCATGGCTGGCGGCCGGCAATGAGCTGGCAGTACTGGAGCTGGCGCGCACACGCTTCTCGCTGGGCCTGGCCGTGCGCGATGCCGATGGCGCCGCGCTGCGCCGGCACCTGCCCGTGGGCGGTGGCGAGCAGGCCTTGCTGGAGGCGTGGCTGAGGCTGGCGGCACAGACCCTGGTGCAGCAGACGCGTTTCGATCCGCTGCATGACCTGCGCCACGAGGCCGCGCTGCGCGCGCAGCTGCCGGCCCTGGTGAGCGGCGCGCAGCGCCATGGCCAGGCGCAATGCGAGCTCGACACGGGCAGCGGCAGCGTGACGCTGGCGCTGACGCGCGGCCAGCTGGCCGCCGCCGCCGAACCGGTGCTCTCGCCGCTGTCGCGCGCGCTGCAGTCGCTGGCGGCGGCGCATGCCGATGCCGTGCTGCTGGTGCCCGCATCCGTGCTCGACATCCCCGGCATCGATGCCGTGCTCGCCGGCGCGCGCTTCGCGCAGGCCTGCCGCTGTGCCGACGACCTCGCCGCGCGCGCCGCCAGCCTGCAACCATCCTCGGGCGCAGCGGCCGACGGCGGCGTGCCCTGGCTCACGCGCGTGCCGCTGCTGGCAGCTGCCGCGCCGGCCGATGCCATCGAGCCGCTGGCCTTGTCCACCGCCGCGCCCGCGAACATGGCCACGCACGTGGTGTACCGCGGCCGCGTGGTGCCCATCCCGCCGGAGGGCCTGGTCATCGGTCGCGACCCGGGCGGCGCACCGTCGCTGCAGCTGCCGGATGGCATCGCCGGACTGTCGCGCCGGCACTGCACGCTGCGCCGGGACGGCCAGCGCGCACAGGTGATCGATCATTCCTCGTACGGCACCTTCCTCGACGGCGCGCGCGTGCGCGGCCGCGCGCTGCTGCCGGCAGGCGGCGTGCTGCGGCTGGGGGAACCGGGCATCGAACTGCCGCTGGTGGCCATCGAGGCAGGCTGATGGGCACGGGACGGCGCCGCAAGGTCGAGGTCTTCAGCCTGTCGTTCCTCGACTGCATCTGCTGCGGATTCGGCGCTGTGGTGCTGTTCTACACCATCGTCGCGGGCCAGTCGGGCATCCAGCGCCTGCGTGACATCGACGCGCTGCAGGCGGAGGTGAACCGCATCGAGGAGCAGGTGCTGGAGGGCACGCGCAACCTGGTCCTGTTGCGCAACACGCTGGAGAAGACCGAGGCCGAGACCGCGCAGGCGGCCGCGCGCGCGCGCCAGCTCTCCGATGAGGTGGCCGCCACCCAGGCCGAGGCGGTGCGCGTCGGCGCCACCAGCATGGCACAGCGCGAACACATCAACCGGCTGAAGGCCGACCTGAAGCAGCTCGAGGAAGGCACGCAGCGCCTGCGCGGCGGTTCTCCCGAGCAGGGGCCCCCGGGGGAGCAGGTGCGTGCCTTCCGCGGCACCGGCAACCGCACCTATCTCACGGGCATCAACATGACCGGCCGGCACATCCTGGTGCTGGTCGACCGCTCCGCCAGCATGATGCACGAGGAGCTCGATGCCATCATCCGCCTGCGCAACCAGCCGCCGGCGCTGCGCCGCGCCGCGCCCAAGTGGCGCCAGACGCTGGACATCGCCGACTGGATCTCCACCCAGTTCCCGCCCGGCAGCCGCTTCCAGATGGTGGCCTTCAACACCCGCGCTCGCTCGCTGGTGGAAGGCACCGACGGGCAGTGGCTGGATTCGGGCGATGGCGCGTTGCTGGCGCAGGCCATCGAGACGCTGCGCAACCTCACGCCCGAGGACGGCACCAGCCTGATCAACGCCTGGGACGCGATCACCGCGCTGTCGCCACGGCCCGACCGCGTCATCCTGATCACCGACGGCCTGCCCACGCAGGGCCGCGACCGGCCGCGCGGCGGCTACGTCAACGTGTCGCAGCGCGCGCGCGCCTTCGATGAGGCGCGACGCGCGCTGCCGAAGAACATCCCGGTGGACGTGATCCTGCTGCCCATGCAGGGCGACCTGCCGGCGGCGCACCGTTTCTGGTCGCTGGCCCGCGCCACCGGAGGCAACTTCATGGTCCCGGGACCGGACTGGCCATGAAGCTGCGCCGTCGCGACACCGAGGTGTTCAGCCTCTCGTTCATGGACTGCGTGTGCTGCGGTTTCGGCGCCATCATCCTGCTGCTGGTGCTGACCGACGTGGACCAGCCGGTGGTCATCGAGCGCGCGCGCGAGTCGCTGAATGCCCAGCTGCTGAAGCTGCAGGAGGAGCTGCACGTCATCCGCGGCGACACCGACGAGCTGCGGCGCGAGCTTGAAGGCCGCATCGCCGAACTGCGCGCCGAGCGCGCGCGGCTGGCGCGGCTGCAGGGCGACCTCACCGAGGTCCGGGGCCAGTTCGCCGCCAGCCGCACCGATGCCGCGGTGAGCAACATCATCGAGACCGAGCTGGTGGCGGCCTACCAGGAACTCACCGCCGAGATGGAACGCCTGCAGCGCCAGCCCAGGCCGCGGCGCGCGCCCACCGGAACGGTGGGCGGTATCCCGGTGGACAGCGAGTACGTGATCTTCGTGATCGATACCTCGCCGTCCATGGTGACCAACCACTGGGAGTCCACGGTGGGGATCATGAACGAAATCCTCGACATCTACCCGGACCTCAAGGGCGTGCAGGTCATGAACGACCAGGGGCGTTTCATGTTCACCGACGGCCCGCCGGGTTCCTGGCTCGAGGATTCGCCCCGGCTGCGCCAGCGCATCCGCCAGACCCTGCCCACCTGGCGGCCCTACAGCCAGTCCAATCCCGTGCCCGGCATCGAAACGGCCTTGCGCATCTACCGCGAGGCGGGCCGCAGGATGAGCATCGTGGTGATCGGCGATGAGTTCACCGGCGACTCCATGCAGGCCGCCGTCGACCGCATCGCGCGGTTGAACGCGCCGGACGGTCGGCCGCAGGCGCGCATCCATGCCATCGGTTTCCCGGAAGGAGCGGGCATGGCGGCGTTTACAAACGTGCAGTTTTCGGCGCTAATGCGCGTGGTGACCGTGCGCAACAACGGCACCTTCGTGGGCATCACCTCCCAGAGACCATGTCAGGAATACACCGAAATCCTCGGCGAAATGCGCTGCACGCGGCGCTGACCTGCGCGGTGTTCGCGACGCTGCTGGCCGGGTGCGGCGGCAGCGTGCAGGTCCGCCCCGAACCCGCGCTTCCCGAGCCGCTGCTTTCGCCCATGCCCGCGCGCGTGGCGCTGGTGCTCGACGACGAGCTCGATGGCTACGTGCACGAGGAAACGCGCGGCGGCAAGAACTGGAAGGTGGAACTCGGCCCCGGCCACGAGCGGCTGTTCCGCGATGTGTTCAGGGCGTCGTTCCGCGACGTGGTGGAGTTCCAGCGCGCCAGCGATGCGCGCGGCACCGGCCTGCAGGCCGTGTTCCGCCCGCGCATCGAGCAGTTCTCGTTCGCCTCCGCCGAGGAAACCGGCGGGGAGTACTGGGCGGTGACGATCCGCTACATGATCGCGCTCACCAGCACCGACGGGGAACCGGTCGACAACCTCTCGCTCACCGGCTACGGCAGCACCCGCGGCGGTCGCGCCGGCAATGCGCTCACCAGCGCCACGCTGGCGGCCATGCGCGATGCGGCGGCCAAGTTCCTGGTGCAGCTGCCGCGCCTGCCGGTGGGGCGCAAGCTGGCCGCGGGCGAGGTGCTCACCGGCGCCGATGCGGCATCGGCCGCGCGCGACATCATCGAGGCCGTTCCCATCGAGCCCGAACCGGAGGAGTCCGGCCGGCCCTGACCGGGCTCAGTCCTCGCTGTCGCTGCCCTTGCCCTTCACGCGCACGTACATGTGCTCGGTGAAGAGGTGGTCGGGGGTGGCCACCGGCACGCCGCCCGAGAAGGCCGGCCGCCAGGTGGCACGGCGCACGGCATTGATGACCGGGCGCGCGGCGCTGTCGGTGCGCTCGCCGGCATTGGCGATGGTGGCGTCGCGCACGCTGCCATCCGCGGCAATCGACACGCGCACCTGCACCTCCACCACGTTGTACTCGTCGGGGTTCTGCGGCCGCTGCGAGGTGGCCATCGACGGCGGCCGGTAGACGATGGCCGCCGGCTTGTCGAGCAGCGAGGTGTCGCCGGCTTTCGACAGCTCGCCCCAGGCCTGGATCCACGAGTTCACGGCGCGCTGGCCGGCGCCGGCGATGCGGTACCAGTCGCCCAGGTCCACCAGGACTTCGCCGCGCTTCGCGGCCGCACCGTCGCCGGCGATCTCCAGCCGCTGCAGGGCATTGCGCAGCGCGCGCTCACCCTCGCCGGAAGGCACGGCCGCCAGGTTGACCAGCTGGCTCTGTGCCAGCGAGGGCGGCAGGTCCTGCGCCACCTGCATGGCGCGCTCCTGCGACTCGCCGTTCACGAAGGCCAGGCGGTAGGTGCGGGCGATGCCGCGCAGCGGCTCCACCGCCTTGAGGCTGGTGGGGCCCTCGCGGTCGGCGATCTGCACGGCGCGCATGTACATCAGGCGGGCGGCGCTGTAGCGCCCGGTGCGCTCGTGCCATCGGGCGTAATCCACCAGCGGCCCGATCAAGCGCGGATCCTCCGCGCCGTAGGCCTGCTCGGCCACGTTGTAGGCGAACTGGTGCTCGCGATTGGCATCGTCGATGCGCCAGGTGCGTTCGTAGCAGTCGATCAGCGGCCGGACCACCGGCAGCTGGGAAGGGGCATGCAGTCCCTCGCGGTTGCGGATGATGTCGGTGGCGCGCTTGAGGGGCACGATGGCTTCCTCGCAGCGGTCCTGTGCGCGCAGCGCGGCGCCCAGGCCGTGCAGGGGCGCCACCAGGCGCGGATCGGTGGTGGTGGCGCTGCGGTCGAGCAGGGTCAGCGCGCGACGGTACTGGTCGATGGCCTCGCCGTGGCGCCCCATGCGGTACAGCGTGGTGGCGAGGTTGCCCAGCGGAACGGCCAGCTCCTCTCCTTCCTCGCCGTACTGGGCGATGGTCAGCTCGACCACCCGCACGGCCAGCGGCAGCGCCCCGGCATAGTCGCGTGCATCGAAGGCGGCGCGGTAGCGGGTATAGGCCTCGCTGCGTTCGTCTGCGGCGGGTACGTTTTCCGCTGCCGGGACCCCGAGCGGCAGCAACAGGATGAGGGCGGCGAGCAGCCTGGCGGTGCTGTGCATGGGGCAAGATTAACTCCTGCCGCTCCCGCGCGCGCGGCCTGCGCCCTGGCAAAGGGGCGCTGGGCCCGCTTCGCCAGGGCCTGCCGGCGGTGGCCAGCTCCCTGCCCAGGCGCGCCGCGGAACGCTCGACACGGTGACCGGCAAGGACCGCCGCCATGGCCGGCATCGCCCGCGCCCGGCTACCGGTGTCCGTACGTATTCCGGAGAAGCTATTGGCACTGCTGCCCGCAACCTATTGCGCCCTGCACCATGAACCCTGTTTGGTGAAATGGCGCACGCCCCCGGGGGGCATCGCATTGTGAAATGAAGGCATGCAAAGCGTAGATGGCGCCAGCACGGCGCGCACGGGGAGCCGGGCGGCCGCAACTGCGTTCCGCGTCGCCGTCGCCGTGTTCATCGGCGGCGTGCTGCTGCTGATGGCCAGCGTGCTGCTGCAGGCAGGCAAGCAGCAACGCCAGTTCCGCGCCCAGCACCAGGAGCAGCTCCGCCAGGCCGTGCTGCAGGCGTCCCTCACGGTCCGCTCGCGGCTCGGCAATGCCGAGGTCATGTTACGCGGCATGACCGAGCGCATGCCTGCCGACCGCGACGGCAACTGGAACAACCTGCTCGCCGCGCTCCAGCAGGACGCCGGCTTCTTCGGCGCCGTCACCGTGGTACCGGCGGAGGTCGAGGGCAGCTTCGAGTACGGCGCGCGCCGCTTCACGCTCACGCCGCGGGAGCAGGAGGCCCTGCGCGAAGGCCGCACCGTGCTGCTGGCGCCCCGGACCTTCGGGCCCGGGCGACTGTACCTGATGCGCAACCTGAAGGAGCCCGCCCCGCAGCGCCACCTGCTGGCCGAAATGCGCGAGGGCTGGTGGTCGCTGCTGATGAACAATTCTGGTTCCGTGCAGCTGCTGGCCTTCGATGCCTCCGGCCAGATGCACATGAGCAGCCGCAATCCCTCGATGGTTTCTTCGGTGCCGGACGTGGCGCGTGCGCGCCTTGCCACGCTCGGGCCGGGCGAAGCCACCGGCGACATCGCCTGGACGGAGAACGGGGAGCCCTGGGTGGGCGCGGTGGCGTCGATGCAGCCGCAGATCACCGTCAGCGATGCCGGCCTGGTGCTGGTGGCCATGGGTCGCGACCGTCCCTGGTCGGCCTTCTTCTGGTCGGCAGTGCGCACGCAGGCCACCTTCCTGCCGCTGGTGCTGCTGGCCGCATGGCTGGCATGGGCATGGATGCGCCGGCAGGAGCTTGCCCTGAAGCGGCTGCACCGCGCGCTGGGCAGCCTGCCCGACCGCTACGTCGAGCTGGCGGATTCGCCGGGCCTGATGCCCGAGCTGCGGCAGGTGATCCAGGCGGGCAACCGCGCCGGCGAAGCCATCGAGCTGCAGAACCACACGCGCCGGGTGCTCGAAGAGATCGACGCGCTGCTGCTGCCCGGCGGGGACTACGAGAGCGTGCTCGACCAGGTGCTCACGCGCGTGCGCGCCGTGACCCGCGCGCACAACGTGGGCCTGACGCTGGTGGATCCGGTCAGCGGCCATGGCCGCCTGTTCGTGGTCGGCGCCTCCGGCGGACAGCCCGTCACGCGCGTCACGCTGGATGGCGACATGGTTGCCCGCCTGCTCGACTCGGAGCAGGGCCTGACCATCGCGCGCTGCGAGGAAGGCCGCCACAGCTTCATCGAGCCGTTGCAGGGTGGTGGCGCCACGTTCTTCTGGATATGGCCGGTGATGGCCGGCGGCGAGCTTGCGGCGGTGCTGGCCGTGGGTTTCGCCGAGGTGCCGGCCGGCGCGGCTGGCATCGCCGAGACCGGCACGCAGTGCGCGCAGCGCCTGGGCCTGGCGCTGGCCAGCCATGCGCGCGCCGAGCGCCTGTACCGCCAGGCGCACTTCGACCCGCTCACCCAGCTTCCCAACCGCCAGCTGTTCCGCGACCAGCTCCACGCCGAGCTGCAGAACGCGGTCAACAACGGCGGCCGCGGCGCATTGCTGTACATCGACCTCGACCACTTCAAGCGCGTCAACGACTCGCTGGGGCACGAGGCCGGCGACCAGCTGCTGGCCATCGTGGCGCAGCGCCTGCGCTCCTGTGTGAAGGAGGAGGACACGGTCGCGCGCCTGGGCGGCGATGAGTTCACCGTGATCCTGCGCCACGTCTGCGACTCCGGCGAGGTGGCCGGGGTGGCCCAGCGCATCATCGACGCGATGAGGAAACCGGTGCGCCTGGGCGGCCGCGAGCACCTGGTGCGCGCCAGCATCGGCATCGCGATGTTCCCCTCCGATGGCAACGCCATCGACGAGCTGCTGCACCACGCCGACCTGGCCATGTACCGCGCCAAGGAGCAGGGCCGCGGCAGCGCCGAGTTCTACAACCCGAAGATGGGCCTGCGTTCCGCCGACTCGGGACTGTTCCGCGCGCTGAGCCGGCGCGAGTTCTCGCTGTACTACCAGCCGCAGTACCGCGTGTCAGACGGCGGCCTCGCCGGCGTGGAGGCGCTGCTGCGCTGGCAGCCGCCGGGCAGCGCGATGCGCACCTCGGCCAAGTTCGTGCCCGCGGCGGAGGAATCCGGCCTGATCGTGGACCTGGGCAGCTGGGTGCTGGAATCCGCCTGCGCCCAGTTCGCGCAGTGGCGCGACGCCGGCATCGCGCCGCCGGTGCTGGCGGTGAACCTGTCCGTGCAGCAGCTTCGCGACGAGCAGCTCGTGCCGATGGTACGGCGGCTGCTCGAGCGCCACCGCCTGCCGCCTTCGTCGCTGGCGTTCGAGATCAGCGAGGCGGCGCTCACAGACGAAGACAGCCAGCAGCGCATCCTCGAGCTGTCCGAGACGGGCGTGGGCCTGACCCTGGACGACTTCGGCACCGGCAATACCTCGCTGGCCAACCTGCGCCGCTTCCCGGTGCAGGCGGTGAAGATCGACCGCAGCTTCGTCGAGCGCATCGAGACTGATGCCGAGGCCGCCGCGCTGGCCGGCACCATCATCGTGATGGCGCACTCGCTGGACAGGAAGGTGATCGCCGAGGGCGTGGAGAGCGCCGGGCAGCTGGACTACCTGCGCGAGCGCCACTGCGACCTCGCCCAGGGCTACTTCCTGGCGCGGCCGCTGTCGCTGCAGGACATGACCTCGCTGCTGCTGGGCCGCCAGGCCACGGCCGCGAGCCACCTCAGCGCGGCCCGCGGCTGAGGCGCGGCGCCCGGGCGGGCGCCGCGCCGTCACTCAGCGATTCCCCGAATCCTTTGAACATATGCAGGCCGCCGTGGAAGCGGTGTCGCAACACTGTCACGATGCTGCCAATTGGTGACATACGTCTTTAACCTGGTTCTTGACGCATGGTCGCCACATGCAGACACTCTGATCTGACCAGTGACCAAGGCAAACCCGTCGTGAGGCGGGGACGCAAAACCACCGGTCTTCCGCGATATCGCGCGGGAGACAGCGGAGTTGCCCCGGAAGACTGACTTCCACGGAGTTTCACGGTGATGACGGCAAGCAGTGCAGAGAGCATCGGCGCCAACAGCGCGGCGCCGGAACAACTGTTCGTAATCAACCTCGCTGCTTCCACCTCCCCGATGGCGCTTTCCCATCCCAGCTCGCCGGAGCTGAAGCGCTACACCTTCTTCGTCAGCCGCCAGCGTGAGGACGGCCGCGAGCGCTTCCGCCTGCACATGGGCTATTTCGCCACGCAGGAGGAGGCCGAGGAGCTGCTGCCCACGGTGCGCGACATCTATCCGGCCGCCTGGGCCGGCCCGGCCCCCACCACGGGCATGGGTCGCCGCGGCCGCATCGCGCCGGGCAGCGTGGTGGCGGTGAAGCCCGCGGCTGCCCCGAACCCGATCGCCGCGCCGGCGAAGGCGACGGCCCCGGCCCAGGCCGCCGCCCCGGCAGCACCCGTTGCTTCCCCGGCTGCGCCCGCGAGGGTTGCGGCGCCGGCTGTCGCCGGCAAGCCGGCCGCGGCTGCGCAGCCTGCCGTGGGGAAGCCGGCAGACATCGCAGCCGCAGCGCGTCCTGCTCCGCCGGCCGCTCCGGTCGCTGCCAAGGTGGCCACGTTGCCCCCTGCGGCCGCGCGCAAAGGCACCGCGGCGCGACTGGAGGCCACTGCCGCGACGTCTGCGCCGGCAAAGAACGGCGGCATGCGTCCGGCGGCCAGCGTGGATCCGCTCGACACCATGTCCAATGTGCGCGACGTGCTGGCGCAGCTTTCGGAGTCGCATGACGACGAAGGCCCGACCGTGCGGATGCCTGTTCCCGAGGGCTTGGCCGGCGCGCCCGCTGCGCCGGAGCTGAGCGCCACCGCCACGCTGCGGCTGCTGGAGCCGGAACCGGCGAAGGCGCGTGCGCCGGCGCCCGAGGCGCCGTCGTTGCCGCCGCTGAAGAATCCCTTCGAAGGGCTGGAGAACGAGCCCGAGGTGCGGTTGATCACGCCCGAGGACACGCAGACCCTCACCGACATCAGGATCGACCGCCAGAACAACGCGCCGCCCTGCTTCGCGGTGCAGCTGGTGTGGTCGGTGTCGCCCATCGACGTGGCGACGCTGCCGCACCTGGCCATCTTCGACGCCTACACGCTGTACAACGTCGAGGGCAACCGCCAGGGCCGCAAGTGGTACGGCCTGCGGCTGGGCTTCTTCAGCGACCCGAATTCGGCCACGCAGGTGGCCAACTACGTGCGCTCGGATTACCGCGCCGTGGCGGTGGTGCCGGTTTCGCAGAAGGAACGCGACCGCGCCAAGGGCGGCAGCCCGTCGGCGGCCCCGGCAGCGGACGAGCCGAAGAAGACCACCGAGAAGGAACTGGTGCGCGAGGAGATGCAGGGCTTCGAGCTGCTGCCCGACGACCGTCCACCGCCGCCGCGGCGCGATATCGACGATGCCACCCGCCGCAATGGTGCGGCACCGGCCAGCGCAAAGGACGCTGCCGCCGCCCGCGCGCCGCAGAAGGAGGCCGTTGCGCCGCGTCCCGATGCACCTCCGGGCATGCCCAAGGGGCGCCCCGTGGGCAAGCGCGTGGTGGCCCGCCGTCGCCCGCCGCCGATCCCGCAGGGCAAGACGGTCAGCGCCGGCGTGGCCGGTCCCGAGGTGCTCGAGTCCACGCTCGAGATCCTCGGTGCCTCGACGCTGTCGCTGGAGGAGGGCGGCCGCGAAGTCATCACCGACGCGGCCGCACGCAAGCCTGCGGCCAGGAAGCCGGCGCGCAGCCGCTTCTCCAGGCTGCTCAGCCGCCTCGCCGGCGGCTGAGGTCCCGGGCGGGCCTGGCGGCCCGCTACTTGCCGAAGAGTTTCTCCAGCTCCGCGCGCGCGGCTTCCGCCGCGGACAGCGCCGCGCCGCCCTGGAAGGCGCCGGCCTTCGGCCTGAAGTAATCGCAGAAGTTGGCGCGCTCCTTGTCGCGCACCTCCTCCACGTTCTGCTCGCGGCACTGCTGGTACGCGCGCGGGTCGTGGTTCACGCACAGCCTGCACACGTGCAGGTCCACCCCGCAGGCCTTGCAGCGGTCGCCGCGGCCGAAGGGCAGGGACAGGGCGGCCAGCGAACTGCCGCACTTCCAGCAGACGATCTCATCCGGCATGACGTTGCTCCAGGAAACGGCGCAGCTCGGCGCCCGTGCGCGAGCTGCGGTGGGACGCGACCGCCTGCGGCGGGCCAGCGACCACCACGCGGCCGCCGGCCGGGCCGGCCTCCGGTCCCAGGTCGATCACCCAGTCGGCCTGCGCCACCACATCGAGATTGTGCTCCACTACCAGCACGGTGTTGCCGGCATCGGCGAGCCGGTGCAGCACGGCGATCAGGCGCTCCACGTCGGCCATGTGCAGGCCCACGGTGGGCTCGTCGAGGATGTAGAACGAGCCGCGTGCCGGCGGCACGTCGCCGGGCTTCAGCCGCGCCAGCTCGGTGACCAGCTTGATGCGCTGGGCCTCGCCGCCGGACAGCGTGGGGCTCTGCTGGCCCAGCGTCAGGTAGCCGAGGCCGACTTCCTGCAGCAGCGTCAGCGCGTGGTGGATGGCGCGATGGCTGGCGAAGAACTCCACCGCCTCGTCCACGCTCATCGCGAGCACCTCGCCGATGCTCTTGCCGCGCCAGCGCACCGACAGCGTCTCGGGGTCGAAGCGCTGTCCCTTGCACACGTCGCAGGGCACCTTCACGTCGGGCAGGAAATTCATCTCCACCGTGCGCATGCCCTGGCCCTCGCAGGCCGGGCAGCGTCCGCCGGCGGTGTTGAACGAGAAGCGGCTGGCCGTGTAGCCGCGGATGCCGGCCTCGGTGGTGCCGGCGAACACGCGCCGGATGGCATCCCAGAAGCCCACGTACGTGGCCGGGCAGGAGCGCGGCGTCTTGCCGATGGGCGTCTGGTCCACCTCGAGCACGCGCTCGATGTGCTGCAGGCCGTGCAGGGCCTGGCAGTGCTGCGGCTTGCCGCCCCTGCCCTTGCGCGACAGCGCGCGCGCAAGTTCCGGCTGCAGCACGTCCAGCGCCAGCGTGGACTTGCCGGAGCCGGACACGCCGGTGAGGGCGATGAGCCGGCCCAGCGGGAACTCCACGTCGAGGTCGCGCAGGTTGTGCAGGTTGATGCCCTCGAGCCTGAGCACGGGAGTGGTGTCCTTGCCGCGGCGGATGACCGGGCGGCGCGGCTGGGCGGGATGGCGCATGGGTTCGCGCAGGCAGCGCGCGGTGAGGGACCCGGGATGGCGCAGCAGCTCCGGCAGGGTGCCGGCCGCGACCACGTGGCCGCCGCGGGAGCCGGCGCCCGGGCCGAGGTCGAGCACGTGGTCGGCGCGGCGGATGGTCTCCTCGTCGTGCTCCACCACCACCAGCGTGTTGCGGCCGCGGCCCAGCTGCTCCAGCGCGTCCAGCAGCAGGCGATTGTCGCGCGGATGCAGGCCGATGGTGGGCTCGTCGAGCACATAGCACACGCCGCGCAGGTTGGAGCCCAGCTGCGCGGCCAGGCGCAGGCGCTGCGTCTCGCCGCCGGACAGCGTGGGTGCGGAGCGGTCCAGTGACAGGTAGCCCAGCCCCACGCGCGCCAGGAAGCCCAGCCGGCCGACGATCTCGGGGATGAGGTCGCGCGCGATCTCGGCCTCGCGGCCGTCAAGCTCCAGGCCCTCGAGGAACCGCGCCAGCTCGTCGATGGTGAGGTTGGCCAGCTCGGCGATGGAGCGGCCGCGGAACTTCACCGCCAGCGCCACCGGGTTCAGGCGGGCACCGTTGCAGCTTGCGCAGGGCCCGGCGGCGTCGGTGTTCTCCAGCCAGTACTCTTCCTCGCCGGTCTGCTCCGCGTCGAACTCCGGCAGGGTGAGGCCGGTGCCATGGCAGTCCGGGCACCAGCCGCGCGCGCTGTTCCAGGCGAACAGGCGCGGGTCGGGTTCGGGGAAGCCGCGGCCGCAGCCGGGGCAGGAGCGGCGCGAGGAGAAGGATTGCATCTGCTTGCTGCCGGCCGGCTGCACCAGCAGCACGCCCTTGCCGGCCTCGAGGCCGGCATCCACCCGCTTGCGAAGCTCGCCTTCGGCGCGCGGCGTGATGTGCAGCTCGCCCAGCGGCAGCTCGATGTCGTGCACCTTGTTGCGCGCCAGCTTCGGCCAGCGCCCGGTGGGCACCAGCTTGCCGTCCACGCGCAGCTGCTCATGGCCCTTCTTCAATGCCCAGCGCGCCAGCTCGTTGTAGATGCCCTTGCGGCCACTGACCAGCGGTGCATACAGCGACACCTCGCGGCCGCGATGCTGCCTGAGGATCCGCGCCACGATGGCCTCCGCGCTCAGCGGCTCGATGGGCAGCGCGCAGTCCGGGCAGTGCTGCACGCCCAGCTTCACGAACAGCAGGCGCAGGAAGGGATGGATCTCGGTCAGCGTGGCCACGGTGCTCTTGCGGCCGCCGCGGCTGGTGCGCTGCTCGATGGCCACCGCCGGCGGGATGCCGGTCACCGAATCGCAGTCCGCGCGCGAGGCTGGCTGCACGAACTGGCGCGCATAGGCGTTCAGCGATTCAAGGTAGCGGCGCTGGCCCTCGCCGAAGATGATGTCGAAGGCCAGCGTGGACTTGCCCGAGCCGGACACGCCGGTGACCACGGTCATGCCGCCGTGCGGCAGGCGCGCGTCGATGTTCTTCAGGTTGTGCTCGCGGGCGCCGCGCACCTCGATGGCCTGCGGCGGCGCGGCCGGCGGCGGGTGCGGGCGCGCGGCATCGCGCACGGCCTCGGCCGACAGCGTGTAGCCGGCCAGCGCCTCGCCGGTGTGGCCGATGCGGCGCGCGCGGAACTGCGCCGGCGTGCCGGTGCCGACGATGCGGCCGCCGCCGTCGCCGCCCTCCGGCCCCAGCTCGACCAGCCAGTCGGCGGCGCCGATCACGTCGAGGTTGTGCTCGATCACCAGCAGCGAGGCGCCGCGCGCGGTGAGCGCCTTCAGCGCGCGCATCAGCCTGGCGATGTCGTCGAAGTGCAGGCCGGTGGTGGGCTCGTCGAAGACCAGCAGCTGCCCGGCGGCCTTCGAGGTGTCGGCCAGGTGCGCGGCCAGCTTCAGGCGCTGCGCCTCGCCGCCGGACAGCGTGGGCACGGGCTGGCCCAGCTTCAGGTACGACAGGCCGACGTCATGGAGCGGCGCCAGCCGCTCCAGTACTTCGGGATGGCGGGCGAAGAACCCCACCGCCTCGGACACGGTCATGTCGAGCACGGTGGCGATGTCGGCGCGGCGGCCATCCGCGCCCTCGATGGTCAGTTCCAGCACCTCGTCGCGGTAGCGGCGCCCATTGCAGGTGGCGCAGCGCAGGTACACGTCGGCCAGCAGCTGCATCTCCACGTGCTCGAAGCCGTTGCCGCCGCAGTCCGGGCAGCGGCCATTGCCGGAGTTGAAGCTGAAGGTGCCGGCGGTGTACTCGCGGGCCCTGGCCTCCGGCAGCTTCGCGAACAGGTTGCGGATGGGATCGAAGGCGCCGACGAAGCTGGCCGGGTTGGAGCGCGTGGTGCGGCCGATGGGCGACTGGTCCACCAGCGTCACGCCGGTGAGATGCTCGTGGCCGGAAAGCGCCCGCCAGCGGCCGGCCGATTCCACCGGTTTGCCGAAGGCGCGCTGCAGGGCGGGGTAGAGCAGCTCGGTGACCAGCGTGCTCTTGCCGGAACCGGACACGCCGGTCACGCACACCAGCTTGCCCAGCGGCACCTCCAGCGTGACGTCCTGCACGTTGTGCAGGCTGGCGCCCTCGAGCTTCAGTGTGCCGGCGGGCGCGGCCGCGTCGGCAGCGGCCGGGATGCCCTCCCCGATGTGCCGCCTGCCCGCGAGGTAGGCGCCCGTGAGCGAGTCCGCCACCTGCATCACGCCGGCCGGCGGGCCGTTGTACAGGATGCGCCCGCCGTGCTCGCCGGCGCCCGGTCCCATGTCGATCAGCCGGTCGGCCTCGAACATGATCTGCGGGTCGTGCTCCACCACCACCAGCGTGTTGCCGGCGTCGCGCAGCTTCTGCATCACGCCGATCACGCGGCCCATGTCACGCGGATGCAGGCCGATGGAGGGTTCGTCGAGCACGAACAGGGTGTTCACCAGCGAGGTGCCCAGCGCCGTGGTCAGGTTGATCCGCTGCACCTCGCCGCCGGAAAGGGTGCGCGACTGGCGGTCCAGCGTCAGATAGCCCAGTCCCACCTCGCACAGGTAGCCCAGCCGCGCGCGGACCTCCTCCAGCAGCAGCGTGTCGGCCTCTTCCAGCGGCGGCGGCAGGGTGAAGCCGTCGAAGAACTCGCGCGCGCGCGCCACCGGCAGCTGCGCCAGCGCATGCATGTCGTAGGGGCCCAGCCGCCACAGCAGCGACTCGGGCTTCAGCCGCGCGCCCCTGCAGGCCGGGCACTCGGTATAGCTGCGGTAGCGCGACAGCAGCACGCGCACGTGCATCTTGTAGGCCTTGCTCTCGAGCCAGTCGAAGTAGCCCTTGATGCCGTACCAGTGGTTGCGGCCCTTCTTCCCGTCGCCCTCGATGACCCAGCGCTTCTGCTCCCCGGTGAGGTCGCGCCACGGCACGTCCATGGGGATGCCGGCGCTGCGCGCATGCTTCTCCATGTCGTCCTGGCATTCCTTGCCGGTGGCTGTCTGCCAGGGCTTCACCGCGCCCTCGCGCAGTGTCTTGCCGTGGTCGGGGATCACCAGGTCGTAGTCCACGCCGATCACGCGGCCGAAGCCGCGGCAGGTGTCGCAGGCGCCCAGCGGTGAGTTGAACGAGAAATGGCTGGGCAGCGGATCCTGGTAGTCGATGTCGCAGTCGGCGCAGTGCAGCTTCGCGGAGAAGCGCCACACCGCGCGCGTGGCGCCCTCGTCGTCCAGCGCGTGCACCACCACATGGCCACGGCCGCCGCGCAGCGAGGCTTCCAGCGCCTCGCTGGCCCGGCCGGTGTCGGCATTGGCCAGGCGGAAGCGATCCTGGATCACCGTCAGCCGGTCGTGCTGCGCCTTGCCCGTCCCTTCCGGTTCGAGGATGCGCACGTAGCCCTGCGATTCCAGCAGCGCGCGCAGTTCCTTCTCCGGCAGGTTCGACGGCCGCGCCACCTCGAAGCCCACCAGCAGGCGCGGGTCGCCCAGCTGCCCGCTGCGCTCGCGCAGCGCCTCGAGGATGGAGGCCGGCGTGTCGCGCCGCACCTCGCGGCCGCAGCCGCGGCAGTACAGCTTCGCCGCGCGCGCGTACAGCAGCTTCAGGTGGTCGTTGATCTCCGTCATCGTGCCCACCGTGGAGCGCGAGGTGCGCACCGGGTTGGTCTGGTCGATGGCGATGGCCGGCGGGATGCCCTCGATGCGGTCCACCTGCGGGCGGTCCATGCGGTCGAGGAACTGGCGCGCGTAGGGACTGAAGGTCTCCACGTAGCGGCGCTGGCCCTCCGCATACAGCGTGTCGAAGGCCAGCGAGGACTTGCCCGAGCCGGACACGCCGGTGATCACCGTCAGCTCGCCCAGTGGCAGGTCGAGGTCGAGGTTCTTCAGGTTGTTCTGGCGGGCGCCGTGGATGCGGATGGCGGCGCGGGCGGGGCGGGCTTGGGACATGTGCGCATTCTACCCCTTCCTGTATGGATATACAGGCAAGGCAGGGCCGGCTGCACCGGCGCGCACCGTGCGGATCCGCAAGTCACCACCCGCACTGCTTGCCGGCGTTGCGCTCCTTCAGCCACCCCATCAGCGGCTGGAAGTAATCGATGATGGCGCTGGCATCCATCTGGCGCGTGCCGGTGAGCTTCTCCAGCGTGTCCTGCCAGGGCTGGCTCTGGCCCTGCTGCAGCATGGCCCAGAAGCGCGCGCCGGCTTCCTTGCTGCCGGCCACCGAGCATTCATGCAGCGGGCCTTCGTGGCCGGCTGCCTCGCACAGCGCCTTGTGGAACTGGAACTGCAGGATGAACGCCAGGAAGTAGCGCGTGTATGGCGTATTGCCGGGGATGTGGTACTTGGCGCCCGGGTCGAAGTCCTGCTCGGTGCGCTCGTTCGGCGGTGCCACGCCCTGGTAGTGGCGGCGCAGGTCCCACCATGCCTGGTTGTAGTTCGCCGGCGTGACCTCGCCCGAGAACACCTTCCAGCGCCACTGGTCGACCAGCAGGCCGAAGGGCAGGAAGGCGATCTTGTCGGCCGCCATCTTCATCTGCT
>CAYVZE010000039.1:0-25354 GCA_964455685.1 uncultured Steroidobacteraceae bacterium
TGCCGGTGACCAGGAAGGCCGGCGCCTTGATGTAGGGGTCTTCCTCGCGCGGCAGGTTCAGGAAGGAGGTCAGTCCCAGCGCCACCACGCACAGGAATGCCACCAGCGTGAACTGGTAGCGGCGGATCGGGAACTCGATCAGCTTCACGGCACCACGACGACGGGATCGCCGTCGTCAAGGTAGGGCGCGCCTGCGGTGATGACGCGCTCGCCCACCGCCAGGCCTTCGCGCACCGCGACGGTCCCGGCCGTGATGAAGGCCACTTCGATGGGACGCCGCCGTGCCACCTCGCCATCGACCAGGTACACCGCGGCGCTGCCGCCATGCCCTTCGATCACGGCGGCCAGCGGCACATGCGGCAGCGTCGGCTCGTCGGCACGGGCGATGAGCCGGGCGCGGCCCACCAGCCCGCTGACCAGCTTGCGGCCATTGGCGTGGAGCTGTGCTTCCACGGGGAACAGGCCGGTGGCTGCCTCCGCGCCGCTGGCCACCTGCGAGACCGTGGCGGAGAAGGTCTCACCCGGCCAGGCATCCAGCTGCACTTCCACCGGGTCGCCGCGGCGGATGCGCAGCACCTGCCGGTCGGCCACCGCGAAGCGCACCACGAAGCCGCTGTCCTCGCGTCCCACCACCAGCACCACCTGGCCCGGCGCCACGTTCTCGCGCTCCTCGACCAGCCGCCGCAGCACCACGCCATCGCCGGGCGCAATGATGGAGGCATTGCGTGCGTTGAAGCGCACCGCGTCGTACTGCGCCTGCGCCACTTCGGCCTGGGTGCGCAGGTTCTCCAGCTGTTCCAGCGGGATCACCTGGTCGGCATGCAGCGCCTCGCCGCGTGCCAGGTCGCGCCGGGCCTTCTCCTGGAGCTGGCGCGCCTGTGCCACCTGCGCCTCGATCTCGGTCGGATCGAGCTGGGCCAGCAGCTGGCCGCGGCGCACGCTGTCGCCCTCGCGCACGGCAATGCGCTGCACCAGCCCACCGACCTTGAACGACAGTCGCTGCTCGTCGCGCGCGGCAATGATGCCGGTGGCCTCGATGGGCGGCGCCGCGGGCCCGGCGACAACGGCCTCCACGCGCACCGGCGTGGGCTCGGGTACGGCGGCGTCGGGTGTGCGAGAGCAGGCCGTGAGCAGCGCGCCGGCCGCCAGCCCGGCCAGAAGCAAGCCAAGCTGGCGCAAGGACGGGGATGCAGGTCGGAAATCGTTCATGGCGCGGTTTCCAGGTTGGTGCGCAGGGTTTCCCCCGGGACGCCGCCGCTGGCGTACTGCAGTTCGATGCGCCGCTGCAGCAGCTCGAAGCGGTTCACGTTCAGCGCCAGCTCGGCGGCGGTCAGCGCATTGCGCGCGTCCAGGAATTCCACCTGGCTGATGGTGCCGAGGTCGCGCTTGCGCGAAGCGATGCGCAATGCGGCGCGTGCGGCCTCGGCGCGGGCCTCGGCCACGGCCAGGGTGTCGCGTGCGGCATCGAGGCGGTCACGGGCCTGCTGCTGTTCCAGCAGCACCTCGCGGAACAGCGACTCCTGTTGCAGCCGCGCCTGGCGGGCGGCCAGCCGCGCGCGCTGTGCTTCGGCGCGGTTGGCGCCGCCGTCGAAGAACTTCCAGCTCAGCACCAGCGAGGCGGCCACATAGCGTGCCGTGGGGCCAAGGTCCCAGTGCTCGCCCTGGGTGCCGGCATCCACGCCCAGCGACAGCGAGGGCAGCAGCGCGGCGCGTGCCACGCGCTGCTGTTCGGCGGCGGCGGCGCCCAGCGCGGCGGCCTGTTCCAGTTCCGGGCGCAGGCGGGCGGGTACGTCCTCTGCCCCGGCGGCCAGCGGCAGCGATTCCGGGATCACCGCATCTTCAAGCGGCGTGTCCAGCGGCCGGTTCAGCAGGAAGTTCACGTAGCTGCGCGCCTGGTCGACCTGGTGGGACATCTCGCGGATCTGCTGCCTGATGGCCAGGTGCTCGGTGCGCGCGCGCAGCACCTGGTCCTCGGTGATGCGGCCATTGGCCAGCAGCGATTCGTTCACGCGCAGGTTCTCGGCCAGCACCTGACCGGAGGCCTCGAGGACCTCGCGGGCGCGCTGTGCCTTCAGCCACTCCAGGTAACCCAGCCACACGTCGCGCCGCAGGCGCTGCTCGATCACCTGGCGCTCGGCGCGCGCGCCGCGCAGCAGTTCGCGCTGCGCGCGGGCGGCAGCGGGGATGGCCGGCTGGTAAAGCGGCTGGCGCAGCGACACGCGGGTGTCCTGCTCGCGGCTGCGCTGGAAGGGAATGCTCTGGTCGGGCACCGGCGCGAAGCGCGCCGGTTCGCCATGGGCCGCGAGCAGCTCGTTGATGGTCTGGAAGGCGGGATTCAGCAGCGTGCCGACCGGGATGTCGACCTCGCGCCCGCCGTCGGCGCGGGTGTAGCGCGCCTGCAGCGACAGCTCGGGGAAGAAGCGGGCGCGGGCGGCATCCAGCGCGGCTTCGGCTCGCTGTACCTCCAGCGCCTTGCCCTGCAGGGCGAGGTTGCCGTCCAGCGCGAGGCTGACGTACTCCTCGGCCACTGTCGCCACGTCGCGCTGCGGTCCGGCGGCGTGGCAGGGCGACAGGATGAACCCGAGCACCGCCAGCATCCATGCCGGACGCGAGGTGCTCACGGCAAGGTGCTCAGCCCGCGGCGCATCAGCGCCAGCGAATGATCATAGAGCTGCAGTGCGTCCGTGTTGCGGCGGACGAGCAGCCCACCCTTGGTGTTGGCGATCTGGATCACGCCATGCATGAAGCCCCACAGCGCGATGGCCACTGCGTCGGGCGCGCCCACATCGGGGCGGATCGAGCCGTCGGTGATGCCTTCGCGGATCGCCCGGGTCATGGCCTGGTGGCAGAGGTCGCCCAGGGCGAAGCAGGGGGCGTGCAGTTCCAGGTCCTCGGGGGCGCGGGCTTCCAGGTGTGCCAGTGCCTGGAAGTAGACGGGGAGTTCCCGCGCGAAGCGCACGTAGGCGCGGCCCATGGCTTCCAGGCGGGCCAGGCCGTTGGGGGCCCCGGCCGTGGCCGCCTGGAAGCGCTCGAGAAGTAATTCCATGGCCCGCTCGCACAGGGCGACGTGCAGGGCCTGCTTGTCCTGGAAATACACGTAGAGGAGGGCCCGGGAGATACGGGCTCGGCGGGCGACCTGGTCCATGGTGATGGCATCAAACCCGTTCTCCGCGGCGGTGTCCGCCGCCGCGTCGAGTATCTCGCTGCGGCGGCGGTCCCTTTCCTCTTTGCGGCGTGCTGTCAGCTCCGTCACAGGCTGGACAATACGTCAATCTTTGACGAAGTGTCAAAGATTGGACATGTGTCTAATTTCCAGCTGTGACAGTCACCGACATTATGGCGTCCATTGTTTCACTGTCTTTTCCAATCCGGCCTTGATGGCCTCTTCCGCGCTGGGGCCGGGCTTTCCCGGCCCCGCCGCGGTGCCGATGCAGATGAAACCGATCAGGTGGTCGGCCGGGCCGAACCCCAGCTCCTCCTTGAAGGTGGCGTCGAACACGCCCGGGCCGGAGAACAGGTAGGCGGCATAGCCCAGCGCGTGGGCGGCATTGAGCACCAGCTGCGTGGCGCCCGCGGCGGCGAAGGCCTGCTCGATCGCGGGCACCTTGTGGGCGGTGTCGATCTTCGCGCCGGCCACCACCAGCAGCGGCGCGCGCGCGGTGAGCCGGTACTTCTCGCGGTTGATCTCGTAGCGCGAGGGGTCGCCGCTGACGCGCGTGGCGGCCGCGGCCAGCCGGTCGAAGAACACTTCGTAGTGCTCGGGCCGCACGATCTGGAACCGCCACGGACGCAGCCGGCCGTGGTCCGAGGCGCGCTGCGCGGCGCCGAGGATCTGCTCCAGCTCGGCGTCGCTGGGGGCGGGGGCCTTCATGAAGGCGCCGGCCAGCGAGGTGCGCGTCAGCAGGGATTCGATCGGGGATACGGTGGTCGCATTCATGGTTTGTGCTCGTGGCCGGATGCGGAACAAGGGCCTGGCATTCTATCGGAACGGCCCGGAGGGGCCTTTCGGGGAGAAGCGGACAGCCGGAACATCGCGGCGCTGGCCCGGGGGCGCGGCGCCGCGCCTTGCGCGCTCAGTCGTCGCGGAAGTTCTGGAACTGCAGCGGCACGCCGAGTTCGGCCTTGCGCAGGATGGCGATGGCGGCCTGCAGGTCATCACGCTTCTTGCCGGTCACGCGAACCTTGTCGCCCTGCACCTGCGCCTGCACCTTCAGGCCGGACTCCTTGACCAGCTTCACGATCTCGCGGCCATTGTCCTTGTCGATGCCGTGCTTGAGCACCACGGTCTGGCGCGTGCCGCCCTGGTTGCGGTCGATGTCCTTGACTTCCATGCACGAGACGTCGATGCCGCGCTTGGAAAGCCGCAGGCGCAGGATGTCCAGCATCTGCTTGAGCTGGAAGTCGGCCTGCGCCCTCATCGTGATGGTGAACAGGTCCTTGTCGTCGTGCTCGAAGCGCGCGCCGCTGCCACGGAAATCAAAGCGCTGGTCCAGCTCGCGGTTGGCCTGGTCGACCGCGTTGGCGACTTCGTGCTTGTCGAGTTCGGAAACAGTGTCAAAAGAGGGCATCAGAAAGCCTCCACGGGAAAACCGTCGGCGCTGCGGCGCCACGGGGTCCAGAGCAAGCGGATGCGGCCCACGGCAATGTCGGTCTTGCGCGGCGCGAGCTGCACCTCGCGGATGGCCAAGGCGTTCGCGTCCAGTGCGGCGGTCTGGGTGGCGACCGCGGCCTCCAGCTCCTGCGACAGGTCAGCGATGCGGCGGTCGATGCTTTCCACCGACTCCTCCGCACGCGCCACGTCGGCGTTCTCCTTGCCGATGCGCGAGGCCGAGCGCGCCGCCGATGTGGCGCGGCCGACATTGCTGGTCGACAGCGCCTTGCGGCCCAGCAGCGCGCCGAGCACGGTGGCCCCCAGCGACAGCGCGGTGTTGAGCTTCTGCTGCGAGGCCTGCTCGCGCTCGCGTTCCACGCGCTGCACGGCCTTCTGCCGCTGGTCCTGCAGCGAGGCCAGCTTCGGCGCGTACTTCTGGCGCAGCTTGTCGATCTCGGCATCGCGCTTCTCGCGCGCGGCCAGCTGCAGGCGGGCGCGGAAGTCGCCTTCGCTCTCGCCCGGTTGCGACACCAGCTTCAGCGCGTCGCAGGCGAACAGGCGCAGGCGGTGGTTCTGGTACAGGTGCGCGGCCAGGGACTTTTCCCACGCGGCGTAGCTCTTCTCGCGCAGCGCGGCGGCCGGAACTTCGGCGAAGGTGGCGCCGGGGGACGCCGCGCCGCCGGTTGCGGGGGCGGGCTGCGCCTGGGTCCACTCCGGTTCGCCGGCGTCGGTGAAGGGCGCCGCCCAGGCCAGCGTCTCCCAGGTGTCGACGTTGCTGGTGCGGTCTACGAAGTGAACGCGGGCTTCGGCGAGCAGGCGTGGCCGGTAGATGACACCGTCGGCCGCGCCGCGCACCGGCACGAAGGCCTGTTCGATGCCAGGCGGCAGCACGGGCGCGCCGGAAGCGGCAGCTGCCGTGGCGGAGGTGGCCGGCGCCGGTGCAGCGGGCGCCACCTGGGAGGCTGCAGCCGCGACGGCAGTCCCATGGGCCGGCGCGGCCGGCTGGGCTGGAGCACCCGGGGCGGGTGCCGGGGTGGAGGGCGCCGGGGCCTGCTTGCGCGGCGCCATCAGCCGCGAGATCTCCGCCGGCGTCAGCGGACCGCGCAGGTACGACAGCGCCCAGCGCACCTTCATCAGCACCGGCGCGTCATCGTGCACATTGCGCATCAGGAAAACGCGCTGGGTCAGCGAACCGAGCTGCTGTGCCAGGTGCTCGCGCGAGGGTCCCGTACCGTCCAGCGCCGAGCCCAGGCCATCCAGCAGCCGCTCGCGGTCGCGCTCGGTCTGCAGCCGGCCGATCAGCCAGGTGCCGGTGTTGCCCAGCCCCTTGTAGTCGAGGTCCACGGGATTCTGCGTGGCCAGCACCACCCCCAGGCCGTGCGCGCGTGCCTGCTTCAGCAGCGTCAGCATCGGCGGCTTCGACGGCGGGTTCGCCGTGGGCGGGAAGAAGCCGAAGATCTCGTCCATGTACAGGATGGCGCGCAGCGACGAGGTGCCCGCCTGCCGCCGCATCCAGCCGATCACCTCGTTCAGCAGCAGCGTCACCACGAACATGCGCTCGGTGTCGGACAGGTGCGAGATCGAAATGATGGAAATGCGCGGCTTGCCCCCGGGCGTGAACAGCAGGCGCTGCACGTCGACGGGCTCGCCGCGGGTCCAGGCGGCAAAGCGCGGCGAGGCCAGCAGGCCGTTGATGGCCAGCGCCAGCTCCGTGCGCGCCCTGGCCGGGAAGAAGGTCTCGATGTCGAGCGCGCCAAGCCTGTCGAACGGCGGCTGCTGCACGCCGGCGATGAAGTCCTCGAGCCGCAGCGCGCGGCCGGCCCGCCAGGCATGGCCCAGCAGGTTCGACAGCAGGATGTGGTCGCGGCTGGTCAGCGGATCGGTGTCGCGGCCGAGCAGCCCCAGCAGGCCCGACACCGCCGTGGCGATGCGCTCGGACAGTGCGGCCTCGTCGGCCAGCAGTTCCGCGGGCGGCGGCTCGAAGGAGCCCAGGATGGACAGCGGCAGGCCGGAATCCGAGCCCGGCGTGTAGATGGCCATGTCCACCGCATCGCGCAGGCGCGCGATGCGCTCGGGCGGCTGGTCCCATTCGGCCAGGCCACCGCGCCATTGCTCGGCCACGCGCGCCGCGTACTGCTCGATGCCGAGGTTGCGCCGCGCGGCCTCGCCCTCGTCCACCCACGCGGCGAAATCCTGCGGCGCCAGCGCCGGGAAATTCAGCAGCAGGTTGCCGATGTCGCCCTTGGGATCGATGCAGATCGCGGGAATGCCGTCGATGGCGGCTTCCTCGAGCAGCGAAATGCACAGGCCGGTCTTGCCGCTGCCGGTCATGCCCACGCACACGGCGTGCGTGGTCAGGTCGCGCGAGTCGTAAAGCAGGGGTTCCTCGAGCGTGCTTCCCGTGGAAGGGTCGAAGACCTTGCCCAGGTAGAACGCGCCGAGCTTCTCGTAGTCGGTGGTCATGTCTCGCCGGGGAATGGGGCGGGGGAGCAAGCATAATGGAAGCCGCGCGCGCCTGCCGCCGCTAGAATCCGCCCCATGGAATCGATCGAGTCATGGCTGCCGGCGCTGCGGCAGAACCCCTGGGCCCTTACGGTGGCGCAGCTCCTGCTGCTGGTGCTGGTGGTGTGGCTGTCGAGCCTCGTCACCAAGTCGCTGCTGCTGCGGGGGATCGGGCGCGCGATGCGCAGCATGCCGGGCCGCTGGCATGAGGCGCTGATCGGCCACGGGGTGATCCCGCGGCTCGCCGACGTGGTGCCGGCGCTGGTGGTGCACTATGGCATCGCCTACGTGGAGGGCCTGTCGCCGCTGGTGGTGACGGTGGTGCGCGGCGTGGCCGGCGCCTACGTGGTGTTCACGCTGGCGCTCGCGCTGTCCCATGCGCTGACGGCCATCGGCGCCATCTACGAAGAGTCCGACCCGGAGCGCGCGCAGTCGCGGCCGATCAAGGGTTACCTGCAGCTCACCCGCATCGGCATCTTCATGATCGCGGGCATCCTGATCATCGCGGCGTTGTTCAACCGCGACCCGCTGTTGCTGCTGTCCGGCCTCGGCGCCATGACCGCGGTGCTGATGCTGGTTTTCAAGGACACGCTGCTGTCCTTCGTGGCCAGCGTGCAGCTCTCGGCGCACGACATGCTGCGCGTGGGCGACTGGATCGAGATGCCGCAGCTCAATGCCGACGGCGACGTGATCGACATCTCGCTGCACACCGTCAAGGTGCGCAACTGGGACAAGACGATCACGATGATCCCGACCTGGCGGCTGATCAGCGAGAGCTTCAAGAACTGGCGCGGCATGTTCGAGTCCGGCGGCCGGCGCATCAAGCGCGCGCTGTACATCGACCAGACCTCGGTGAGGTTCCTCAGCGACGAGGAGCGCGACAGCCTCGACCGGCTGGTGCTGCTGCGGGGCTACCTGGAGAAGAAGCGCGCCGAGCTCGATGAGTTCAACTCGAAGCTGCGCGAGAAGGGGATCGACCCGTTGAACGAGCGGCGGGTGACCAACATCGGCACCTTCCGCGCCTATGTGTCGAACTACATCGCCAACCACCCGCACATCAACAAGGACATGATCCACATGGTGCGGCAGCTGCAGCCGGGCCCGCAGGGACTGCCGCTGGAGATCTACTGCTTCACCGCGAGCACGCAGTGGGTGGTGCACGAGGGCGTGCAGGCCGACATCTTCGACCACCTGTACGCCATCCTGCCGCAGTTCGGGCTGCGGGCTTTCCAGAGCCCGTCCGGCGCCGATATCTCGCAGGGGGTGAACGTGCTGGCGGGAAGGAGCGGGGGCGCGGCGCTGCCGCTGGCGCCCGGGGCGCGCAACGCGGAGGCTTCCCTGCCGTCCGCGCCGCGCTGAGCGCCACCCCCGTGGTTCTCCCGGTCGGAACCGCGCGCCGCTTCAAGCGAAGTGGCGGCAGTCCCCGTCCATGTTGGTCTCAGGAGCCGGCTTCGCTGCGTCCCGGGATCCAGCTGGTGCCGGCCAGTGGCACGCCCGCCATGGCCGCGGCTTCCACCGTCAGCGCCACCAGGTCCTCGCGCTCCAGGTGGTGCACGTCCTGCTTGCCGCAGGCGCGCGCCAGCATGGTCAGCTCCATGGTCAGCGTCTTGAGGTAGTTGCGCACGCGGCGCGCACCCACCTCCACGTCCAGCCGCTTCTCCAGCACTTCGTCCTGGGTGGTCACGCCCACGGGGCAGCGGCCGGTATGGCAGTGGTGGCAGAAGCCGGGCCGGGTGCCCAGCGCGGCGTAATCTGCGGTGGCATCGACATGCTTGCCGGTCTGCACGTAGGTCGGGCTGTTGCAGCCCAGCGAGAGCAGGATGCCCTGGCCGATGGAGACGGCATCGGCGCCCAGCGCCATCGCCTTGGCCACGTCGGCGCCGGAGCGGATGCCGCCGGAGACGATGAGCTGCACCTCGCCGGTCATGTTGAGGTCCTCCAGCGCGTCGGCGGCCTGGCGCACGGCGGCCAGCGTGGGAATGCCCACGTGCTCGATGAAGGCCAGCTGCGTGGCGGCGGTGCCGCCCTGCATGCCATCGACCACCACCACGTCCGCGCCGGCATGCACGGCCAGCTTCACGTCGTGGAAGGTGCGCGTGGCGCCCACCTTCACGTAGATGGGTTTCTCCCAGTCGGTGATCTCGCGCAGCTCGCGGATCTTGATGGCGAGGTCGTCCGGCCCGGTCCAGTCCGGATGGCGCGAGGCCGAGCGCTGGTCCACGCCCTCGGGCAGGGTGCGCATCTTCGCCACGCGCGGGTTCACCTTCTGTCCCAGCAGCATGCCGCCGCCGCCGGGCTTGGCGCCCTGGCCGATCACCACCTCGATGGCATCGGCGCGGCGCACGTCGTCCGGGTTGAAGCCGTAGCGCGAGGGCAGGCACTGGTACACCAGGAACTTCGACGACAACCGCTCCTCGTTGGTCATGCCGCCGTCGCCGGTGGTGGTGGAGGTGCCCACGGCCGAGGCGGCGCGTCCCAGCGCCTCCTTCACGTTGGCCGACAGCGCGCCAAAGCTCATGCCGGCGATGGTGATGGGGATGTCCAGCTCCAGCGGCTTCTTCGCGTAGCGGGTGCCCAGCACCGTCTTCGTGCTGCATTTCTCGCGGTAGCCCTCCAGCGGGTAGCGCGACATGGACGCGCCCAGCATCACCAGGTCGTCGAAGTGCGGCAGGCGCCGCTTGGCGCCCATGCCGCGGATCTCGTACAGGCCGGTCGCCGAGGCGCGCTGGATGTAGTCGATCGTGTTGCGATCGAAGGTTGCGGATTCTTCCATCAGTACTCCTGGTTGGCGTCGGCGTTCCAGTGGTAGAGCGTCCGGGCCGAGGCCACGCGGCGGAACTGCCGCGGGTCGTGCGACAGCGCGGCGCGCTCGAGCAGCGTGCCCAGCGCCTCGATGTCCTCCGGGCCCATGTCCTCGAAGCGCGCGTCCGCGCCCAGCGAGGCCACCTTGCCCTTCACGTAGATCACCGCCTCGTACAGCGAATCACCCAGCGCCTCGCCGGCATCGCCGCAGACCACCAGCCGGCCGGCCTGCGCCATGAAGGCCGAGAAGCTGCCGACGCTGCCGCCGACCACGATGTCGCCGCCCTTCAGCGAGATGCCACAGCGCAGCGAGGCATCGCCCTCGACCACCAGCAGCCCGCCATGGGCCGAGGCGCCGGCGCCGTTGGAGGCAAAGCCCTTGATGCGCACCTCGCCGCTCATCATGTTCTCGGCCGCGCCGGTGCCGGCATTGCCATGCACGGTCACGCGCGCGTGCTTGTTCATGCCGGCCACGTAGTAGCCGGCATGGCCGGACACGTCGATCTGGAACGGCGCGTCGGCGCCCACGGCGATGTTGTGCGCGCCGTCCGGGTTCAGCACGCGCACCGGCGGCAGGTTCGCATCGCCGGCGTGCTGGTGCAGCCAGGCGTTCAGCGCGCGCACGCCATCCTCGCGGGAAAGGTCGAATTCCACCGGTTCGATGTTCATGCGCGCTCCCAGTGGTAGATGGTGCGGGGCTGCGGTTCAAACAGCTTCGCCTTCGACACGCCGGGCAGGTGCGCCAGCGAGCGGAACTCCGAGGCCACCGCCACGTAGTCGCTGGTCTCGGCCACGATGGCCGGCTTGCAGGCGAAGGGATCGCGCACCAGCGACATGCCGTCGCGGGTGCCGATCAGGAAGGTGAAGAAGCCATCCAGCTCCTCGAAGCCGCGCGTGAGGGCGGTCTCGATGCCGTCGCCCTCGCGCATGCGCCACTCGAGGAAGCGGCAGGCCGCCTCGGTGTCGTTGTCGGTCTCGAAGTGGATGCCCAGCGGCTCGAGCTTGCGCCGCACCCGGTACGGGTTCGACAGCGAGCCGTTGTGCACCAGGCAGAAGTCCTCGCCGGCGGTGAAGGGATGCGCATGCGCCGGCGTGACCGCCGACTCGGTCGCCATGCGGGTGTGGCCCACGGCGTGGCTGCCGGCAAGCTTGCCGAAGCCGTAGCGCTCGGCGATGCTCGCCGGCGCACCGGTGTCCTTGTACAGCTCGATGCGGTGGCCCTGCGACAGCACCACCACGCCGGGATCAGTGGCGGCGATGTGGTCCTTCACCGCCTGCGCGTCGGCGCGGCTGGCCAGCACCGCGTGGCGGCCGCTCTCATGCAGCCCGTGTTCGCCCGGCAGCGCTTCCCGCAGGCGCCGCATGAACGCGCCCCAGTCGGGCGTGCCGTGCAGCTGGAACAGGCTGAGTTTCAGGGCCGGCGATTCCACCGAGGAGAACACGGCCAGCCCGGCCGAGTCCGGCCCGCGCTCGGTCATGCCGCACAGCATGGGCACCAGCAGCTCGCCGAGGCGCGAATCCCAGGAAGGTTCCTTGAGCAACAGTCCGACAATTCCGCACATCAGAAGAACTCCAGGTAACGGTCGCATTCCCAGTCCGAGACATGGCGGGCGTACTCGGTCCATTCCATGCGCTTCAGGCGCAGGAATTCCTTCGCCAGCGGCTCGCCCAGTCCGTCCTGGACCACCTCGTCCTCCTCGAAGGCGTTGAGCGCCTCGTGCAGGGTCTGCGGCAGCAGGCCGATGCCCTGCGCGCGCAGTTCCTCGGGCGTGGCCTCGTAGAGGTTGTTGTTGTTCATCGGTCCGGGATGCAGCTTCCTGCGCACGCCGTCCATGCCGGCGGCGATCACCGCGGCTGTGACGAGGTAGGGGTTGCAGCCCGCATCCGCCAGGCGCAGCTCCAGGCGGCCGCCGGGGATGCGCACGCAGCCGGTGCGGTTGTTGTCGCCGTAGGCGATGTAGGCCGGTGCCCAGGTCGCGCCGGAAAGCGCACGGCCCACCACCAGGCGCTTGTAGGAGTTCACCGTCGGCGCACACACCGCGGCCAGCGCCCGGGCGTGGGCCAGCAGGCCGCCGAGGAAGTGGTAGCCCATCTCCGACAGCTCCAGTCCCTGGGGATCATCCGGGTCGTGGAACAGGTTGCGCGTGGTGGCGTTGCCGATGGAGATGTGGAAGTGCGCACCGCTGCCCGTGCGGTTGGAGAACGGCTTGGGCATGAAGGTGCCGATCATGCCGTGCTTGCGGGCCAGCTCGCTGACCGCCATCTTCACCAGCGTGAAGTTGTCGGCCGTGGTCAGCGCATCGGAATAGGTGAAGTTGACCTCGAACTGGCCGTTCGCGTCCTCGTGGTCGATCTGGTAGACGTCGATGCCGATGGAGCGCAGGCCGGTGACCAGCTCATCGAGGAACTGCGCCGCGCGCGACAGCCCCTTGTAGTCGTAACAGGGTTTCTCCAGCGCATCGCTGCCGTCGTACGGACGCAGCTTGCCGTCCGCGCCGCGCGTCAGCAGCATGAACTCGGGCTCGATGCCGGTATAGAGCGTCATGCCCCCGGCGGCGAGGATGTCGAGCTGGCGCTTCAGCGCCACGCGCGAGCAGTAGGGCCAGGGAGAGCCCTTCACGTGTCCGTTGCAGACGATGCGCGCGTGGCCGGGCATCCAGGGCAGGGGCTTGAGCGTGGCGGGATCGCCGACCGCCATGTAGTCCGGGCCGTGCGGGCCGGTGCCGAAGCCCCACAGCGCGAAGCCCGCGAACCCCGCGCCCTCGTTCAGCACCATGTCGAGGTGCTCCACCGGCACCGACTTGGCCTTGGCGGCACCGTGGATGTCGACGAACTGGGCCAGCACGTATCGGATGCCTTCGGCGCGCAGGCGTTTCTGCAGTTGTTCTGTCATGGGCGATCTCCCTGGGAACTGGGGGCAGCGAGGATTTGCAGGCAGTGATCGAGGCAGGCGGCGTAGCTGGCGTCGCACCACAGGCGCAGCGCGAACGGCGCGTCGCCGGAGCCCGCCTCGATGGAGCCGGTGGGGGCGGGACGCTCGGCCACCAGCGTCACCGCGATGCCGGCCATCAGGGTCATCACCACCAGGTCGGGTTCTTCCCTGAATCGCCGGAAGTCGAAGGAACAGATCCTTGCCAGCAGCGCCGGCCAGGCATCGCCGCGGAGCACGAGGCTGTGGTCGGAGCGCAGCAGCGGCCAGGCATTGTCGGTCGCGGCCTGGGTGCTGCCGGCGGCCAGCGGGCCGATGCCGGGTTCATCCAGTTCGATGAGGAACTCGCCGTGTCCCAGCCTGAGGCAACGGCCGGCGTTCCAGCGGCTGATGCGGTTGGCGGCGGAGGGCACCGGGATGGCGTGCTTCTCCAGCCAGGGGATCGCGCCGCTGCCCTTGAGGCCGAAGCGGGTGAGGGCAGAGGACACGGCGAACCGCGCCGCGGGCTGGATGATCAGGGAAGGCGTTGCGTGGCTCATGCCGCCTCCATGCGCTGGCGCAGGTTGTCCGGGTCGTAGAAGGGCGGTTCGACCACCACGGCCGCATGCAGCACACCGCGGTCGTCGCGGAACTGCACGCGCGTGCCCGGTTTCGTGAGCGCGGGCGAGAGCATGGCGAGGCCGATGGTGCATCCCAGCGTGGCTGACCAGGCGATGCTGGTGATGCGGCCGACGATCTCGCCGTTCCCGATGGCGAGGTTGGATTCGAGCAGTGGCGCACGCGGCGCCTCGAGGCGAAAGCCAGCGAGCTGCTGCCTGGGCCCGCGCCTTGCCAGGATGGCCAGGCTGCGCTGGCCCACGAAGAAGGGCTTGTCCATGCGCACCAGGCGCTCGAGGCCGGCCTCGAAGGGGCTGGTCAGGCCGTCGGTGTCCTGGCCGATGATGATGTGGCCCTTCTCCAGGCGCAGCACGCGCTGTGCCTCCACGCCGAAGGGGCGGATGCCGTGCGCGGCGCCGGCCGCCATGAGCGCCTGCCAGACCGCCGGCGCGGCGGCGAAGGGCACGTGGATCTCGTAGCCCAGTTCGCCGACGAAGCCCACGCGGGCGATGCGCGCCGGATGGCCGGCCACCAGTCCCTCGCGCAGGGCGAGGTAGGGGAAGGCCTGCTCGTTCAGCGGCAGGTCGGTGCAGGCGCCCAGCACGGCCGCGGATTTCGGGCCGGCGAGGTTCATCGCCGCCATGTGGCCGGTGACGTTGTGGAGCACGCACTCCAGGCCCCACTCGGCCACGCGCCGCTGCAGCTCGCGGTACACGCTGGCGCTCGCGCTGGTGGTGGTGGTCAGGTAGAAGCGGCCGTCGGCCAGGCGCATCACCACGCCGTCGTCGATCACGGTGCCGGTCTCGTCCAGCATCACCGCGTAGCGGGTGCGGCCCGGCGCGAGGTTGGCGAAGCGGCCGGTGTAGATGCGCTCCAGCAGCAGTGCCGCGTCCGGGCCCATCACCTCGATCTTGCCCAGCGTGGACACGTCGATCAGGCCCACGGCGTTGCGCACCGCGGCCACTTCGCCCGCAATGGCATCGGCAGCCGCGCCTGCATTGCCGTAGCAGGCGGGACGGCGCCACGCACCGGCCGGCATCCAGGTCGCACCGTGCGCCTCGTGCCAGCCATCCAGCGCCGTGCGCCGTTCGGGCGAGAAGCGCATGCCGGCGAGCGCACCCAGGCTGACCGGCTGCCACGGCGGCCGCGCGGTGGTCAGTCCCAGCGAGGGCAGGCTGCGCTGCGTGACGCGCGCGAGCTGGCGCGCGGCATTGAGGTTGGACAGCTTGCCCTGCGAGGGTCCCATGCCCACGGTGCTGTAGCGCTTGAGCAGCTCCACGCTGTCGAAGCCTTCCTGTGCGGCATTGGCCAGGTCGGCCAGCGTGAGGTCCTCGTCCAGGTCGACGAATTCCTTGCCGGCGGGTGAGGGAAACAGCGGCGCGGCATGCGACTGCGGCCGCGCGGGCGCGAGGCCGCGCAAGGCCGCGTCGGAGAACGCATGGCCGTCCTGCGCCGGGGTGGTGGCGCCGCGCGCATGCGCGGCGGCGCGCTCACCGGCGACCTGCCCGTCGCGGGCGCGGTCGGCGGCGTCGAAGCGGCCGTTGGCGCTGCCGGCGACGAACACGCCGGTGGGCAGCACATCGGGCACGTGCTGGCCCAGCGCCTCGTCGAAGCGGATGGTGCCGCCGCGCTGCAGGGCGAGCTGCAGCGCCGGCATCCAGCCCACCGACATCAGCAGCGCATCGCAGTCCACCTGCGCGCGCAGGCCGTCCGCGGTCCACTGCACGCCGGCCAGCACGCCATCGGCGCTGGCGCGCGCCTCCAGTCCGGAGATGCCGGTGTGCATACGAACCCCGGCGGATTCAAGCGCGGCCCGATGCGGCGCCGGGTCGGCCGGCGAATCACGCGGCACCAGCAGGTCGGTGACCGCCAGCCCCTGCGAGGCGAGGTCCAGCGCCAGCGCCACCGCGGCATCATTGGCGCCGAGCACGGCGATGCGCCGGCCGGCCGCCACGCCGAATCCATACAGCAGCCGCTGCGCGGCGCGTCCCAGCAGCACGCCAGGCAGGTCGTTGCCATGGAACACGGCCGGCTGCTCGATGCAGCCCGTGGCCAGCACCACCGCGCCGGCGCGCAGCAGGGTCAGGCCGCCGTCCTCCCGGTCGATGCGCGCCACCGCCAGTTCGTTGTCGGCGAAGCAGCCCACCACGCTGTGCGACAGCATCAGCTCGATGGCATCGCTGGCGCGCACGGCCTGGATCAGGGCGCGGCAACGCGCGGCTTGCTCCGGCCGGGTGTTCGCGTGCCACAGTCCGCTGCCGCCGGGCTGCTGGGATTCGTCGATCAGCACCACGCGCCGCGCGCCGGCGGCCACGGCGGCCAGCGCGGCGCTGAGGCCGGAGATGCCGGCGCCCACCACGGCCACGTCGCAATGCGCGTAACGGCGCTCGCGGTCCGCGGGCCGCGCGTCCAGGTTCACCGTGCCCAGGCCGCTGATGCGGCGGATGATGCGTTCGAACCAGGGGAAGGTGCGCTGTCCCCAGAACACCTTGTAGTAGAAGCCCACTGGCAGGAAGCGCGACAGCAGGCCGAGGCTGGCCAGCCGGTCATGGGCCACGCCGCCGCGCGTGTTCACCGCGCTGAACGACAGGCCGTCGCGCGCCAGGATGTGGTCGCCGCGCTGGTTGGGCTCATCGCCCAGCTGGAACAGGTTGTTGGCATCGTGGCCGGCGGCAGACACCAGGCCGCGCGGCCGGTGGTACTTGAAGCTGCGCGCGGTGACCATCACGCCGGAAGCGGCCAGCGCCGAGGTCAGCGTGTCACCCGCGAAGGCGTGGATGGCGCGGCCCTCGAACTGCATCGACAGCGGCCGCGAGCGGTCGATCCATTCCCCGGCCACCGGTTGCGGCAGGCGGAACATCATCGCCGGTCCTCCTGCAGCCGGTCCACGGGATACGTGGCGAGGAACTCGTCGGTGAGCGTGTCGCGCTCGGCGATGAACCAGTAGCCCGAGGGCGTGTGGCACCACCACTCACGCTTCACGCCGGGCACGCCGCTGCGATGGAACACGTACTGCACCCATTCGGCGTCGGTGCAGGTGGCCGGGTCCGGCATCGGCCGCACCTCGCCGCCGTACACGAACTCGTCGGCGGGGCGCGGGCCATTGAGCGGGCAGGGTACGAGCTTCATGTCAGTGTCCCACCGAGGCCGCGCCCTTCTCGCCGGTGAGCTCGAAGCGCTCGAAGCGGTTCCAGTCGAAGGATTCGATCAGGGGATGGTTGCGGCCCGTGGCCACCGTGGCGGCCATGGTTTCGCCGGCCACCGGCGTGGCCTTGAATCCCCACGTGCCCCAGCCCGCGTCCAGGAAGAACCCGGGCACCGGCGTCACGCCCATCAGCGGTGCGAAGTCCGGCGTCATGTCGGCAAGTCCTGCCCACTGGCGGTTCACCTTCACGCTGGCGAGGAAGGGGAACAGGTCGAGCATGTGGTGCGCCAGGCCGGTGGCGAACTCGCGGCTGGAGCGCGGCGTGTGCAGCTCGCGCGGATCGAGCGAGGCGCCCATCACCAGCTCGCCGCGCGCGCTCTGCGACACGTATACGTGCAGCGAGCCCGACACCACGATGGCGTCCAGCCAGGGCTTCACCGGCTCGGACACCATGGCCTGCAGCGGGTGCACGTAGATCGGGCTCGTGAGTCCCAGCATGTCGAGGATGCGCGGCGTGTAGCCGGCCACCGCGCTGACCACGCAGGGCGTGGCGATGTTGCCGCGGGTGGTGCGCACGCCGGCGATGTGTCCGCCGGAAACCTCGATGCCGGTGACCTCGGTCTGCTGGTGGATCTCCACGCCCAGCCGCGCCGCGGCGCGCGCATAGCCCCAGGCCACCGCGTCATGCCGCGCCACCGAGCCTGGTGCGTGGTACAGCGCGCCGACCACCGGCGCGTGGCCGCCGCCGGTCATGTCCATCATCGGCAGCGCCCGCGCGATCTCCTCCGGCGTGACCATGCGCGAGTCCACGCCCAGGTGGCGGTTCACCTCGGCGCGCCAGCGCAGCGTGCGCAGCGTGGAGTCCGTGTGCGCGAGGGTGTAATGCCCGCGGGTGGAGTAGAACAGGTTGATGCCGAGCTCATCCGACAGCCCGCGCCAGATCTGCATGCTGCGCTCGTAGAAGCGCACGCCTTCGGGCGTGAGGTAGTTGGAGCGGATGATGGTGGTGTTGCGGCCGGTGTTGCCGCTGCCGATGTAGCCCTTCTCGAGCACCACGATGCGGCGCACGCCATGATGGCGGGCCAGGTTGTAGGCGGTGGCGAGCCCGTGGCCGCCGGCGCCGATCACCACCACGTCGGCGGTGCGCGGCAGCTCGCCCGCTTCCGGGAACATGCGCGGTTCCGGGTAGCGCGGTGATAGTCCGATCCGAATGAGTCGCCATGCCATGCTGGCTTCGATTCTTGCGGCGTGATTTACTTGCAGTCAAGGAGTTTGCGTGTGGGTAAAAGTTTGAAGGACAAACAGTTGCCTCGGCTGCTGGCCCAGGTCGGGGCCACGGTGAAGCGGTTGCGCACGGCCCAGGGCCTGACGCTGGGCGAGCTGGCCGGGTCGGCGAAGATCAGCCCGGCCATGCTCAGCCGGCTGGAGCACGGCGACGTCTCTCCCAGCCTGGAGACCCTGGCGGCCATCGCCGAGGCCTTGGGGACGAGCTGTGCCACCCTGCTGCGCGACACCGACCCGGTGGCCAGCGACGCCCAGCTGGTGCGCCGGGGGGAGGGGCTGGAGGTGGTCCGCCGGGGCACCAGGCGCGGCCACACCTACCACCTGCTGGCCTCGGACCGGGGGCCCCGCCGCACCTTCGAGCCCTTCCTGGTCACGCTGACCGACAAGAGCGAGCTGTTCCCGGAGTTCGAGCACCCCGGGCACGAGTTCATCCACATCCTCGAGGGCTCGCTGCGCTACCGGCACGGCTCCGAGGTATTCCTGCTGAAGCCGGGAGACTCCCTGAGTTTCCGCGGCGACCTGCCGCACGGACCGGACAAGCTGCTGAAGCTGCCGGTCCGCATGCTGTCCATCATCATTTACGGTGGCAGCGATACGGAGGGAACTTGACGGGCCTTGCGGGCGCTGGCCATACTGCCCAAATGACTCGGACGACCGACGCCGCGATGCGCTGGTGGTGGCCCCACTCCTGACGGAGCGGGGTGCTGGTCGTCATGCGCAAGCCTTAAACAGCTTCAAGGACTTCAAGCCAGAACCCATCTCCGGCGCCACCGGGATGGGTTTTTTGTTGTCCGACGCAAACAGGTACTCACGAGGAAACGCTTCTGAAACCGCCATTTGACATCGCCGGGGACCTCGACACGCCGGTATCGGCGTTCGCGAAGCTGGCCTCGTTCAACCCCCGCTTCCTGCTGGAAAGCGTCGAAGGGGGCGAGCGGCTCGCGCGCTACTCATTCATCGGCTTCGGCAACGGGCTGGAGGTCCGCCTCGACGGCCGCGCGCTGACCATCGGCAACGATGTCCACCCGGTGCCGCAATCCAGGGACGAGCTGCTGGACCGGCTGCGCGAGGCGCTCGCGCGCGCGCCGCGGCCGGTGCCCGAGATCCCGGGCGTGCCGCTGGCCGGCGGCCTGGTGGGCTTCACCGCCTATGACGTGGTGCGCTTCTTCGAGCGCCTGCCCACGCTGCATCCGCGGCGGCCCGAGGCGCCCATCCTGCACTACGTCGCGCCCGAGTCCTTCCTGGTGTTCGACCACCTCACGCGCGGCATCGCGCTGCTGCATTCGGGCAGCGAGGCCGAACGCCAGGCGCTGCGGCGTGAGGTGATCGCGGCCCTGCGCGGCGGCATCGTGCTGCCGCCGCGCCCGCAGCAGGGCTTCAGCGACCCGGTGGTGTCGCTGCCGCGCGAGCAGTACATGGCCGGCGTGCGCCGCGCGCAGGAGTACATCGCCGCCGGAGATGTGTACCAGCTGGTGCTGGCGTCGAAGTTCTCCGGCCGCCACGACCTTGATCCCTTCCAGGTCTACCGCGCGCTGCGACTGATCAATCCCTCGCCCTACATGTATTACTGCAAGCTCGGCGGCGTCACGGTGGTGGGTTCCTCGCCCGAGGCGCTGGTCAAGCTCAAGGGGGGCAAGGCCGAGCTGCGCCCCATCGCTGGCACGCTGCCGCGCATGGCCGATCCGGAGGCCGACCTCGCCAACGAGCGACGGCTGCTGGCTGATCCCAAGGAGAATGCCGAGCACGTGATGCTGGTGGATCTGGCGCGCAACGACCTGGGGCGCGTGGCCGCTGCAGGCAGCGTGCACGTGGACCCCTACCGCGTGATCGAGCGCTACAGCCACGTGATGCACATCGTCAGCGGCGTGCAGGGCAGCCTTGCCCCCGGCCGCGACGCCTTCGACCTGTTCGCCGCCACCTTCCCGGCCGGCACGCTGGTGGGCGCCCCCAAGGTGCGCGCCATGCAGATCATCGAGGAGCTGGAGCCGGTGGACCGCGGCCTGTACGGCGGCACCATCGGCTACTTCGGCGCACAGGGGGACATGGACCAGGCCATCACCATCCGCACGCTGGTGTTCGAGGGCGACGAGTACAGCTACCAGGCGGGCGCCGGCGTGGTCGCCGACAGCAAGCCGGAATCCGAGTTCAACGAAGTCTTCGCCAAGAGCGCCGCATTGCGCAGCGCCCTGTCGCTGGCGGAGGAGGGACTGTGAGCAACGCCGACAAGCCCAGGCTGCTCCTGATCGACAACTACGACTCCTTTACCTACAACCTGGTGCAGGCCTTCCTGGTGCTGGGTGCGGACGTGCGCGTGCTGCGCAACGACGAGATCACGGTCGATGAGGCCAGGCGCATGGACTTCACCCACCTGTGCATCTCGCCCGGCCCGGGCACGCCGCGCGATGCCGGCGTGTCGATGGACATGATCCGCGCCTTCGCCGGCGTGAAGCCCATCTTCGGCGTGTGCCTGGGGCACCAGTCCATCGTCGAGACCTTCGGCGGCGACGTGGTGCGCGCGCCGCGGCTGATGCACGGCAAGACCTCGCTGGTGAAGCACGACGGCAAGACCCTGTTCGAGGGCCTGCCGCAGCCGGCCGAAGTCGGTCGCTACCACTCGCTGATCGCCGAGCCGGCCAGCATGCCGCCGGACCTCGAGGTCACGGCGATGACGCCCGAGGGCGAGATCATGGGCGTGCGCCACAGGAAGTTCACCATCGAGGGCGTGCAGTTCCATCCCGAGAGCGTGCTGACGCCGCAAGGTCCGCAGCTCATGGGCAACTTCCTCAAGCTCACCTCGCCGCTGCGCGAAGCAAAGGAACAGGGGGACTGAAATGCCAGCCGATGTCGCCAGGATGCGCGCCTTCCTCGATGCCGTGCTCGATGGCCGTTCGCTGGACACCGACCAGGCACGCGAGCTGCTGGTCGGGCTGACCGACGAGACCCTGCCGCCGGCGCTGGCCGGCGCGCTGCTGGCCGGCATCCGCGCCAAGGGCGTGACCGGTGCGGAGCTGCGCGGCTTCGCCATGGGCATGCGCTCGCTGGCGCGCCGTCCGCAGATCGACCGTGGCATCGAGGCGGTGGACATCGTGGGCACGGGCGGCGATCGCTCGGGCAGCTTCAACCTCTCCACCGGTGCCTCGCTGCTGACCGCCGCCGCCGGCCTGGCCGTGGTCAAGCATGGCAACCGCTCGGTCTCCAGCCGCGCCGGCAGCGCAGATGTGCTGGAGGCGCTGGGCCTCACGCTCCCGCTGGACGAGCAGCGCGCCGGCGAGTGCCTCGCCGCCACCCATTTCACCTTCCTGTTCGCGCCCCACTACCACCCGGCGATGAAGGCCATCGCGCCGGTGCGCGCCGCGCTGGGCGTGCGCACCGTGTTCAACATCCTGGGGCCGCTGACCAACCCGGCCGAGCCGCCGTACGCCGTGATCGGCGCCTACAGCGACGAGACCGCGCGGCTGATGGCCGATGCGCTGTCGGGCCTGCCGATCAAGCGCGCCTTCGTGGTCCATGGCAGCGGCGGCTGGGACGAACCCACGCCCATCGGCCCGTTCCTGGTGATGGACGTGAGCCCGGGACAGGTGACCGGACTGCACCGCAGCCCCGAGGACTATGGCCTCGCGCGCTGCACCGATGAGGACCTGCGCGGCGCCGACGCCGTGCACAACGCCGCCGAGATGACGCGCGTGCTGCGCGGCGAGGAGAAGGGGCCGCACCGCGATGCGCTGGTGCTGAGCGCCGCGCTGGCGCTGGAAGTGGCCGGTCGCGCGCCTGGCCCGCGCGAGGCCGCCGCCATGGCCGCCGCCGCCATCGACGACGGCCGTGCCAGCAGCCTGCTGGCGAAGCTGGCCGCGTTCTCGCGCCGCACGGGCGAAGCAGTGAAGGCATGAGCGACTTTCTCGCCACCATGGCTGCCAGCAGCCGCGACCGCGTGGCGGAAGCGCGCCGCGGCGTGTCCGACGCGGAGATCTGGCGCCTGGCCGAGAGCACGCCGGAGCCACCGGTGCTGAAGCTCTCGCCGCAGGGCTTCGACGTGATCGCCGAGGTGAAGCTGCGCTCGCCTGCGGTGGGACAGCTCGCCGGCGGCGAGGTCGATGTATCCGCGCGCGTGATCTCCTACGCGCGCGCCGGTGCGGCGGCCGTGTCCGTGCTGACCGAGCCGGACCGCTTCGAGGGGTCGCTGGATCACCTGGCGCTGGCCGCGCGCGCGCTGCTGCGCACCGGAGTGCCGGCCATGCGCAAGGACTTCCTGGTCGATCCCTACCAGGTGGCCGAGGCGCGGCTGGCCGGAGCCGGCGGCATCCTCATCATCGTGCGCATGCTCTCGCGCGCCGAGCTGGATGCACTGGTCGAGGCGGCCGCGCGCCTGAAGCTGTTCGTGCTGATCGAGGCCTTCGACGAGGCCGACATCGACGTGGCCGCCGACCTGGTGGCCAGGCATGGCTCGCGCGGCATCCCCCTGCTGGTGGGCATCAACAGCCGCGACCTGGTGACGCTGAAGGTGGTGCCGGGCCGGCTCGAGGAGCTTGCGCCGCGCCTGCCGACCCAGGTGCCGCGCGTGGCCGAAAGCGGCCTCGGCAGCGCCGAGGATGCCGCGCGCCTGGCGCGGGCCGGCTACGGGATGGCGCTGGTGGGCAGCGCGCTGATGACGGCGGAAGATCCCGCCGCGCTGCTTGCCGCGATGATCGCTGCGGGCCGGGGGGCGCGCTGATGGGCTTCGTGAAGATCTGCGGCATGACCGACACGCGCGCCGTGACCGCGGCGCTGGATGCCGGCGCCGATGCCATCGGATTCGTGTTCGCGCCCTCGGTGCGGCGCGTCACGCCGCAGCAGGCCGCCGAGCTGGCGAGGCCCGCGCGTGGCCGCACGCTGTGCGTGGCCGTCACCCAGCATCCTTCTTCAGAATTGCTGGAGGCGGTGCTGGAAGTGTTCCGCCCGGACGTGCTGCAGACCGACCTGCGCGACTTCGCGCGTATCGAGCTGCCGCCCGGCGTGATCGGCTGGCCGGTGCTGCGCGGGGCGCCCGATGCCGAGGCGGCGGGCAGCCTGCCGGCCGGCCAGCGGGTGCTGTTCGAAGGCCCGCGCAGCGGCACCGGGCAGGTGGCCGACTGGAGCACCGCCCGCGACCTGGCCGGGCGCCGCGAGGTGATCCTTGCTGGCGGCCTGGGGCCGGACAACGTGGCCGGCGCCATCGCGGCCGTGAATCCCTTCGGCGTCGACGTCTCCAGTGGCGTGGAGTCCTCGCCGGGCCGCAAGAGCCCTGACCTGATCGAGTCGTTCGTGAGCCGCGCGCGCGAGGCCTTCGCCCGCGCGGGCAATGGAGAGAAATGATGTCTGCATCCTCCCCCCCGATGGACGAGGCCACGCGCAAGCGCCTGCTCGCCGAGCTGCTGGCCGGCAAGCTGCCCACGCCCGATGGCCGCTTCGGTCCCTATGGCGGGCGCTACATCCCCGAGACGCTGGTGCCGGCCTTCGACCGGCTCACCCAGGCCGTGTACGAGATCCTGCCGTCGAAGGACTTCCGCGACGAGCTTGCGGCCGAGCTGCGCGACTGGGTGGGACGTCCCACCGCGCTCTCGCCGATGCCGGCGCTGAGCCGCCGCTGGGGTGCGGAGATCTGGCTCAAGCGCGAGGACCTCGCGCACACCGGTGCGCACAAGATCAACAACGCGCTGGGCCAGGCGCTGCTGGCCAGGCGCATGGGTGCAAAGCGAGTGGTGGCCGAGACCGGCGCCGGCCAGCATGGCGTGGCCACTGCCGCCGCCTGCGCGCGCGTGGGCCTGCCCTGCACCGTGTACATGGGCGAGGTCGACATGGCCCGCCAGGCGCCCAACGTCGGCCGCATGCGGCTGATGGGCGCCACCGTGGTGCCCGTGACCAGCGGCGAGCGCACCCTGCGCGCCGCCATCGACGAGGCCTTCCGGGACTGGGTGACCGACCCGGAGAGCACCTTCTACTGCCTGGGTTCGGCGCTGGGCCCGCATCCATACCCGTACCTGGTGCGCGAGCTGCAGGCGGTGATCGGCCGCGAGGCGCGCGCGCAGTTCCAGCAGCGCACCGGCGGCCTGCCCGATGTGCTGGTGGCCTGCGTGGGCGGCGGCTCCAACGCCATCGGCCTGTTCCATGCCTTCCTCGGCGATGCGTCGGTGAAGATCTATGGCGTGGAGGCCGGCGGGCGCGGCCCGGGGCTCGGCGACAACGCCGCGCGCATGGCCAGCGGCCGTCCCGGCGTGCTGCACGGCACGTACTCGATGCTGCTGCAGGACGAGCACGGCCAGGTGCTGGAGACGCATTCCATCTCCGCCGGCCTGGACTACTCCGGCGTAGGCCCCGAACACGCGCTGCTGCGCGACCTGGGCCGCGCCGAGTACATGATGGCGCTGGACCAGGACGCGCTCGACTGCGTGAAGGAGTGCAGCACCTACGAAGGCGTGCTGCCCGCGCTGGAGAGTGCGCATGCGCTGTGGGGCGCGCGCGAGCTGGCGAAGCGCTATCCCGGCAAGCGCATCCTGGTCGGCCTGTCCGGCCGTGGTGACAAGGACATGCCCACCCTGCAGACCACCCTGCTGGCGGGAGGTGCGCAGTGAGCAAGCTGACTGCTGCCCAGCGGCTGGCCGAGCGAATCCGCGCCGTGCGCCGCGAGCGCGTGGCCGTGGTGGCCTTCATCACCGCGGGTTTCCCGAAGAAGGACAACTTCGCGAAGGACCTGCTGGAGATCGCCTCCGAGACCGATGTGGTCGAGATCGGCGTACCGTTCACCGATCCCATGGCCGACGGCGTGACCATCCAGCGCTCCAGCTTCGAGGCACTGTCGCAGGGCGTGACGCTGCCGTGGATCCTCGGGCAGTTGAAGCAGCTGCCGGAGAAGCCCAAGGCCGAGCTGGTGTTCATGGGTTACTTCAACCCCATGCTGGCCTATGGCCTGGAGCGGCTGGCGAAGGATGCCGCCGAGGCGGGCATCTGCGGGTTCATCGTGCCCGACCTGCCCATCGAGGAGAGCGCGGCGTTCGAGCAGGCGCTGGGTCGCGAGGGGCTGGCCATGATCCGCATGGTCACGCCGGTGACGCCGGCCAGGCGCCTGGAGGAGCTGTGCCGCAGCGCCCAGGGGTTCGTGTATGCCGTGTCGATGACCGGCACCACCGGCCGCAACATCGGCAGCGCCGGCAGTGTGCCGAAGGAAACCTGCGATTACCTCGACCGGGTGCGCCAGCTGGCCCCCGTGCCGGTGTGCGCCGGCTTCGGCATCCGCGAGGCCGCGCAGGTGAAGGCGCTGGCGCCGCACGTGGATGGCGTGGTGGTGGGCTCTGCGATTATCGAAGCGATGGAGAAGGGGGAGTCCACGGCCGGACTGCTGCGCCGCCTGCGCGGCGACGCCTGAGCGTCGTCATAATTCGCTGGTGAAGATCAAGGTCGCAAACTCCCGCGGCGCACCGACGCTGGCCATCACCTTGTTGCTGGCCAGCCTGTCGATGATCAGCCCGCTGTCCATCGACACCTTCCTGCCGTC
>CAYVZE010000040.1:0-25170 GCA_964455685.1 uncultured Steroidobacteraceae bacterium
CTCTCCTCGCAGGAATTCCAGAAGCGCAACGAGACCAACGAGATCTACATCCCGCCGGGAGAGCGCCTGGGCGACGTGGTGATCGAGGTCGAGAACCTCACCAAGGGCTTCGGCGACCGGCTGCTGATCGACAACCTGTCCTTCAGCCTGCCCAGGGGCGGCATCGTGGGCATCATCGGTCCCAACGGCGCGGGCAAGACCACGCTGTTCCGCATGCTCACCGGCCAGGAGAAGCCCGACTCCGGCAGGATCACCATCGGCCCGACGGTGAAGCTGGCTTACGTCGACCAGTCGCGCCAGGCGTTGAACGACAAGAACACCGTCTGGCAGGAGATCTCCGGCGGCAACGACATCATCAAGGTCGGCAACTACGAGACCGCCTCGCGCGGCTACGTGGGCCGCTTCAACTTCAAGGGCACGCAGCAGCAGCAGCTGATCGGCGAGCTCTCCGGCGGCGAGCGCAACCGCGTGCACCTGGCCAAGGTGCTGAAGTCCGGCGGCAACGTGCTGCTGCTCGACGAGCCCACCAATGACCTCGACGTGGAAACGCTGCGCGCGCTGGAGGAGGCGCTGCTGGCCTTCCCCGGCTGCGCGGTGGTGATCTCGCACGACCGCTGGTTCCTCGACCGCATCGCCACCCACATCCTCGCCTTCGAGGGCAATTCGCAGGTGGTGTTCTTCGAGGGCAACTACCAGGAGTATGCCGCCGATTACGCCCGCCGCCACGGCGAGGAAGCCCGGCCCGAGCGCATCAAGTACAAGAAACTCACCCGATGAGCGCAGCGGGCGCCTGGGCGCCGTTGCGGCACCGCCAGTTCGCGCTGCTGTGGGGCGCCGGCCTGGTGGCCAATGTCGGCAACTGGATGTACGACCTGGCCGCCCGCTGGTTGATGTCGGAGTTCGATCCCTCGGCCTCGATGGTGGCGCTGGTGCAGGTCGCCAGCGCCCTGCCGGTATTCCTGCTGGCGGTGCCTGCCGGCACGCTGGCCGACCGTTGCGACCGCCGCTGGCTGCTCATCCTGGTGCAATCGGCGATGCTGCTGCTCGCACTGCTGATGGGCCTGCTGGTGCTGGGGTGCATCGCCTCGCCGCTGAACCTGCTGCTGGTCACCCTGGCCATGGGCAGCTGCGTGGCGGTGATGTCGCCCACCTGGCAGGCCATCGTGCCGGCGCTGGTGACGCGCGAGGACCTGCCGCAGGCCATCGCGCTGCATGCCATGAGCATGAACATCAGCCGCGCCATCGGCCCGGCGCTGGCCGGCGTGGTGATCGCGGCCATCGGCATCGCCTGGCCCTTCCTGATCAACGCCCTCACCTTCATCGTCGTGATCGTCGCGCTGCTGATGTGGCGCGGGTACCGGCGCGCGACGCCCGCAGGCACGGAGAGTTTCCTCGCGGCGCTGTGCACGGGCCTGGCGCAGGCACGCGACAACGCTGGCCTTCGCCGGACGCTGTGGCGCTCGGTGCTGTACTACGTGAACGGCAGCTGCTACTGGGCACTGCTGCCGCTGATCGCGCGCGAGCAGCTCTCCGGCGGACCCGGGCTGTTCGGCGTGCTGGTGGGCTGCATCGGCGCGGGCGCGGTGGCCGGGGCGCTGTTCCTGCCGCGGCTGCGCGCACGCATCGGCATCGACCGGGTGCAGCAGATCGGGCAGCTCGCCACCGCCGCCGCCCTGCTCGGCTTCGCGCTGCTGCGCATTCCCGCGCTGGGCATGCTCACGGCATTGCTGGCCGGCGCCGCCTGGCTGGCGGCGCTGTCCTCGCTGAACGTGGCCGCGCAGCTGGCCATGTCCGATGCGCTGCGCGGCCGCGGCATGGCGCTTTACACGGCGGTGTTCTACGGCTGCCTCGCTGGCGGCAGCCTGCTGTGGGGTCCGGTGGCCAATGCCATCGGCGTCACCGGCGCGCTGCTCGCCGCCGCCGTGCTGGCCATCGTCGCGCTGCTGCCGGCGGCGCGCCTGCCGCTGGCTCCACGCTAGGTCGGCGCCCGAAGGAAAACGCCCGCGCGAGGCGGGCGTTTTCATCACCGGGAAACGGGCGCGATCCTCAGCTCTCCTGCGCCAGGCGGTTCTGCAGCGCCTCGCGCTTCTGCTGCGCGAAGCGCTTGCAGGCCTCGGCATCCTCCAGCGCCTTCGGATCGTTGTTGGCCTGCTCCAGCTTCTGCAGCGTGTCCGCGTCTGGGTGCGGCGTCAGCAGGATCTGGCAGCGCAGGCCCTCGATCAGCTTGAGGCTCTGCTCGAAGGACTCCACCACCTCCGGATGGTCGCGGAAGCGGTACTTGCCCGCGCTCACCGGATTCATGGAGTCCGCGTAGACGAATGCCAGGCAGCTGGTCCCCTCGCAGGCATCCCAGGTCCAGGTGGCGCTGCCGGGCGTGTGCCCCGGCGTCGCGTACACGCGCAGGCGCACGCCGCCCACGCCCAGCAGCTGGCCGTCGGTCGCCACCCATACGCGCTCGACCTTGGGAATGGCCGGCGACTTCGCCGCCGCCTGCGGATCATCCTTCTGCAGCTTGCCGGTGCGCAGCACCGGTTCCGCCGGCCGCAGTGCATAGACCTGCGCGCCGGTGAGGCGCTGCAGCTCGGCAATGCCGCCCACGTGGTCCACGTGCGCATGGGAGAACACGATGGCCTTCACGTCCTCGAGCTTGAAGCCCAGTTCCTGGATGTTCTTCGCGATCAGCGGCGCGGATTCGGGCAAGCCGCCATCGACCAGCACGTGGCCGTAGTCCGAAGTGACCAGCACCGAGGAGATGCCGGCAGTGCCCACGTAGTACGTGTTGCCATAGATCTTGAACGGCTTGTGGGGCTCGTTCATGGCCTTGAGATCCGGCGCGGCGGCCGAGGCCATGCCCAGCGCCAGATGAGCGAGGGCGATGCCCTTCACCGTCACCGCCGCCGCACGGGCAGCGGTCTGCCTGAATCCGATCATCGGTTCTCTACCCCCGGGTCGGTTTTCCAAGTTTTCGACGGCCGCTGAGTTTACTCAAACGACCGGGGCTTGGAACCCGTGGATTCCTGCTATCCCACCCACGCCCGCGCGTTGCGGAACATGCGCATCCAGCCGGCGTATTCACCGCGGGCGTCGTGCGGATACCAGGAGTGCTGCGATATGCGGAAGCTGCGCTCGGGGTGCGGCATGGTGATCAGCACCCGGCCGTCGCGGCTGGTCACGGCGGCGATGCCGTCCGGCGAACCGTTCGGGTTGGCGGGGTATTCACGCGCCACTTCGCCGCGGCCGTTCACGTACCGGAATGCCACCTGCCCGGCTGCGGCCAGCGCCTCGCGCTGCCCGGGCCGGCCGAACTCGGCGCGGCCCTCGCCATGCGAGACCACCACCGGCAGGCGCGAGCCGGCCATGCCGGCCAGCAGCACCGAGGGCGAGTCGAGGATCTCCACCAGCGACAGCCGCCCTTCGAACTGCTCCACCCGGTTGCGCACGAAGCGCGGCCAGTGCTCGGTGCCGGGCACCAGCTCCTTCAGCGCCGCCATCATCTGGCAGCCGTTGCACACGCCCAGGGTGAAGGTGTCGTTGCGCTCAAAGAAGGCGACGAAGCGCTCGCGCGCCACCGGATTGAACAGGATGGACTTGGCCCAGCCCTCGCCCGCACCCAGCACGTCGCCGTAGGAGAATCCGCCGCAGGCGACCAGGCCACGGTAGCCCGCGAGGTCGCGACCGCCGTCGATGATGTCGGTCATGTGCACGTCGTGCGGCTCGAAGCCGGCGAGGTCGAGCACTGCCGCCATTTCCACGTGGCTGTTGACGCCCTGCTCGCGCAGCACGGCCACCCTGGGGCGCGCGCCGCGGTTGATGTAGGGCGCGGCCACGTCCTGTTCGGGGTCGAAGGTGAGCGCCACCTGCAGGCCGGGGTCGGCGAGGTCGAGCTGCGCGGCAAATTCCTCGTGCGCAGAAGCCGGCTCGTCGCGCAGCAGGCGCATGCGGTGCGAGGTCTCGCTCCAGGCGCGGCGCGCCTCCTCCCAGCCCAGCTGCAGCGTGCGGTTGCCGCCGGCGAAGACCAGCTCCGGTTCACGCACGGGCGCGCCGATGTCGTGCACGGCATCCGCCAGGCCCTCGGCGGCAAAGCGCCCGCGCACCGCCGCCACGTCCGCGGCGCGCACCTGCAGCACCGCGCCCGGCTCCTCGGCGAACAGCCGCGCCGCCAGGTCCGCATCGCCGCTCACCGGCAGCTCCACCGCGAGGCCGCAATGCGAGGCGAAAGCCATCTCGGCCAGCGTGACGAACACGCCGCCGTCGGAAACGTCGTGGTAGGCCAGCACCTTGTCCCGCACCGCGTTGAACGCGCTCGCGAAGCCGGTGAGCAGCGCCGGATCGTCAAGATCCGGAGCAGCACCGCCCAGCCCGCCGTGCACCTGCGCCACGATGGAAGCGCCGAGGCGCGCGCGGCCGCGGCCCAGGTCCACCCACAGCAGGCGCGTATCGCCGGCATCCAGGCGCAACAGGGGCGTCAGCGTGCGGCGCACGTCGCCCACCGGCGCGAACGCCGACACGATCAGCGACACCGGCGCCACCACGGACTTCTGCCGGCCGTCCTCGCGCCAGACCGTGCGCATCGACAGTGAGTCCTTGCCCACGGGAATGGCGATGCCCAGCGCCGGGCAAAGCTCCATGCCCACGGCGCGCACGGCGTCGTACAGCGCCGCATCCTCGCCGGGCTCGCCACAGGCCGCCATCCAGTTGGCCGACAGGCGGATGTCGGACAGCCTGGCCACGTCGGCGGCGAGGATGTTCAGCACCGACTCGGTCACGGCCACGCGCGCGGCCGCGGCCGCGTCCAGCAGCGCCAGTGGCGTGCGCTCGCCCATGGCCATGGCCTCGCCGGCATGGCCGAAGAAGTCGGCGCTGGTCACGCCCACGTCGGCCACCGGCACCTGCCACGGGCCCACCATCTGGTCGCGGCACACCAGCCCGCCGACGCTGCGGTCGCCGATGCTGACCAGGAAGGTCTTGTCGGCCACCGCCGGGTGCGAGAGCACGCGCAGCGCCGCCTCGCGCAGGTCCAGGCCGCGCGCGTCGAAGGGCTGCGCCTGCGCCGGCTCATGGCTCACATCGCGCTGCATGCGCGGCGGCTTGCCCAGCAGCACGTCCACCGGCATGTCCACCGGATGGTTGCCGAACACCTCGTCGTGAACCTTCAGCACGCCATCATCGGTGAGGCGGCCGATCACGGCATAGGGGCAGCGCTCGCGGCGCGCGATCTGCTCGAAGCGCGCCAGGCCCTGCTCGGAGACCACCAGCACGTAGCGCTCCTGCGCCTCGTTGCACCAGATCTCCAGCGGCGACATGCCCTCCTCGGCATTGGGCACCGCGCGCAGCTCCACGCGCGCGCCGCGGTGGCTGTGCGCCACTGCCTCGGGCACGGCATTGGACAGGCCGCCGGCGCCCACGTCGTGGATCAACTGGATGGGATTGTCCTCGCCCAGCGCCCAGCAGCGGTCGATCACTTCCTGCGCGCGGCGCTGGATCTCGGGGTTGCCGCGCTGCACCGACGCGAAGTCGAGTTCGGCGTGCGAGGCGCCGCTGGCCATCGACGAGGCGGCACCGCCGCCCAGGCCGATCAGCATGGCCGGGCCGCCCAGCACCACCAGGTGGGCGCCCACCGGCACCTCGCCCTTCAGCGCATGCTGGCGACGCACGTTGCCCAGGCCGCCGGCGATCATGATGGGCTTGTGGTAGCCGCGCGCGGTGGCGTCATCCACCGGCTGCTCGAAGGTGCGGAAATAGCCGGCGATGCACGGCCGGCCGAATTCGTTGTTGAACGCCGCCGCGCCGATCGGTCCCTCGAGCATCACCTCGAGGCTGCTGACGATGCGGTCCGGCTTGCCCAGCGTGCGCTCCCAGGGCTGCTCGAACCCCGGGATGAGCAGGTTCGACACCGAGAAGCCCACCAGTCCCGCCTTGGGCTTCGCGCCCAGGCCGGTGGCGCCCTCGTCGCGGATCTCGCCGCCGGAGCCGGTGGACGCGCCCGGGAACGGCGAGATCGCCGTCGGGTGGTTGTGCGTCTCAACCTTCATCAGGATGTCGATGGGTTCCTCGACCGCCTGGTAGCGGCCGGTGAGCGGGTCGGCGAAGTAGCGCCGCCCTACCGCCCCCTCGATCACCGCGGCGTTGTCGCGGTAGGCCGAGATCACCCCCTCGGGCGCGTGCACGTGGGTGTTGCGGATCATCGCGAACAGCGAGCGCTCCTGCGGCTCGCCGTCGATGGTGAAGGTGGCGTTGAAGATCTTGTGCCGGCAGTGCTCGGAGTTGGCCTGCGCGAACATCATCAGCTCCACGTCGGTGGGATCGCGACCCAGCCGCGTGAAGCTCTCGTGCAGGTAGCGGATCTCGTCCGCCGACAGCGCCAGCCCCAGCTCGCGGTTGGCCGCCTCGAGCGAGGCCAGCGAGCGCTCGACCGTGGACAGCGGCCGCGGCGTGCCGGCGGTGAACAGCGAGGCCACGGCACCGGGGTCGATCACTGACTCCGTCATGCGATCGTGCAGCTCCGCGGCGATGGCGGCCAGCGCCGCCTCGTCCAGCGGATCCACCGACTCGATGTAGAACCACACGCCGCGTTCCACCCGCCGCAGCCACGACAGGCCGCACACGTGCGCGATGTCGGTGGCCTTGCTCGACCAGGGCGAGATGGTGCCCGGCCGCGGCACCACCAGCAGGCGCGTGCCGCGCGGGGCTTCATCGTCCTGCGGGTCGCGCGGGCCGTAGCGCAGCAGCGCGGCCAGGCGCGAGAGTTCCCCCTCCGCCGGCTCGCGCGCGCAGTCGGCCAGGTGCACGTAGCGGCTGGCGACACCGCGGACGGCAGGCACCGCCGCGCGCAGCCGCGTCAGCAGCTTGGCCAGGCGGAATTCGCTGTGGGCCGGCCCCCCGGGAAGTTCGAGGATCACGTCGGGTTCTTTGCCGGTCGGGCGGCGCAGGCCCGGGCGACGCCGCGAAGCTTGCCCTGGTTCACGTGCCGGGCCGTGAAAATGTGATGTGGTGCCATAGTCTGTCGGGAAGCGGCGGCGGGAGGGCCGCCGCCCATTATAGTTCAGGTTGCAGAAGCGAAGGTTCCCTCCGCCCCATGGCCTTGCGCCTCGAAATCATCAGTCCACAGCGGCAGAAGCTCGGCCCCCGCGGCAGCATCGTGCTGGGCGTGTCGGGGGGCAGTATCGGCCGCGCGCTGGACAACGACTGGGCGCTGCCGGACCCCCACCGCTACCTCTCAGGGCACCACGCCCGCATCCATTTCCGCGCCGGCCACTACATCGTCGAGGACACCAGCAGCAACGGCGTGTTCGTCAACGAGTCGGCCAAGCCGCTGGGCCGGCGGGGCATCCACCGCCTGGCCGCCGGCGATATCCTGCGCATGGGCGAATACCGCATCCTGGTCAGCATCGACGAGGACGACGCGGCGGCCGCGCCGCAGCCTGGCGCCTCCACCATCGCCAACCTCACGGTGCAGAACGTGGTGCCCATCCGCCTGCCGGGCGGACAGAAACCGAAGGCGGCGCCGGAGGAGGACCTCGGCCACTCTCTGGACATCGAGGCGCTGATTCCCGACGGCCCGCACGCTGCGTTCACCGCCACCACGACCACCACCATGGGCGGTGGCGATACGGGCTCGCAGTCCGGCCTGTCCGCCGAGGCCCAGGCCGCCATGCAGGACCGCATTGCCAGGCTGCGCGCCGCAGCCAAGGCGCGGCTCGAGGGCACGTCCCCCTCGCTCAGCGCACTCAGCGGCTTCAAGGCCTTCTGCCGCGGCGCCGGCATCGACGCGGAGCGGCTCGCCGCCCTGGGCGAGCCGCAGGCCCTGTACCTGGTCGGCCGCCTGCTGCGCGAGGCGCTGACGGGCCTGCGCGACGTGCAGCGCGCCGGCTCCACCTTCAGGGACCGGTACGGCATCCACCACGAGGGCGGCGCGGGCAGCTCGCCGCTGGACATGGGCATCGACGAGTACATCGTGGAACTGCTCACCGGCCACGAGCAGCGTCGGCTGGACGCGGTGATGCGCCTGCGCGAGCAGTTCGCCGACGCCGCCGCGCACGGCGAGGCGCTGGTGCCCGCGGTGCGCGAGGCGCTGCTGGCGTTCGTGGCGCACCTGGACCCGGCACGCATGGAGGGCACTCCGGCGGAGAAGAGCCTGCCGCGCCTGCGCGAGATCTACGCGCACCTGCTGCGCAGTGGCAACGGCGAGGTGCCGCACCTGTTCTCCGAGGCGATGGCGCAGGCCTACCAGCAGGCGCGGGAACGGGAAAAGTAGCCCGCGGCGCGGCCGCGCTGCCTCAGCGCTGCAGTGCCTCCAGGATGTGCTCCACGATGCGCCCGGGAGCGCCGCTGGTTTCCCCCAGCCACTCGTGCACCAGCTGCTGCTGCGCCGGGAGATAGTCAGCGTGCCCTGCCACCGCGCGCTCCAGCGCGGCGACCAGCCCCTGCGGCTCCTCCAGCACTTCCCCCGCCTGCCACATGGCGAAATCTGCGCGCGAGCGCCAGGCGACACGCTTGTTGTTGAGGAACAGGCAGGGACGCGGAGTGGCCAGGAACTCGATCACCTGGCTGGAGGTGTCGCCGAGGTAGATGTCGGCGGCACGCTGGTAGCTGCCGTCCACCAGGGCGAAGCTGTCGATGTCGCTGATGACGTGCGGACGGCGCGCGGCCCCGGCGAGCACCTCGCGCAGCTGCGGGTCACCTTCGGCCAGCCGCTGGTGCGGCGCGAGGATCACATTGAAACGGTCCTGGGCGACGAGCTGGTCCAGCACCTGCCGGCCCCAGTCCCACCAGGAGGAGCGGTGCGCCTGCCAGTGCGGGTTGTACAACACCACCGGCCGCTTCTCCGGGAAGCTCACTTCGCGGCCCATGGCGTGGCGGAAGGTGCACTTCACCGAGCCGACCACGGGCACCTTGCGTTCCTCGAAGCCCAGCTCCAGCAGCGCCCTGCGCTCGCCCTCGCTGGGCACCGGGATGCGCCAGGCGGCGCGGCGGCGGAAACCCTCGCGCGCGCGGATGGTGCCGTGCCCGTGCGAGACATTGATGAACCGCGTGCGCAGCGGCAGCAGCGCCGGCAGCCACAAGCTGGTCTGCTCGGCCACCACAGCCACCGGCGTGCGCAGCATCGGCAGGATCATGCCCAGCAGCAGCCGCTTCTTGGACGGCAGCGGCGGATTGCTGCCCGGCGGCAGGTCGGGCAGCGACAGGTAGCCTGAGGCGCGACGGACGCGCACCTGCGGCCCCAGGTCCCGGATCCAGCCGGCCAGCAGCTGCTCGTGCACCGAGGTGCTCACCCACAGGTCGATCTGCACGTCCTCGTGCCGCGCCAGCGCCTCCACGATGGGGAAGAGGTGCGGGATAAGCAGCGTTTCGCCGAGGAAGAAGAATGCGACCGGACCGCGCCGGCTGTTGTTCAGGGAAGCGCCCGCGGCCATGCCCTCGCGTGGTCGCGCATCCAGCGCTCGATGTCCTCGGGACGATCGACCTCGCGCCACAGCCCGCTGTGGTTCTCGATCGCCGTCACTGAAGCGGTCCGTGCAAGGTGATCGATGACGCCGTGGTGGTAGGCGTTATAGCCCCCCTCGGCCTCGATCACGGCGCGCAGCGCGCTGTGGTAGAGGCCACTGCGGCGGCGATCGGGAGAAAGCACGATGCCGAGCGAGCGGTGGGTGGCATCGGCGACCTTGAGGTTCTTGCCGACGGCGACCACCCGACCGTGCTCCACCTTCACCAGCATGTCGTCGTTCTCGGCCTCGCCGAGGCGCTCGACCACCAGGTTCACGCCAGGCTGCATGTCGGCAAAGGCCTGCTGGAACACGCTGGGATCGAAGATGGTGTCGCCGTTGACCAGCACGAAGGGCTCGTCCAGGTACTCGCGTACCGCCCAGACGCTGCCGATGCTGCTGGCCACGGACCAGAACGGATTGATGGTGAGCCCGACCAGGCCCGGGTCGTAATGCTGCTGCAGGTGCTCGCGGATCTGTTCAGCGCGGTAGCCGCCAACCACCTCGATGCGCGACACGCCCGCTTCCTTCAGTGCCAGGACCTGGTGGTCGAGGATGGTGCGGCCATTGACCTCGATCAGGCACTTGGGGGTATGCAGCGTGAGCGGCAGCAGGCGGCTGCCCTGCCCCGCGTTGATCAGGATGGCGCGCATGGAGGGTGCGTCGGCTTACGCCGCCGCCATCTTCAGCCCGGGCGCGATGCGGGCCAGCGCATCGATCATGCGGTCGACCTGCTCGTCGGTGTGGGCTGCCGACAGGCTGATGCGCACGATGGACAGGCCGGCCGGCGTCGATGGCGGCACCATCAGGTTGGTGTAGATGCCCGCGTCGAGCAGGCCCTGCCACAGCCGCATTGCGCTCTCGCGTTCGTTGAACAGCAGCGCGGTCACCGGGCCCGGGTCGGGCGCTCCCAGCCGGTAGCCGATCTTCTGCATGGCCGGATAGAAGCGGTTCACGTGCCGCCACAGGCGCTCGCGCAGGTCATCCCCCTCGAGCAGCCGCGTCAGCGCGGCACGCGTGGCGGCGATCACCGGCGGCGGCGGCGAGGCGGTGAAGATGTACGGGCGGCTGGCCAGGCGCAGCAGCTCGAGTTCCTCGTGGCGGCTGACGCAGAAGCCGCCCACGCCGCCCAGGCTCTTGGAGAACGTGCCGACGATGAAGTCGACGCGGTCGAGCAGGTCGAGCTCGGCGCAGATGCCCAGGCCCTTCGGGCCGAACATGCCGAAGGAATGCGCCTCGTCGACGATGATCATGGCGCCGTAGCGCTCCTTGACCTCGACGAACTCCTTCAGCGGCGCGCGGTCGCCCAGCACGCTGTAGAGGCTTTCCACCACGACCAGCGTGCGCTTCGCGTCCTCGCCCAGCCGCTCCAGGCGGCGCGCAAGGTTGTCCGGGTCGTTGTGGCGGAAGCGGATGGTGGTCGCTGCCGACAGCTTGCAGGCATCGTGGATGCTCGCATGGCCGTCGGCATCCACCAGCAGGAATTCATCCGGGCCGGCCAGCGCCGAGATCGCGCCCAGGTTGGCCTGGTAGCCGGTGGAGAACACGATGCTGGCGGGGTAGTTGAACGCCGCGGCGAATTCGCGCTCGAGCTGGCGGTGGCCATCGTAGTTGCCGCTGGCCATGCGCGAGCCGGTGGTGCCGGTGCCCAGGCGGTTGATGGCGTCGATGGCCGCCGCGCGCGTTTCCGGCGCAAAGGTCAGGCCCAGGTAGTTGTTGGTGCCGGCCAGCAGCACCGGCTTGCCATCGATGATGGCCTCGGTGGCCGACTGCACCGCATCCATCGGCGTGGCCACCGACGGCACCGCGCCGGCGCGCGCCAGCTGCGAGCGCAGCTCGGCCAGCGGGGCAAACTTCTGGAAAAGGCTCATTTCGACGCCACCACCCGGCGCACGCTCTCGCAAAGCTGGTCCAGCGTGCGCGCCTCGGCGATCAGCGCCACCGGAATCGAGATGTCGAGGCGGTCCTCGATCTCCATGATCATGTCCATCACCTGCGCCGAATCCAGGCCCAGTTCGCTGGCCAGGTGGGTGCTGCCATCGACGGCACCAATGTCCGGCACTGCGATCTTCAGGGCCTCGCGGACGACCTGCTCGACCCTGTCGGGAGCACTCATTGCCGCGCGCGTCAGGCGGCGACGCGGCGCCGGCCGCCGTCGCTCACCAGGAAGCGCACATTGATGGCCTCGCGCAGGCTCTCCTCGCTGTGGCGCTCGAGGAATTCCTTGCGCGCGGCACTGCGCGAGAGCTTGCCCGAGGAGGTGCGCGGCAGCGTGTGCGGCGGCACCAGCTCGATCAGGCAGCGGATGCCGAACTCGGTCGAGATCGCCTCGTGCAGGCGGTCGGCCAGCTCGGCCTGCGCCTTCGGATCGGTCTCACGGCACTGCACCACCAGCACGGCCACTTCGGTGCCGTCGCTGCCCGGCACCGAGAACGCCGACGCGTCGGTGGGACGCACCTCCGGCTGCTGCTCGGCGAGGCTCTCCAGGTCCTGCGGCCAGATGTTGCGGCCGTTGATGATCAGCAGGTCCTTGGCGCGGCCGGTGATATAGAGGGCGCCATTGACGCGGTAGCCCAGGTCACCGGTGTTCAGCCAGCCTTCCTTCGACAGCACCTCGGCGCTGATCTCGGGCAGGTTGTAGTAGCCCTGCATGACGCTGGGACTGCGCAGGAAGATGCGGCCCACGCGGCGATCCGGCAGCACGTTGCCCTGGTCGTCGCGGATCTCCACCTCGAAGCCCGGCAGCGGCGCACCGCAATTGACGAAGCCCTTGCGACGGCCCTCGCCTTCGCCGGCGTAGGAACGCGCCTCGCCCGTATCGGACAGGCGGTCGCCATCGACGTAATCGATGTGCACGCCCTCGCCCACCGGCGAGAAGCTCACGCCCAGCGAGCATTCGGCCATGCCGTAGCACGGCAGGAAGGCCTTGCGATCGAAGCCGGCCGGCGCGGTGGCGCGCGCGAAGGCATCAAGCCACTCCTCGTGGATCATCTCGGCACCCACGCCGGCGATGCGCCAGGAGGAAAGATCCAGCGCGTCGGTGTCCTTCTGCGTCAGGCGGCGCGCGGCCAGCGCGTAGCCGAATGGCGGGCTGAAGGAGATCGTCGAGCGGTTCTGCGACATCAGCTTCAGCCACAGGCGCGGGCGCATCGCGAACTCGCGCGAGCCCAGGAAATCGCAGGAGCGCTGCGTGGCCATGCAGCCGAGCACGATGCCCACCAGGCCCATGTCGTGGTAGTACGGCAGCCACGAGCAGAAACGGTCTTCCTGCGTCAGGCGGAAGCCGTGGTTGAAGATGGCCTCGAGGTTATGCATCACCGAGGCCTGCGTGATCATGGTGCCGCGCGGGAAGCGCGTGCTGCCCGAGGTGTACTGCAGGTAGGCGAGTTCGTGCGGGGCCGGCGGCGCAGGCAGCTCGCCCGCATCGTCCAGCGACTGGAAATCATCCAGCGTGCCGGCCACCTGCACGGGCAGGCCCTCGACCGCTTCCTGCAGCAGGTCGATGAATTCTGCCGGCGCAAATGCTGCAGAAGCGCGGCAATCGAGGATCATCTGGCGCAGGTGGCGCACATAGGCCTCGTGACCACCCAGGTGGATTGCCGCCGGCAGCGGCACGGGCACGAGCGCCGCGTACTGGCAGGCATAGAACATCACGGCGAAATCCGGATGCGTGTGCGCCACCAGCGCCACGCGCGCACCACGGCCCAGGCTCGCCAGGCGGCGCGCCAGCGCACGCGCGCGGTCACGCAGCTCACCGTACGGGAGCACCGCGTACAGTTCGCCGCGTCCGTTGTAATAGTTGAACCCGCTGAAACCGCGGGCGGCGTAATCGAGCGCCTCGGTCAGCGTGGAAAACTGTGCACGCCGCAACTCGATGCCACTGGCCGTCGGTGTCGGCACGTTCTGTAAAACCAAGTTACCGTCCAAGTTCTCGACGCCTTTCAGTGGCTCTCCGAGCAAAGTCGTTGGCCAAATTTAGTGTGGCGGCAGCGCAAACGCAATTTCATTCAAAACCGATTGTGATGCACTGCCCGAATGAGGGGCAATGGGTCAGTTGGCGCATCATAACCGTTCCTGACCCCGAATATAGGGCCTTAACTCCGAAGATCAGGGATTCCCGGTACATAATATTGCGGATCGCGACCGTTCCTGGTCGCCGTTGACGGAGTGTCAAAGACGCAACGAGCGCCCTCCAGAGGCGTCGCAAAAAAACCACAAAGCTGGGTTTGCAGCCCCGGGACAACACCCCTGCCACCCCGCGAGGCCGCGGTGGCGGGGTCGCCACCTCGCAGGCCTGCGTGCGGACCTGCGCAGCCCGACCAGGCGGACGGGCTGCTGCCGGAGTGTTCTGTCAAATGGCCCATACGGGACGATGGCTTTCGCAAGCGCCCACATGACCGATTCTTCACGAACCGCTGTTACCTGCAAGCAGCAGTGACTGCACCAGGGCCAGGTCCTCGGGCTTGTCCACGTCGATGGCCGCGCGACCGTCGGACAGCAGCACGGGCGCGATCCGCGCACCGGAGAGCCGGCCCAGCCGGGCCAGCGCCTGCGGCAGGCTGAGCAGGCCGAAGCGATAACGGATCACATGTCCCGGCCCGAGCAGGCGCAGCTGCGCCAGCGGGTGCTTGCGCTGCGCCTCGAGTTTCTGCCACAGGCGCACCACGCCACCCGCGGCCGGCGTGGCCAGCAGGAACAGGTTGCAGCCCGACACCTCCCCGTCTGAAAAGCGCCACCAGGTGCGGCGCGTGGAGGGGGCGGCGCGCATCACCTCGGCGCGTCGCGCCATCGCCACGAAGGCATCGGCGCCGGCGCCGGTGGCACCGGCCAGGAACTCTTCCACCCAGGCGGGCTCCAGCAGCGCATGGTCGGCAGTGGTGACCAGCAGCGGGGCGCCGTACTGCTCCAGCGCCCGCGCCACGCTGGCACTGGGTCCCTGCCCCGGCGCCATGGCCTCGACCGGCGTGGCCAGCCGCGGCATCTGCTCCAGCACGTCGTCGCGGTCGATGGCCACCACGATGCGGCCGATGGAAGGCACTGCGTCCAGCGCGGCGAGCACCCGCGCCAGCATGGGCGTGCCGCCCACGGGGATCAGCGCCTTGTGCGACACGCCGGCGTGCGCCGCCAGCGGATCCCCACCCGGGCGCGTGCCCGCCAGCACCAGCGCCGTGCGCAACCCTGGCATCAGGCCAGGCTCTTCTCGTAGACGCGATAGGTCTTGTAACCCGTCGCGCCCAGCGCCTCGATCATGCGGCGCATCGGCATGTTGTCCTCCAGGATCCACGACAGCTCGGCACGCTCCATGCCCTTGGGCCGGGCGTTCTTCTGCAGGCTGTGGATCAGCGCCAGCGGCACCATGCCGCCGATGAGGCCGCCGTTGAAACTTCGGCGCACGCCCATCAGCGCCACGCGGCCGGAACGCACGCGCCGGAGCCGCAGCAGCATCTTCAGCCAGTTGAACGGAAACAGCCGGCCCTTGAAGTCGCGGATCACCTCGTTGAGGTTGGGCAGCAGGATGGCAAAGCCCACCGCGTTGCCGTCGTACTCGGCCACTGCGGTCCAGGTGGGATCGAGCAGCGGCTTCAGGCCCCTGGCCATGTGCGTGAGCTCGGAACGGGTGAAGGGGATGAAGCCCCAGTTCTGGCTCCACGCATCATTGAAGATGTCCATCACCAGCTCGAACTCCTGCTCGATGCGGCTGAAGTCGATGTGGCGGATGCGGATACCCCGGCCCTCGGCCCGGCGCACCAGCCGCATCACGTCCTCGGGGAAGCCGCCCACCACATCATAGAGGTAGGCAATCACGTCCTTGGCCTTGGCATAGCCCTGCGCCTCGACGGCGGGCGCAAGGTAGCGCGGGTCATGCGGCATGAAGATCATCGGCGGCGTATCGAAGCCGTCGATCAGCAGGCCGGTCTCCTCGTTGATCGACAGGCTGAAGGGGCCGCGCACGCGCGTGCGACCGCGCTGCCTGAGCCAGCCCTCCGCCGCGCCGAACAGCGCCTTGAACACCGCCGGGTCGTTCTCCGCGGCCAGCAGGCCGAAGAAGCCCAGGTCCGGCTCCTTCACCAGGCTGTCCACCTGCGCGCTGATGCGGCCCACGTCGCGGCCGTCCTTCACCGCCAGGAAGAACTGCGCCTGGCCGTGCTCGAAGTACGGGTTCTTGCCGGGACGCAACGCGTCGAGCCGCTCCAGCTCCAGCGGCGGCACGAAGTTCGGATCGGTCGAATAGAGGCGTGAAGGCAGGCGGATGAAGCGCTTGAGCTGCGCAGCATCCTGCACCGGCTGGATCGTGATCTGTGACACCGGATGCAAACTCCGCGGGACGAACAGGAAGCGAAGACTATCAGGACGGCGCGGCGGCGCGCATCGCCAGCACGTCGTGGTGCCCCTTGCGCCCGAAGCGGGTGAATGACGTGAAGCCCGCCTGCGCCAGGGTGGCACGCAGCCGCTCGCCGTCGCTCCAGCGCGTATCGACCTCGTAGAACACCGCCTTGATGCGCGCGGCGTGGCGCGAACGCATCAGTTCGGCCAGCACCACGTCCTCGAATCCCTCGACGTCGACCTTCACGATGATGGGGCCGGGTGAACCGGGCACGTGGCGGTCGAGCTCCTGCACGTCGATCAGTCGCACGGTTTCGGTGGCGGCGCGGCGCAGGCTGGTGTTGCCCTGCGCCAGGGTCGCCACGCCGCTGTGGCCGGCGCTGACGGTGATGGAGGCGCTACCGGATTGCGCGGCCAGCGCCGCCTGCAGCAGCGTGGTGCGGTCCGCGCCGCCGTTGGCGTTGACGTTCTGCTGCAGCAGCGCGAAGGTGCCTGCCACCGGCTCCAGCGCCACGATGGCGCGGCAATGCGGGTTCTTCGCCGCCAGCAGCGAATACAACCCCTGGTTGGCGCCGATGTCGAGGAACACGAAGTCCTCGCGGCGCGAGGCCATGAAGTCCGCCAGCACCCGCCCGTAGACGCCGAAGCGGCAGTACTGGAAGGTGCGGTCTCCCCAGTTGGCCCGCATCAGCACGCCGTAGCGCGACCGCACGAAGTCGCGCCCCGGCGGCAATCCCAGCCCGGATCGCAGGCGGGCGCCGGCGCGCACGCAGGCCGCGGTGCAACGCGCCAGCCGGCTGTGCAGCTTCTTCTTCAGCCGGTACCTGAGCCAGTCCTTCAGCTCACGCACGTTCGCAGACTTTCAATTGCACGAAACCCAGGATGGCGAAGGCCACCGGCGCAGTGAACGCCGCCGCCATGGGCCCGATGCGACCGCTGGTCCCCAGCGAAGAGAAGATGCCGTCCACCAGCAGGAATCCCAGGCCCAGGCACAGCGCGATGAACATGCGCCCGCCCCCGCCACCACGCTCGGACACCAGCGCGGCCGGAACGGCCAGCAGCATCATGATGAACACCGTGAACGGGGCAGCGAAGGACTGCATCAGCACCGTGGCGTAGAAGCTGCGCGGCCGCGTGCCCACGCGCTCGCCGCCGAGCACGTCGGCCAGCTCCACCGTGGAGAGATGCGGCTCGGCCTCGTCGAGGCGGATCACGTCCTCGGGCCTCAGGTTGCTGCGCCACACCCGCTCCGCGCCGGTCGATACGGTGCCTCCTTCCGGCGAGAAATCCTCGACCTCCGACAGCAGCCAGCTGTCGCCCTGCCAGCGTGCCTCGCGGGCCCGGGTGCGCCGGGTCAGCAGGCCCTCCTCATCGCGGTCGAAGATGCGCACATCGAGCAGCCGCGTGCCATCGGCGCTGTGGCGGTCGAACAGCGCCACGCCACCGCTGGTGTGCACCCATTCCGGATCGGCCTCGCGCTGTTCCAGCGGCACGGCATCGTCCCACCAGGCCTTCAGCGCGGCCTCGGACTGCGGCACCACCTTCTGCGCCAGCGCCACGTGCAGCAGCGCGAACAGCAGCGGCACGGGCCAGAGGTATCCGGTCATGCGGCCCAGTCCCACGCCCGAGGCACGCAACGCGGTGATCTCGCGCGTGCGCGCCATGGCGTGGAAGGCAGCCATCGAGCCCAGCAGGCCGGCCAGTGGCAGCGATACTTCCATCTGCGCCGGAAGGCGCAGCATCGCGTAGCGCAGCACGCCGGCGATGCCCAGGCCGCGGTCGAGCACCTCGGCGCTGATCTCGAGCAGCTCGAACAGCTGGATCAGCGCGGTCAGCGCCATCAGCAGGCCGAACACCTGGGCGGCAAAGCGCTTGCGCAGGTAGGCACCGAGCACGGTCATGGCACCGGCCTCCAGGCTGCACGAGGCATGACAGGGAGGGCCCTCACGACCTCGTGCCCCCGTCCTTCGACTTCGCCTTGCGCCGCTTCTGCATGCCCTCGAAGGCCGACTCGATGGCGCTGACGGCGCGCATCACCGGGTTGTCGCCCGGCCATTGCAGGCTGGAACGGAACAGCCACAGGCCCAGCACCGCGAACACCACCACCGGCAGCCACACGGCCAGCCACGGGATGGCGCGGCCGGTCTCGGCCATGGCCTCGCCGAACGACAGCGCCTGGTCCAGCGCCACCACGGCCAGCACCGCGAACACCGTTCCGGCGACGCGCCGGCCGCGCTTGGCCGCCATGCCCAGCGGCAGCGCCAGCAGCGGCAGCAGCAGCGGCATCACGCAACGGGCCAGCCGGCCATGGAACTCGCCGGCGCGGTTGGCCCGGGGCACGTCCCCGGCCTGCGGCGGCGGCGCCAGCAGCTCAGGCAGCGTCAGCTCGCGCACGGCGTCGCCGGCATCCTTGCCCATCGCGATCGAGCCGCGCTCGCGGTACGGCGGAGGCACGGCGGTGAAGTCCTCGTTGATGCGGCCCTGCGTGAAACGCAGCACGCGTACGTGTCCCTCGCCGGCGGCATCGACGATCATGCCGTTGCCCAGTTCCAGCTGCAGGCTCATGTCCTCCAGCGAGGGCACCAGCCTGCCCTGCGCGGCGGTGACGACCTGCTCGGTGCCGGCATCGTGCCGCTCGACGAACACGCCGCCCAGCGTGCGACCGTCTGCCGCCACGCGATCGGCTGCCAGCGTGTAGCCCTTGGACACCGTCACGAAGCGATTGGCCTCCAGGCGCGCATTCCAGCCGGTGTTGCGCACCTCGTGCACGGTGGCGTTGTAGTTGTAGCGTGTCAGCGGCTGCAGGTATCCGAACAGGTACAGGTTGAACAGCACCAGCGCGCCACCCACCATCAGGTGCGGTACGGCCATGCGCGAGATCGAGCGGCCGGTGGCCAGCATGGCATCGAGCTCGTTGTCGTCGCCGATGCGCGCCGTGGCCATGAAGATGGCGGCGAAGAAGGCCGCCGGCAGCGCGATGCCAAGGTAGTGGGGAACCAGCGAGCCGATCATCTCCAGCACCAGCATCGGGCTGGCGCCGGTGGCTGCCGCGATTTCAAACAGGCGCAGCAGGCGCTCGAGCAGCTGCGCCACCAGCACCACGCCCAGCGCCACCAGCAGCGGGCCCAGCAGGCCCCTGAGCGCATACAGGTCGAGCCGGTCGGGAATCCGGTGCACCAGGCGGGTCACGGGGATACTCACGGGCGCCGGTCCTGCGCAGGCAGCGCCAGTTCGTAGTCGGCGGCATCGACGAAGCCATGGCGCGCCAGCGACCACTGGCGCACCTTTACCCTTGCCCAGTGCGGCGCACGCGCCGCCGGCAGCTCGACCAGGTGCCAGCGCGCAGCATCATCACGCGGGTTCGGCAGCGCCGTGGACGAGGGCACGCACAGCACCGGGATGGGGCCATGCGGCCCGGCCACGGGATCGAGCCGCGCGAAACGGGCATGGCCGTGCAGCACCATCTCCGCGCCGGCACGACGCAGCACCTCGCGCAGCGCACGGCGGTCGCGCAGTGCCTTGCGCGCCGACACCGCGCCATCGGCCACGGGATGATGCAGCACCACCACGCGCAGGCGGCCCTCGGCGCCCTCTGCGGCCAGCACCTGTTCCAGCCTTGCGAGCTGTTCCCCGCCGAGGCTGCCCGACGCCAGCAGCGGCGCGGTGGGCCGGGCCGAGCACAGGCCGATGAAGCTCACGCCTTCGCGCCGGACCAGCCAGGGCCACTCAGCACCGCCACCGGTGAAGTCGCGCAGGCGCCCCAGCCCTTCCTCGACGGGCATCGGCACCAGTGCATCGTGGTTGCCCGGCACGATGTTCACCGGGCACAGCCTCGCCAGCGAGCCCAGCCATTCCGCGGCGCGCGTGAACTCCTCGGGCAGGGAGAAGTTGGTGATGTCGCCGCTGACCAGCACCTGCGCGGGCGCATGCGCCTCCAGGTCGGCACGCAGCGCCTCCAGGATCTCCGGCTTCTGCACATGGCGCCGCCGCCGCCACGACCACGCCGACAGCTGCCGCTTGGAGAAGCGCTGGCCCAGCGTCAGGCGCGGTTCGAACGGCAGGTGCAGGTCCGACACATGCGCAAACCGGAGCGCATTGGTCGATAATGCGGACGCTGGAACAGCCATAGGATTCCGCGGATCATGCCACAACCACTGCCTGAGCGGCCCGCCATCGCCGGTGTCGTCGTGGGCGAGTCGCCGCTTCGCGTCTGGAGCCTTGCCTCCGATGAGCGCCTGCGGCGCCAGTTCGGTCGCGCCGGTGCGACTGCCGTAGTGCAGTCGGCCCGCCATGTGGTGCTGTTGCGCGCCGACTGGGTGTATGACGATCCGCTGGTGCGCGGACTGGTGCGCCAGCAGTCGCCCTGCGGCATGTGGACCGACGACGGCCAGTGCGTGGCGCTGGTGGTGCCGCCCTCGCGGCTGGAGGAGGCGCGCGCGGCCCTGGCCGCCGGCAGCGCGCCGGCCGACCTGCCCCGGCTGCCGCCGGCGGCCGTGGCCGGCGCCTACAACGACAAGCTGCGCAAGCGCGAGCCGCCCTTCCTGCTGCCGCTGACCGCGGCGCAGCTGCCCGCCATCGAGGCGCGTGTGTTCGCCGGCTCCTATAAAGGAGTGACCGACTTCGTCACGCTGTCCTGGCCGCGTGCGGTGAGCGCGGTCACGCGCCTGTGCGCGGCGGCGCGCATCACCCCCAACATGGTCACCTGCGTGAGCCTGGTGCTCACCGTGCTGGCCACCTGGCTGTTCTGGCACGGCCACTACGGCACCGGCCTCCTCGCCGCGTGGCTGATGGCCTTCCTCGACAGCGTCGATGGCAAGCTGGCGCGCGTCACGCTCACGTACACGAAGTTCGGTGACGTGTTCGACCATGGCATCGACCTCATCCACCCGCCGTTCTGGTGGTGGGCATGGATCGTCGGCCTGCCTGCGGCCGGATTCCACCTCGGGCACGCTTCGCTGGCGCTGTGGGTCATCGTCATCGGCTACGTGCTGCAGCGACTGGAGGAAGGGCTGTTCATCAAGCTGTTCGGCATGGACATGCATGTGTGGCAGCGCTTCGACAGCCGCTTCCGCCTGGTCACCGCGCGGCGCAACCCCAACCTGGCCATCCTCACCGTGGCGGTACTTTTCAGCCGGCCCGACCTGGGCATCGCCGTGGTCGCCTGGTGGGTGGCGATCTGCCTGGTGGTGCACGCGGTGCGCATCGTGCAGGCCGCCATCGCGCGCCGCCGCGGCCCGCTCACTTCCTGGCTGGCGTGAGCAGTGAGGCGCTGAGGCTGCGGCTTGCTGCGGAGCTCGAACGCGAGGCGCCGGCCGGCGCGCAGGCCCTCGCCGCCGAGCTCGCCCGCCGCGGCGGCGAAGCCGCGGTGGCAGTGCTGTACTACGGATCCACCCTGCGCGCCGCCTCGCTGGAAGGCATCCTCGATTTCTACGTACTGGTGGACAAGGTGTCGGCGTGGCCAGGCTCCGCGCTGGCGCACCTCGCCAACCGCCTGCTGCCGCCCAACGTGGGCTACCTGGAACTGCCGCACGAAGGCCAGGTACTTCGCGCCAAGTACGCGGTGATGACGCCGGCGCAGTTCGCGGCACGCACCTCCGCCGGCACGCGCGATACCACCATCTGGGCACGCTTCAGCCAGCCGGCCCTGTGCGTCTGGGCACGCTCGCCCGCCGACCGGGCCACGGCCACCCGACTGGTCACCGGCGCCGTGGTGCGCGCCGCCTGGTGGGCGGCGCACCTCGCCCCGCCGCGCGCCGCCCCGGCGGATTTCTGGCGTGAACTGTTCGCGCGCACGTACAAGGCCGAACTGCGCGTGGAGAGGAGCGGACGCGTGCAGGACATCGTCGGCCGCGACGAGGCACGCTACGCCGGGCTGCTGCCGCTGGCCCTGCAGCAGGCCGGCATCGGCTTCGCGCGCCATGAGGACGGCGGGATCGAACCGCTGCTCACCGCGGCCGAGCGTCGCCGCGCCGCGCGGCAGTGGAAGCGCCGCGCGCGCTTCGGCCGGCGGCTGAACGTGCTGCGGCTGCTGAAGGCCGCCTTCACCTTCGAGGGCGCCGTCGACTACGTGGTATGGAAGATCGAAAGGCACCGCGGCGTGCGCGTGCCGGTCTCCCCGTGGCAGCGCCGTTTCCCGCTGCTGGCGGCGCCGTTCATCTGGTTCCGCCTGAAACGCATGGGCGTGCTGTAACCGTCACCGGCGACCGGCCATCACTTCCTCCGGCCACAATCAAGTGCCGCCTCACTGATGCCCGCGGCAGTCAAGGTGAGCGGCAGTTACTGATTCCACGGTGCCGGATTTGTGTCACAGTGCAGCCGCGTGGCTGCATCACGTTGCAGGCGGACGGAACGGAATCTCACGCCCGCTGTGGCCAGTCCCGTGATGTGCAACCCCTGCCTGCAAACAACAACAAGATGCTGACACTCCGCGCTGGACGGGAAGAAGAAGCAACCGCGCAGGATGCGCTGCCCCGGAACCCCATCGCCGCCTCCGCGCTGATCGCGGTGCTGGTGCTGGTCGCCTGCGAGGTGGGCATCCACAGCCGGCTGCTGTTCTCGCTGGCCAGCATCTGGCCGGCCAACGCACTGCTGCTCGGCACCCTGCTGGTCTGGCCGCGGACCAACAGGCCGCTGACCTGGGCGCTGGCCGCACTGGCCTATGCCTTCGCGGACTTCACCGCCGGCACACCCGCGCTCGACCTGGTGCTGCTCAATGCCTCCAACCTGGTCGGCGTGGCTTGCGGCCTCCTCGTCGGCCGGTTGGTCCAGCGCAAGGCGACCGGCGGCAATCCCTCGCTCGACACCATGAGCGTGGTCCTGGTGATCACCGTGGCCTCGGCCGCCGCTGCCATCGGTGGCTGCATCTGCGGGCGGATCCTGTTCGACATGGACCTGGTGTCCAGTTTCGGCCTGTGGTTCTCGGCCGAAATGGTCAACCACGCGCTGTTCCTGCCCATCCTGCTGGCGCTGGGCTCCAGTGACGAACGCAAGCTGCGCCTGTTCTCGCGTGATCGGCTGCGCGCCCGCCAGCAGGTGGCGGCGCTGTTCACGCTCGCCCTGCTGGTGGTCGCCATGCACGCCATCGGCGGACCGCTGGCCGGCGCCTACATCGTGCCAGGCATCCTCTGGTGCGCGGTGGTGTTCCGGCCCTTCGCGGCCTCGCTGCTGGCCATGCTGGTGTGCGGATGGATCCTGATCGCAGGCCCCATGGGCCTGATTCCCTTGCGCATCGACTTCTCCGCGGTAACCGACGCCGCCTCCTTCCGGCTGGGCGTGGGCATGGTAGCCACCGGCGTGTATGCCGTGAGCACGCTCAACGGGGCCTGGCGCGCGGCGCACGAGAAGCTGCGCCACGTGGCTTCGCACGACGAGCTCACCGGCCTGATGAACCGCGGCGCGCTGATGCGCAGGCTGTCACAGCGCCTTGCGCTGCCGGGATCATTCAGCGTGCTGATGCTGGACATCGACCTGTTCAAGTCGATCAACGACAGCCACGGCCACGCCGCCGGCGACATGGCATTGCAGTTGCTCGCGAAGGAGCTCCGGGCCCGGCTCTCCGAGGGAGAGTTCGCCGGGCGCCTCGGCGGCGAGGAGTTCGCGCTGGTGGTCGAGCGTCCGCTGGAAGGCGCGATCGCGTTTGCCGAGGAGCTGCGCGAAGCGGTGCCACGCATGTCCCGCGGGGACGGCAAGCCCGCGGTGCGCTTCACCATCAGCGTGGGTGTGGCCGAAGCCCGCCAGCATGAGGAACTCGAGCGCTGCCTGGCCGCCGCCGACCAGGCGCTGTACGCAGCCAAGCATGCCGGGCGCAACCAGGTGGTGGCCTTCCCGCACCTGCCCGGCGCAGATGCCGGGACGGCCTAGAATGTCACCTGCAGCGTCACCTGGTCCGTGTACGAACCCGGCGCCGGCGTCGGCTGCGATGGATCGACCACGGCACGGTAGGTGAACCCCTGCGTGGTGGTGCCGTCGTGCAGTCCGGCATTCACGTCGGCCGTTGCACTGCTGCGCCATTCACCCGGCTGGTTTCCCCACCGTTCGCTGGAAGCCGGCCCGCGGTAGATCTCATAGCGCAGGTAGTCCGCGCTGGCGCCGCGCCGCATGCGGCGGCTGCCACCGGCGAAGTGATTGCCGTCGCCCAGGCCCACGTTGTAGGCCGCACCGGCGCTGCAGCGGACGCTGATGGTGCGCGTCACCGCACCGAAGCTGCCGGCCAGCGGCGCGACGCCGAAGTCCAGGGGCGGCGCGGTGATGACGCAATCATTCAGGAGATCGAGTGTCACGTTCACGGTCACGGGCGCTCCCGTTCCCCATCCAATCAGGCCGCCAAGCAGCCCGCTGCTCGCCCCGGGACTGTTGGACCAGTCACAGAGGAGCCCCAGAACGCCGCTGCACACCGAGAAGTACCAGCGCAGGTTCACGCTTCCGGTGTAGGTGCCTGCCGGCAGGCCGGCGGTACCATTGACGCGGATGTACATGGGCAGGGAACCGCCGGGACCATTGAACAAGGTCAACAGGTGAAAGGCCGAGAAGTCCACCTCGGTACCCACCGCGAGGGGAGAACCGCCGGAAGTGGAAAGCAGCGCGAAGGGCAAGGTCTGGCCGCCCGGCCCCGTCAGCACAAAGGTGGAACTTTCCACCTTCACCTTGATGTGCGATGACGCCAGCAAGGACAGGCCCGTGCAGGTCAATCCAGAATTCGCCGCCACCTCGAGCTCGACGCCTTCGATCGCAAGCGAACTGATATCACCGAGAGCGGCATTCGAGGTGGCCACGATGCAGTTGTTGTACTGCTGCGACCAGGCGGAAATCGGCGCCAGCAGGACGCAGGCCAGCAGCAGTGAACGCCACCTCGCCCAGGTGCCGCGACCTGGTTGAATTGCACCGGCTCCCGCACTCATTGGCAGATCACCGTCCGCACCTGGACAGCATCACCCGCGGTGTCCAGGGCGAGGCTTGCCCGGCATATGCCGCCCTCGGGCAGGTGTGCCTCGATCGTCTCTTTGCCGGACACATCTTCAAGGTATGCGAACCCCTCCCAGCCCACATACGTGTCCCCGGCTCCTTCGATGCGCAGCTTCGTACCGGCTGGCAGCGGTTCGCCCCGGAGGTCCCGCAGGACCACGCGCGCGCTGCTCACCCGGCGCACCGCGAAATCCACGCGGTAGCCGCTGCCGCGCGCCACCGCCACGCGCTGCTCGGTCTGGCTGGCCACCAGGTCCAGCGGCAGGTCGAGCGCGTCGATCACATAGCGGCCGGGGTAATAGGCCGTGGCCCAGGGCACCAGCAGGCGTCCACGCGCGTCGCTGCGACCCACGGGCTGGTTCTCGTAACGCACGCCCACGCCCGGCTGCCCGGTGTTCACCAG
>CAYVZE010000041.1:0-24841 GCA_964455685.1 uncultured Steroidobacteraceae bacterium
GGATTCCACCGTCCTGCTCCACCTGATGTGCCGGATCCGCGCTGCCCATCCCCGGCAGCTGCAGCTGCGCGCCCTGCACGTCGACCATGGCCTGCAGCCCGCCGCGGCCAACTTCCGTCGCTTCTGCCAGCGCACGGCGCGCCAGTGGCGCGTGCCGCTCACCGTGCTGCGTCCCCGCGTGCAGGTCCCCCGCGGCGGATCGGTTGAGGAGGCCGCGCGGCGGGCCCGCCGCAATGCGCTGGCAGCCGCGCTTTGCCCCGGGGAACTGCTGCTGACGGCCCAGCATGCCGACGACCAGCTGGAGACCGTCTTGCTGGCACTGCTGCGCGGTGCTGGCCCGCGCGGCCTGGCCGGGATGCCGGCGCGCATGGCACTGGGGGAGGGCTGGCTGCTCCGGCCGCTGCTGGACGTGGAACGCTCCTCCATCGCTGCGCTGGCGCGCGAGGAGGGCCTGGACTGGGTGGAAGACCCCAGCAATGCCGACCCGCGCTTCGACCGCAACTACCTGCGCGCCAGCGTGCTGCCGGCCCTGCGCGCGCGCTGGCCCTCGCTGGCCACCACGGTGGCGCGCAGCGCGCGCCACTGCGCCAGCGCCACGCAGTTCCTGGAGGCGGCGGCCGCGCGCGACCTCATGATGGCTGCCGATGGCGCGGACCTGCAGGTCGCGGTGCTGCGCCGCTGGCCCGCGCCGCGCCGCGCGGCCGTGCTGCGCGCGTGGATCCGGCGCGCAGGTGCGCGCGCGCCCAATGAGCGCCATCTCGGGCAGATCGAAGCCATGATGTCCGCCCGTCGCGATGCCCATCCATTGCTGGTCCTGCCGGACTGCAAGGTCAGGCGCATCGGCGGGCGGCTGGTGATCGAACGCTGAAACAAGCCAAGCTGGCGGCAGGGTCGCCGATTTGCTAACCTGTCGGCCCGTCGTGACCTGAACTGCAATCGCGCAGTTCCGGCATTCCAGATTCCGGCGGTGCACCTCCCATGACCCGTTTTGTTTTCGTCACCGGTGGCGTTGTTTCTTCTTTGGGGAAGGGCATCGCGGCCGCGTCGCTTGGCGCCATCCTCGAGTCCCGGGGCCTGAAGGTCTCGATGGTCAAGCTCGATCCCTACATCAACGTGGACCCGGGCACCATGAGCCCGTTCCAGCACGGCGAGGTGTTCGTCACCAGCGACGGCACCGAGACCGACCTGGACCTCGGCCACTACGAGCGCTTCGTGCGCACCGTCACCGGCCGGCACAGCAACTTCACCACCGGCCGCATCTACCAGCGCGTGATCGAGCGCGAGCGCCGCGGTGACTACCTCGGCGCCACCGTGCAGGTCATCCCGCACATCACCGACGAGATCAAGCGCAGCATCAAGCTTGGCGCAGGCGATGCCGACGTGTGCATGGTGGAGATCGGCGGCACGGTGGGCGACATCGAGTCGCTGCCGTTCCTGGAGGCCATCCGCCAGATGGGCGTGGAGCTGGGGCGCGACCACTGCATCTACATGCACCTGACGCTGGTGCCGGTGGTGGGCGGCTCGGAGATCAAGACCAAGCCCACGCAGCACTCGGTGAAGGAGCTGCGCGGCATCGGCATCCAGCCCGACATCCTGATGTGCCGCTGCAAGGACCCGCTGCCCAACGAGCAGCGGCGCAAGATCGCGCTGTTCACCAACGTGGAGGAGCGCGCGGTGTTCAGCTCGGTGGATGCCGACGACATCTACAAGATCCCGCGCCTGCTGCACGAGCAGGGGCTGGACGAGTTCGTGGTGCAGCGGCTGGGCCTGAACGTGCCGCCTGCCGACCTGTCGGCCTGGGACCAGGTGGTGTACGCCCGCGCGCATCCCGAGACCACCGTGGAGATCGCGATGGTGGGCAAGTACGTGCAGATGCGCGATGCCTACATCTCGCTCAACGAAGCGCTCTCGCACGGCGGCATCAAGACCCGCACGCGCGTCAACGTGCGCTACGTGGAATCCACCGACATCGAGCTGCGCGGCGTGGGCTGCCTGGACGGCGCCGACGCCATCCTGGTGCCGGGCGGCTTCGGCGAGCGCGGCGTGGAGGGCAAGATCCAGGCCGTGCGCTACGCGCGCGAGAAGCGCATTCCCTACCTGGGCATCTGCCTGGGCATGCAGGTGGCGGCGATCGAGTTCGGCCGCAACGTGATGGGGCTGTCCGGTGCGCACAGCACCGAGTTCGAGCGCGGCACGCAGCACCCGGTGATCGCGATGATCACCGAGTGGCAGGACGCGATGCGCGGCGTGCAGCAGCGCAGCGAGAAGTCCGACCTCGGCGGCACCATGCGCCTGGGTGCGCAGGACATCGAGCTGTCGGAAGGCTCGCTGGCGAAGAGCCTGTACGGCTCGGAGATCATCCGGGAGCGCCACCGCCATCGCTACGAGTTCAACAACAACTACCTCGAGGCCTACCGCAAGGCGGGCATGCGCTTCTCGGGCTTCTCGCCCGACGGGCTGGTGGAGATCCTGGAGCTGCCCGAACACCCCTGGTTCGTGGCCACCCAGTTCCACCCGGAGTTCACCTCCAATCCGCGTGACGGGCATCCGCTGTTCGCGGGCTTCGTGCAGGCGGCGCGCACCTACCGTGCCGCGCAGCTCCCGGCGGCCGCCCAGGCATGAAGCTGGGCGGGGCCGAGGTCGGCAATGACCGGCCGCTGTTCCTGATCGCCGGTCCCTGCGTCATCGAAAGTGCCGCCCTGGTCGAGGAAGTGGCCGGCCGCCTGCGCGAGGTCACCTCGCGCCTGGGCGTGCCGCTGGTGTTCAAGGCCTCCTTCGACAAGGCCAATCGCTCCTCGGTGAAGAGCTTCCGTGGCCCCGGGCTCGAGAAGGGCCTGGCCATCCTCGAGGGCGTGCGCGCGAAGAGCGGCCTGCCCGTGCTCACCGACGTGCACGAGGACACGCCCGTGGACGAGGTGGCCGCCGTGGTCGACGTGCTGCAGACGCCGGCCTTCCTGTGCCGCCAGACGGATTTCATCCAGCGCGTAGCCCGCGCCGGCAGGCCGGTGAACATCAAGAAGGGCCAGTTCCTCTCGCCCTGGGAGATGGGCAACGTGGTGGAAAAGGCGCGCGCCGCCGGCAACGATGCCGTCATGGTGTGCGAGCGCGGCTTCACCTTCGGCTACAACAACCTGGTCTCCGACATGCGCGCCATCCCGGTGCTGCGCGCCACCGGTTGCCCGGTGGTGTTCGACGCCACCCACTCGGTGCAGCTGCCGGGCGGGCAGGGCAGCGCCTCGGGCGGGCAGCGCGAGTTCGTGCCGCCGCTGGCGCGCGCTGCGGTGGCCGCCGGCATTGCCGGCCTGTTCATGGAAACCCATCCCGATCCCGACCGTGCGCTCTCCGACGGCCCCAATGCCTGGCCGCTGGCGCGCGTGGAACCGCTGCTGGCCACGCTGGTGGCGCTGGACCGAATCGTCAAGTCCGACCGTTACGAGGAAGAGAAACCGTCATGAGCCGTATCGTCGATGTCATCGGGCGCGAAGTGATCGATTCGCGCGGCAATCCCACCGTCGAAGCCGATGTGGTGCTGGATTCGGGCGCCGTCGGCCGCGCCGCCGTGCCCTCGGGCGCTTCCACCGGCACCCGCGAGGCCGTCGAGCTGCGCGACGGTGACAAGGCGCGCTACCTGGGCAAGGGCGTGCTGAAGGCCGTGACGAACGTCAACGGCGTGCTGAAGTCGGCGGTGAAGGGCATGGACCCGCGCGAGCAGGGGGCCATCGACCGCAAGATGATCGAACTCGACGGCACCGACAACAAGGGCCGGCTCGGCGCCAATGCGCTGCTGGCCGTGTCGCTGGCCACCGCCAAGGCCGCGGCCGCCGACGCCAGGCAGTCGCTGTTCCGCTACCTGTCCACGCTGGATGCGAAGAAGGACCGCGCGCCGGTGATGCCGGTGCCGATGATGAACATCATCAACGGCGGCGCCCATGCCGACAACTCGCTCGACGTGCAGGAGTTCATGATCCTGCCGGTGGGCGCGCCGTCGCTGTCGGAGGCGCTGCGCTATGGCGCGGAGATCTTCCACACGCTGAAGAAGATCCTGCATGACAAGGGGCTGGCGACCTCGGTGGGCGATGAGGGCGGCTTCGCCCCCAACCTGGGTTCCAACGAGGAGGCCATCGGCATCATCGGCCAGGCGGTGCAGAAGGCCGGCTACCAGCTGGGCAAGGACATTTACCTGGGCCTCGACGTGGCCAGCTCGGAGTTCTTCAAGGACGGCAAGTACCACCTGGAGGGCGAGGGCCGGAGCTTCACCTCGGCCGAGTTCGCCGACTACCTGGCCGGACTGGTGTCGCGCTATCCCATCATCACCATCGAGGACGGCATGGCCGAGGGTGACTGGGACGGCTGGAAGCTGCTGACCGACAAGCTGGGGAAGAAGGTGCAGCTGGTGGGCGACGACCTGTTCGTCACCAACACGAAGATCCTGAAGGAGGGCATCGAGAAGAAGATCGCCAACTCCATCCTGATCAAAGTGAACCAGATCGGCACCCTGACCGAGACGCTCGAGGCCATCGGCCTGGCCGAGCAGGCCGGCTACACCTCGGTGGTGTCGCACCGCTCGGGCGAGACCGAGGATGCCACCATCGCCGACATCGCCGTGGCGGCCGCGTCCACCCAGATCAAGACGGGCTCGATGTCCCGCTCCGACCGCATCGCCAAGTACAACCAGCTGCTGCGCATCGAGGCGGAGCTGGGCGGGGCGGCGCGCTACGCCGGGCGCGAGGCATTCCCTTTCCCGCTGTAGCACGATAACCTCCCTCGCTCATGAGGTGGTTCATCGCCGCACTGGCCGTCGTGGCGCTGCTGTTGCAGTACCGCATCTGGGCCTCGCCCGACGGCATGCGCGAGGTGCTGCGCCTGACGGACGCCGTCGAGGCGCAGCGCGAGGAGAACCGTCGCCTGGAGGCGCGCAACCGCCAGCTTGCCGCCGAGGTGCGCGACCTCAAGCAGGGATTCGCCGCCGTCGAGGAGCGCGCCCGCTCCGAGCTGGGCCTCATCGCTCCCAACGAGACCTACTTCCAGGTCGTGCCCCGCGAGAAGCCGGCCGAGCCCGAGGCACCGGAGGAACCGCTTCCGGCGGAACCGGTGCCCACGGCGCTCGCGGCCGCGCACTGATTCCTCCCGTGCAGTACTGGACCGTCATGCCGGCCGCAGGCAGCGGGCGCCGCTTCGGTGGCGAGCGGCCGAAGCAGTACATGCCGCTGGCTGGCCGCACCGTGATCGAGCGGGCGCTGGCCCCCTTCCTCTCTGACGAGCGCTGCCTGGGCGTGGCGGTGGCGCTGGACGCAGCCGACACGCGCTTTGCCGCCCTCGAGGTGGCGAGCCATCCGCGTGTCCGCCAGGTCACCGGCGGAGCGCGTCGCTGCGACTCCGTGCGCCTGGCGCTGGCTTCGCTGCCGGCCGCGGACCAGGACTGGGTGCTGGTGCACGATGCCGCGCGTCCCTGCCTTGCGCGCCCGGACATCGACCGGCTGCTCTCGACGCTGGCGGATGACGACGTCGGCGGCCTGCTGGCCACGCCGCTGGCCGATACCTTGAAGCGGGCCGATGAGACCGGTCGCGTGGCCGGCACGCCCTCGCGCGCCGGGCTGTGGCGCGCGCTGACGCCGCAGATGTTCCGCGCCGGCCTGCTCAGGCAGGCGCTGGCCGCGGCCGAGGCGGCCGGGCGGGAGCCCACCGACGAGGCCCAGGCCGTGGAGTGGCTGGGGAAGAAGCCCCGGCTGGTGGCCGGCCAGCCCGGCAATCTCAAGATCACCACCGCGGCGGACCTGCCGGCCGCGGCCGCATGGATCAACGGAGGATCGCGCATGAACCTGCGCATCGGCAGCGGCTTCGACGTGCATGCCTTCGGCCCGGGCGACCACGTGATGCTCGGCGGCGTGCGCATCGCCGCGAAGCAGGGCGTACTGGCCCATTCCGACGGCGACGTGCTGCTGCATGCGCTCACCGACGCGCTGCTTGGCGCGGCCGGCCTGGGCGACATCGGCCAGCACTTCCCCGACAGCGACCCGCGCTGGAAGGGAGCCGACAGCACGCGCTTCGTGCGCCACGCGGTGGAACTGCTGGCACAGCGCGGCTGGTCCGTGGTCAATGCCGACCTGACACTGCTGGGCGAGTCCCCGCGCATCGCCGCACACCGTGATGCCATCCGTGCCAGCATCGCCGCGGCGCTGGGTGCGGACGTTTCCGTAGTGAACCTGAAGGCCACCACCACCGAGAAGCTGGGCTTCCTGGGCCGGGGAGAGGGCATCGCGGCCCAGGCCGTGGTGCTGGTTTCCGGCCTACAATGAAGGCTCCACAGGCCACGCGAGGAATCGCCATGGTGCGGATCACCGCCATCGCCACCGCGGCCCTGCTGCTGGTCGCCTGCTCCACGACCGCGGTCGAGGACCGGGGCATGGACATCACCGGCCCGGAGGCTTCCATTCCCTTTGCCAACCAGCGCTCCAGCATCAGGAACTGGCAGGCCGACGGCATCTACGGCATCTGGGTCGAGGATGCGCACGGCAACTGGTACTACGGCCGCTTCCACAGCCCCTGCATCGGCGTGGACTTCGCCAATGCCGTGGGCTTCCAGACCGGCTCGACCGGCCAGCTCGACCGCTTCTCCAGCGTGATCGTGCCGGGGGAGACCCGCTGCCTGCTCTCCAGCTTCGTCTCCACCACCGAGCCGCCGGACAATGGCCGGCGCCGCAAGGGCGGGCAGGAGCCGGAGGAATAGCCGGCTACCAGGGCAGCTCGTTGCCCTGGTAATCGAAGAAGCGGCCGCTGTGCCCGCTCGCCAGCGCCAGCGCCAGCCGCCAGATGCCGGCGGCCGAATCCGCCGGCTCCACCGGCGCATTGCCGCCGCCCATGCGCGTGCGCACCCAGCCGGGATGCACCACCACGCTGGTGAGCCAGGGATGATCCAGCGCCAGGCTGCGGTTGATCATGTTCAGCGCCGCCTTGGAGGCGCGGTAGGCGTAATGGCCGCCCGAGCTGTTGTCGGCGATCGAGCCCATGCGGCTGGTCAGGTGCACGACGCGGGGGTTGCTGGAGTGCTTCAGCTTCGGCAGCACGGCCTGCGTGAGCTCGAAGGGCGCGATGGCATTGACCAGGAAGGACTCGGTGAAGTCCTCGCGCGTGGCGCCTTCGAGCAGGATGCCGGCGCAGTTCACCAGCAGGTCGACGGCCGTCCAGTCGCCGATGGCCTCGGACAGGGCCCCTGCGGCGCCCGGCTGGCGCAGGTCGGCCTCGGCCAGGCGGCAGCGCCCCTGGCTGGCTTCCTTCAGTGCAGAGAGTTCCGGCGTAAGGCCCGAGGGCCGCGCCACGGCCAGCAGTTCATGGCCCTGGTCCAGTGCGATGCGTGAAAGTGCCAGGCCGATGCCGCGCGAGGATCCGGTGATGATGACTTTCATGTCGACTTCCCCTGGAAGGCGGAGCGATGCCTGCCGCCGGAAAACGAAAGGCGGGCGCCACGGGCGCAGCGCGCGCCGGCGAGTGCCGGGATCGGCAAGACCCGCGGCAATGCGGATCCTATGATGGCACGGCCACGGGAGGTCTTGATCATGAACGACAGTACCATCCGGCCGGGGATCGCCGGTGCAGGCGCGCTGTGCGCGCTCCTCATCGTGATGTTTTCGATCACTTCCTCGGGCGCGGGCGAAGCCACGGCGCCGCCCGGCGGCGAGGACCTGCGCCACGCGCAGCAGCAGCGTCTGGAGCGGTTGAGCGCGGGCCTCAGGCATGCCACTGCGGTGCGCGCGGCCAGGCGCGTGCAGGCGGCGCTGAACCACTACCGCGAGGCGGGCCTTTGGCAGGAGGCCGCGCAGCTGTTCACCCGGGATGCGGTGGTGGAAGTGGGCGGCCAGCGGCATGAGGGACCACAGGCCATCGCCGCCTTCCTTGCCTCGCAGGCGCTGGCCGGCACCCCACGCACGCAGCTCGGCCATGGCGACCTCAACACCCACCTGGTGATGAGCCCGGTGGTGACGCTCGATGCCGATGGCCGCACCGTGCGCGGCCGCTGGCACGAGCTGTCGATGACTGGCCGCTTCGGCGAGCGCGCCGACTGGGCCAATGGCATCTACGAGAACGAGTACGTGGAGGAGGGCGGCACATGGAAGATCCGCCGCCTGTCCTACCATCCATCCTTCCTCGGGCCCTACTCGCCCGGCTGGCGCAATGCCGACCGCAGCGACAAGGTCACGGTGGTGCCGTTCCATTACACCCCCGACCGGGCCGGCACGCCCATCCCGCTGCAGCCCGTGGTCACGGCTGCCGATCGGGCACCGGCGGACGATGCGGCCCGCCTGCGCCGCGCCGGCGAGGTGCTGGCGAGGCTGACCTGCCTGCGCTGGCAGTCCGAGGTGCGCAGCCTGCAGAACGCCTATGGCTACTACGTGGACCGGCGCATGTGGGATGACGTGGCCGACCTGTTCGCCGAGGACGGCACCTTCGAGCCCGGCCAGCGTGGCGTGTACCGCGGGCGCGAGCGCATCCGCCACGCGCTGGAGCAGTTCGGGCCGAAGGACCTCGCGCCCGGCGTGGTCAACGAGCACACGCAGCTGCAGCCGGTGATCACGCTCTCGCCGGACTGCCAGGAGGCGCAGGCGCGCGTCACCGAGCTGGTGATGACCGGCCAGAACGGCGTCGAGGCGCACTGGGGCATCAACATCCACGAGAACCGCTACCGCCGCATCGACGGACGCTGGCAGCTGGTGTCCGTGCGCGCCACGCGGCGCATGCGCTCGGACTACGAGCAGGGCTGGGCGAAGAGCGCGTTGCCTGCCACGCCGGCACCGGCCGGCTTCGAGCCGGACTCCCCGCCCGCCGTGCGCTACGCGGCCTATCCGGTCTTCCAGGTGCCACCGCTGCACTTCGCCAACCCGGGCCTGGGGGACAGGCCCTTCGGCGACCCGGCGCCGGTCGCGGGCGCCTCGCTGGAAGAGCTGCTGGATGCCGCCGAGCGCGAGCTGGCGGTGGTGGTGGCGCAGGACGGTGCCGAGAACGTCTCCAATGCCTACGGCTACTACATCGACGAATTCCTCTGGGACGAGACCGCCGACGTGTTCGCCAGCAATGGCGAGAAGGAGCTCTCCTACATCGGCAACTACATCGGCCGCGAGCGCATCCGCGCTTCGCTGGTGGCGCGCTATGGCCGAGGCGGACGGCGGGCGGCCGGCATGACGCTGCACCAGAAGGTCGCCCCCGTGGTGACCGTGGCGCCGGACGGCGCCAGTGCGCGCGTGCGCACCAAGCTGTTCCAGCTCAACAGCGCCCGCGACGGCGACGGCTCGTACATGTCGGGCATCTACGAGAACAGCCTGGTGCGGGAGAACGGCATCTGGAAGATCCGCAAGATGGACCTGGAGTATGTGTGGTCCGCCAGCTACAGCAATGGCTGGGCGAAGGTGACGCAGCGTGCGCAGCCGCTGGTGGCGCCGGACCTTGCGCGCAATTTCGAGCCGAAGCCCGACGGCCCGCTGCGCGGCCAGAGCGTGGCGCCTTTCCCGGACGTGGCGCCGCTGGCCTTCCACTACGTGAACCCGGTGTCCGGTCGCCGGCCGCCGGAACTGCTGGAATAAGTCAGCTTCAGCGCCCGCGTTGCAGGCGCCGGGGGGTGTCCAGCAGCACCAGGATGGCGCCCGAGCCGCCGTCGACCTCGCGCGCCGAGGCAAAGGCCAGCACCGCGCCGCTGCGTGCCAGGTAATGGCCGGCCAGGCCCTTGAGCACCGGGCCGCGATTGCCGGAACGCAAGCCTTTGCCATGGACCACCCGCACCACGCGCGCCCGGTGGCGCAGCGCCTCGGCCAGGAACTGCTGCAGGGCAGGGCCCGCCATCGCGGCGGTGAGGCCGTGCAGGTCGATCTCGCCATCCACGCGGAAATGCCCGGCACGCAGGCGGCGGAACTCCAGCGGGCTGACCTCGGGGCGGCGGAACAGCAGTGCATCCCCGGATTCCTCCACCGGCGCGAGCGGCGACCCCCAGTCCAGGCTTTCCGCCAGCACGGCGGCATGCTCGGCACGGGCGAAGCGCGCGCGCGGTGGTGGACGGCGGCGGGCAAGGGGCGCGCCGTCGTACGAAATGCGGCGCACGCCGCGCATGGCGCGGCGGAACAGCGCCCGGTCTTCCTCGTTCATGCCGTGTCCCGCCTTTCGCGTCCCGCTTCTTGTATTATTGCGCGCGCCGCGCGCCCAAGCGAATCGCCCGCGGCGCGCAAGGTCTCATGCACATCCTGGTCAGCAACGACGACGGCTATCGCTCGGACGGCATCCGCCACCTCAACGCAGCGCTCTCGAAGCTGGCCCGCACCACCATCATGGCGCCCGACCGCAACCGCAGCGGCGCCTCCAATTCGCTGACCCTCGACGTGCCGCTGCGCGTGTTCGAGGCCGATCCGGACGTTTACTACGTGATGGGTGGCACGCCCACCGATTGCGTGCACATCGCGATCTCGGGCTATTTCGACCACGAGTTCGACCTGGTCTGCACCGGCATCAACGACGGCGCCAACCTGGGCGACGACACGCTGTACTCGGGCACCGTGGCGGCGGCCATCGAGGGCCGTTTCCTCGGCCTGCCCACGGTGGCCTTCTCGCTGTGCATGGAGCCGGATTCCGGCCGCCACTTCGAAACCGCGGCGCGGGTGGCCCAGGTGCTGATCGCGCGCCTGCTGGAGCAGCCGCTGGAACGCGGCATGACCTTGAACGTGAACATCCCCGATGTGCCCTTCGAGCAGCTGCGCGGCATCCGCGCCACGCGCCTGGGCGGTCGGCACCGTTCCAAGCCCATCATTCCGGTGCAGGATCCCAAGGGCAAGACGGTGTACTGGATCGGCCCGGCCGGCCCCGGCCAGGACGCGGGCGAGGGCACCGACTTCCATGCCGTGGCCCATGGCTACGTCTCGGTGACGCCGTTGCAGATCGACCTGACGCGCTACCCGGCCCTGCCGAAGTTGACCGAATGGCTGAAACCGCTCGCATGAACATCCTGCGCCACTCGGGCATCGGCATGACCTCGGCGCGCACCCGCGACCGGCTGGTGCAGAGGCTGCGCGACAAGGGCATCCACGACCTGCGCGTGCTCGAGCGCATCCGCACCGTGCCGCGCCATATCTTCGTCGACGAGGCGCTGGCCAGCCGCGCCTACGAGGACACGGCCCTGCCCATCGGCTGGGGCCAGACCATCTCCCAGCCGTACATCGTGGCGCTGATGACCCAGTCGCTGCTGGCCGGCGGCCTGCCGCGCAAGGTGCTGGAGGTGGGTTTCGGCTGTGGTTACCAGACCGCCGTGCTGTCGCCCTTCGCCGAGAAGATCTACGCCATCGAGCGCGTCGAGCCGCTGGTGGCGCGCGCCAGGCAGCACCTGAAGGAGCTGGGCATCAGGAACGTCAAGCTCAAGCATGGCGACGGCATGAAGGGCTGGCCCACGCAGGCGCCGTTCGACGGCATCCTCTGCGCCGCCGCGCCGCTGACCGTGCCGGAGACGCTGATGCAGCAGCTCGCGGTCGGTGGTCGCATGCTGCTGCCGGTGGGACCGGAGGGACAGCAGCAGCTGGTGCGCATCACGCGGCGCGAATCGGGTTTCCACCGCGAGGTGCTGGCGCCGGTGTCCTTCGTGCCCATGCTGGCCGGGGTGACCTGAAGGCAGGCCGGCAGCGGCGTCCCGGGTGAACACTCCGTTTCGAGACCTCCCGGCTCGAAATCGCCTAAACCGAAACCCCTGTCGTGGTCAAGGTCTTGCCACGACAACGCGACGGTGCTTAACTCGCCTGTAGCCGTTCGGCGACAGGCTCACCGGACGAAGACACTGAAGGGAGAGGGTCGGGAAAGACGGGTTTGGACAAGAAAAAAACGGGTCGATACAAAAACTAGAAAAAGCGATTAGTGCCAATTATTCGAGTCTGTCAGCTCCGAATAGTGGTCGAACTGGATCTTCTTGCTCTACGAACTTCAGTGTCTTCCTCCGGTGGGCTTGTCCCGCCGCCATGAAAAAAACGCCCCCGTTTCCGGGGGCGTTTGTTTTTGCGGGTCCGGCGGGGGGTTACTGGGCCGGCGCGCCCTCGGGGGCGCCGACGATGTCCAGCAGTTCCACGTCGAAGGTCAGCGTGGCGCCGCCGGGCATGCGCGGCGGACGTCCCATGTCGCCATAGGCCAGTTCCGGCGGGCAGGTGAGCTTGGCCTTGCCGCCTACCTTCATCAGCTGCACGCCCTCGGTCCAGCAGGGAATCACGCCGGCCAGCGGGAATTCTGCCGGTTCGTTGCGCTCGATCGAGCTGTCGAACACCTTGCCGTTCACCAGCCGGCCCTCGTAGTGCACTACCACGATGTCGGTCTCGGTGGGTGCGTTGCCCGTGCCCTCGGTGATGGAGCGGAACACCATGCCGCTTTCGGTCCTGATTGCGCCGGGCTCGGCGGCTGCCTTTTCCAGTTGCTCGGCGCCGGCCTTCTTCTGCTTCTCGACCGCCACGGCCTGGCGCTCATCGCCCAGCGCCTGGATGCGCGGCAGCACGGCGTCGATCTCCTCCTGCGGGATCTTTGCCTTGTCCCGGGCGGCGTCCTGCAGGCCGGCCTTCACCATCGCCATTTCCTTGTCGGTGAGCTCGAAGGGCAACAGGTTGGTGCCCAGGAGCACCCCCATGGAATAGAGCGTGCGATCCTCTTCGGTCTTCGGCTCGACGTTGTCGGAGGACTGCACGCAGCCGGCAAGCGAAGTGGCGGCTGCGAGGCTGAACAAGACTGCGGTGCGCATCGGGGGATCCTGCGTTTTGGGGAAATGAAAGGGCGCTAGTCTAGGGAAATACCCGCCCCGCTGCAGCGGGATCGGCCTTGAAGACTTCGTCAGGAAGGAAACAGCAGCGCCACCACCTGGCGCTCTTCCTGCGCGAGCACGTTGTAGGTCCGGCATGCGGCGCCGAGGTCCATCACCTCCAGGGCCACCTGGCGGGCGGCCAGGAAGCCGCGCAGCGGCCTGAGCTGCGCTGCGGCGGGACGCGGGCTGCCGAGCAGCACGATGCGCGGATCCAGCGGCCAGAGCGGATCCAGCGACTCCACCGTCAGTTCGTCGATGCCGGCGATCCACTCGGACTTGACGAAGCCCGGCGCAAGGATCACGGGCCCGGCATGGCTTGCGCCATTGACCTCGATGCCGGACGGGCCGTAGCGGCTCACCAGGTTCATGTGCCGCTGGATGTGCTCGTGCAGTTTCATGCGCGGCTACGATACGCGATATGACGCCGTTGATTGCAATGCCCGGGCCGCGGCTGCCGCAGCCGGGAGGCCCGGGTGAGGATACGCCGGGCCCGCCTTCGCTCCCCGCCCTCACGCAGCTGGCGCGGCGCGCGCGGCGGCTGCCGGATGCAGCGGACTGGCGGGCCGGGGTGCTGGCCGCCCTGGGCGCGCCGTCCGACCTGCCGGCGGCGGCGCTGGCCGCCCGTGCCGTCGGCCTGCCCGAAGGCAGCGCGCTGTGCTTCGCCGCGCCGCTGCACCTGGTGGCGGGCATCTCGCGCGTGCACCTGCCGCCCGGGGGCTGGTCCCTCCTGCCGGCGGACGAGGAGCAGCAGTGGTGCGCGGACTTCAACGCCGAGTTCGGTGGCCCCGACCTGCAGCTGCACGTGGCCGCGGCCGGCGGCGGCTGGCTGCTGCAGGCACCCTTTGCCGCCGCGGCGCGCGATGCCGCGCCGGAAACGCTCACTGGCGCGCCGCTGGAGCGCCACGCGGCCGGCAGTGGTGATGAGCGCGCGCTGCGCCGCCTCGCCGCCGAGGCCGAGATGTGGTTCGCCGCGCATGCGCTGAACCGGCAGCGCGAGCGCCGCGGCCAGCCGCCCATCAATGCCCTGTGGCTGTGGGGCGGCGGCCGGGCGGGGGCGCTGCCGGCGCTGGCTGCGCCGTCGATGATCGCCACGGCCGGCATGCCGGATGCCTGGCTGGCCGGGCTTGCGGCGCATTCCCCGGCGTCGCTGCGCATGGCCGGGAGCTTCGATGCGGCCATGCGCGCGGCGCCTGCCGCTGCGGCCGGCGGGATCCACGCGCTGCTGGTTCCCGCACCCGATGGCCAGGGCCCCACGCGCCAGTACTGGGAGAGCGTGGAGGAGAACTGGATCGCGCCAGCATGGCGCGCGCTGCAGGCCGGCGAGATCGACGGCCTGCGCCTGCAGATCGGCCGCACCGCCTGGCAGCTGCCGGCCCGCGGCCTGTTCAACTGGCTGCGGCGCGAGCGGCGCGCATGGTGGCAGGTGGCCGGCGAGGTGCCGGCTTGAAGGCGCGCATCCGGCGCGTGATGGCGCGGCCGTTGCCGGAACAAGTGCCGCTGCCGGAGGACCTGCCGCCGCTGCTCCGGCGCATCTACGCCGCGCGCCGCGTGCGCGACGCGGCCGAGCTGGCCACCACGCTGTCGGCCCTGCTGCCGGTGGGGTCGCTGGAGCACGTGGGCGAGGCCGCGGCGCTGCTGCTGTCCCATCGCCATGGACGTGTGCTGGTGGTGGGCGACTTCGACGCCGATGGTGCCACCAGTACCGCGCTGATGATGCACGCGCTGGGTGCGTGGGGATTCGCCTCGGTGGACTTCCTGGTGCCCGACCGCTTCCGCCTCGGCTACGGCCTCACCCCGGGGCTGGTGGAGGAGGCGCGGCTTCGCTCGCCCGACCTCATCGTCACCGTCGACAACGGCATCTGCTGCTTCGAGGGCGTGGCCGCGGCGCGTGCCGCCGGCATCGACGTGCTGGTCACCGACCATCACCTGCCGGCGGAGCGCCTGCCCGAGGCCACGGTGATCGTGAATCCCAACCTGGCGGGCAGCCGCTTCGGCAGCCGCGCACTGGCCGGGGTGGGCGTGGCCTTCTATGTGCTGGCCGCGTTGCAGAAGCTGATGCAGGAGCAGGGCCTGCTGCCCGCCGGCGCACCGCCGGTGACCAGCTGGCTCGACCTGGTGGCGCTCGGCACGGTGGCCGACGTGGTACCGCTGGATGCCAACAACCGGGTGCTGGTGGCGCAGGGCATCCGCCGCATGCGTGCCCGGCGCTGCCTGCCGGGCATCGCCGCGCTGGCCGAGGTGGCGCGCCGCGACCTCGCCACGCTGGTGGCTGCCGACCTCGGCTTCTCCATCGGCCCGCGCCTGAATGCCGCCGGCCGGCTGGAGGACATGAGCATCGGCATCCGCTGCCTGCTGGCCAGGGACGAGGCCACGGCGCGCGAGCTGGCCACGCGCCTGGACGAGCTCAACCGCGAGCGTCGCCGCATCGAGGGCGACATGCAGGAGACCGCGCTGGCGGCCATCCGCGGACTGGCCGAGTGGCAGGACGGCGCCCGCCACGCCGGCCTGACGCTGTTCGATCCCTCCTGGCACCAGGGCGTGATCGGGCTGGTGGCCAGCCGCATCCGCGAGCGCACCGGCCGGCCGGTGGTGGCCTTTGCCTGCGGCGAGGGGGAGGGGGAGTTGAAGGGCTCGGCGCGTTCCATCCCCGGCGTGCACGTGCGCGATGTGCTCGAGCAGGTGTCATCGCGCAATCCGGGGCTGATCCCGCGCTTCGGCGGCCACGCCATGGCTGCAGGCCTGTCCCTGCGCCGCGATGAGCTCGACCGCTTCGCCCAGGCCTTCGATGCCGCGGTGGCCGAATGCCTGCGGCTGGTGGAGCCCGATGACGTGGTGTGGACCGACGGCGAGCTCACGGAAGGGGAGATCTGCCTTGCCACCGCCGAGCTGCTGCGCGATGCGGGCCCGTGGGGACAGGCCTTCCCGGAGCCCAGCTTCCACGGTGAGTTCGAGATCGAATCGCCGCGCGTGGTGGGCGAGAAGCACGTGAAGTGCTGGCTCAGGCCGGTGGGCTCGCGCGCCCGCTTCGACGCCATCGCCTTCAACCTGCTCGATGGCGAGACCTGGCGCGAGCCGCCGGTGGGCCGCGCGCGGCTGGCCTATCGCCTCGACGTGAACCACTGGCAGGGCGAGCGGCGGCTGCAACTGCTGATCGAACACCTTGAAATGCCGTAGAATCGCGCGCCTTTCCCCGTTTTTCCCAACTGGATGCTCATGCCTGTCGAGACCGGACTGCTGAAGAAGAACCTGCGTGACCTGGCCGATCGCGCCGCCTCGTTACGGGGGTTTCTTTGACTACGACGCCAAGAAGGAGCGTCTGGAAGAAGTCATCCGCGAACTGGAGGTTCCCGAGGTCTGGAACCAGCCCGAGCGGGCCCAGGAGCTGGGCCGGGAGCGCGCGCGGCTGAGCGCCGACCTGGCGCAGCTCGACGAAACCCATGCCGCGCTGGCCAATGCCGCCGAGCTGCTGGAGCTGGCCGAGGCCGAGGATGATGCCGGCGCCATCGCCGACATCGAGCGCGAGATGCCGCAGCTGGAGTCGCGCGTGCGCGACCTGGAGTTCCGCCGCATGTTCCGCGGCGAGATGGACCCGCGCAGCGCCTTCCTCGACATCCAGGCCGGCGCCGGCGGCACCGAGGCCCAGGACTGGGCCAGCATGCTGATGCGCATGTACCTGCGCTGGGGCGCGCGCCGCGGCTTCAAGACCGAGGTGCTCGACGTCAGCGAGGGCGAGGTGGCCGGCATCAAGAGCTGCACGATCTCGTTCGAGGGCGACTTTGCCTACGGCTGGCTGCGCACCGAGACCGGCGTGCACCGCCTGGTGCGCAAGAGCCCCTTCGATTCGGGCAACCGCCGCCACACCTCGTTCGCGTCCGTGTTCGTCTCGCCGCAGATCGACGACGACATCAACATCGAGATCAACCCGGCCGACATCGAGATGGACGTGTACCGCTCCAGCGGCGCCGGCGGCCAGCACGTGAACAAGACCGAGTCGGCGGTGCGCCTGAAGCACATCCCCACCGGCATCGTGGTGGCGTGCCAGACCGAGCGCAGCCAGCACAAGAACCGTTCCACCGCGCTGAAGATGCTCAAGGCCAAGCTCTACGAGCTCGAGGTCAACAAGCGCAACGCGGCGGCCAAGGTGCTCGAGGACTCCAAGTCGGACGTGAGCTGGGGCAACCAGATCCGTTCCTACGTGCTCGACCAGTCGCGCATCAAGGACCTGCGCACCAACGTGGAAGTGGGCGCCACCGACAAGGTGCTCGACGGCGACCTCGACCAGTTCCTGGAAGCGAGCCTGAAGGCGGGACTTTAACCAATGAGCGAACAGGACAAGGACAGGGCCGCGGCTGCCGCCGAGGCCATCCTCGACGAGAATCGGCTGATCGCCGAACGGCGCGCCAAGCTGGCGGCGTTGCGCGAGAAGGGCGTGGCCTTCCCGAACGATTTCCGCCGCACGGCCTTTGCCGGCGAGCTGAAGGCCGCGCACGCGGACGACACCGCCGAGGCGCTGGAGGAGAAGGCCATCCCGGTGAAGGTGGCCGGCCGCATGATGGCCAAGCGCATCATGGGCAAGGCCAGCTTCGCCACCATCGCCGACCCGACCGGCCGCATCCAGCTGTTCCTGCAGCGCGATGCCTTGCCGGAAGGGCAGTACGAGGCCTTCAAGGGCTGGGACATCGGCGACACCATCGCCGCCGAGGGGACGCTGTTCCGCACCCGCACCGGCGAGCTGTCGGTCAAGGCCACGAAGCTGCGCATGTTGACCAAGTCGCTGCGGCCGCTGCCGGACAAGTGGCATGGCCTCACCGACGTGGACACGCGCTACCGCCAGCGCTACGTGGACCTGATCGTCAACGAAGAGTCGCGCGAGGTGTTCAGGGCGCGCACGCAGATCATCCGTCGCCTGCGCGCGGAGCTGGACGCGCGCGGCTTCATGGAAGTGGAGACGCCGATGATGCAGCCGATCGCCGGTGGCGCCGCGGCGCGTCCCTTCATCACCCACCACAATGCGCTGGACATGCCCATGTACCTGCGCATCGCGCCGGAGCTGTACCTGAAGCGCCTGGTGGTGGGCGGCTTCGAGAAGGTCTACGAGATCAACCGCAACTTCAGGAACGAGGGGCTGTCCACGCGGCACAACCCCGAGTTCACGATGATGGAGCTGTACTGGGCCTACGCCGACTACCGCGACCTGATGGACCTCACCGAGGAGCTGGTGCTGGCGCTGGTCGACGTGGTCAAGCCGGGTGCAAGGACGCTGACCTACCAGGGGCGCGAGTACAACCTGACGCGGCCGTTTGCGCGCGTGTCCATGTCGGACGCCATCCTCGAGGAGAACCCGGGCCTTGATCCAGCGCGCCTGCGCGACGTGGAGTACCTGCGCGGCTGGTGCGACAAGGTGGGCGCGAAGTACGACACGCAGGATGGTGCCGGCAAGCTGCAGATGCTGATCTTCGAGGAGACGGTGGAGCACACGCTGCTTGATCCCACCTTCATCTTCGGCTACCCGGCGGAGGTCTCGCCGCTGTCGCGCGCCAATGACCAGGATCCCTTCCTCACCGACCGCTTCGAGTTCTTCATCTGCGGCCGCGAGATGGGCAATGGCTTCTCCGAGCTGAACGACCCGGAGGACCAGGCCGCCCGCTTCCTGGAGCAGGTCAAGCGCAAGGATGCCGGCGATGACGAGGCCATGCTCTACGACGCGGACTACATCCGCGCGCTGGAGTACGGCATGCCGCCCACCGCGGGCCTGGGCCTGGGCATCGACCGGCTGGTGATGTTCCTCACCGACCAGGCCGCGATCCGCGACGTGCTGCTGTTCCCGCAGGTGCGCCCCGAGAGCGCATGACCCCGGGCGCGCTGCCCATCGGCGTGTTCGATTCCGGCATCGGCGGTCTCACGGTGCTGAAGGCACTGTGCGAACGCCTGCCGGGCGAGGACTTCCTCTACCTGGGCGACACGGCGCGGCTGCCCTATGGCACCAAGACCGCCGCCACGGTGGAGAAGTACGCGCTGCAGGCCGTGTACGCGCTGGTCCGCCGCGGCGTGAAGGCCGTGGTGGTGGCCTGCAATACCGCCTCGGCCGCAGCGCTGCCGGCACTGGCCGCCGCCAATCCCGGCCTGCCCATCATCGGCGTGATCGAACCGGGCGCGCGCGCGGCTGTCGCGGCCACGCGCACCGGCCGCATCGCGGTGGTGGCCACCGAGGGCACGGTTCGCGGCGGCGCCTACCAGCGCGAGATCCAGCGCCTGCGGCCCGATGCCCGGGTCACCGCCGTGCCCGCCACGCTGTTCGTGGCGCTGGCGGAGGAGGGGTGGACCGAGGGGGAGGTGGCGCTGGCTGCTGCGCGCCGCTACCTGGGGCCGCTGTTCGCTGCCGCCGATGCGCCTGACGTGCTGGTGCTCGGATGCACGCATTTCCCGCCGCTGGCCGGCGCAATCCGTGCCGTCACCGGGCCGGGGGCGCGCATCGTGGACTCGGCGCTGACCACCGCCGAGGCACTGGCCGGATTGCTCGAGCAGCAGGGTCTGGCCTCAAGCGAGGTCAAGGGCGTGTGCCGCTTCCTGGTCACCGACGGCGAGGAGCGCTTCGCGCGGGTGGGGCCGGTGTTCCTCGGCCGCGCCATCGCCGCGTCCGAGGTCGAGCGCGTCAACCTGTAGGCCGGCGCTTGCGTCCCGGCGCCGCCGCGCGGGCCTTCCCGTCGCGCCGCGTTTCGCGGCACTATCGGCCATGGCCCTGTGGCGGACCCGGAATGTGATCGTGGCATCCCTGACCAAGTCCCTGGCGGCCTTGTCCGCGCTGCTGTTGCTGGCCGGCTGCGCCGCAACGCCGCAGGCGCCCCGCGGCGGCCCGTTCCATCCCGGCGCGCAGCCGGGCGAGATCGTCCATTCCGATTCGGGCTTCCACTTCCCGGCGCGCGTGGGTTCCTTCGTGCGCTTCGCCGGCTACCAGTACGACGAGGAAGGACGCGACATCTCGGTGGGGTACGACGGCGAGATTCCCGCGCTGGTCACCGTGTACGTGTTCCCCGCCGGCGAGGAGGACCTGGAGAGCGAGCTGGTGGAGCAGAGCGCCGAGGTGCTGGTGTCCTATCCCGGGGCGAAGGTCACCGGCCGGCGCAAGGTGCGCGTGACGCCCGAGGGCATCGAGGCCGACGCGGTCTCCTTTGCGTTCTCGGCGAAGTTCCGCGGCGTGAGCCAGCCGGTGCATTCCGAGCTGGTGCTTGCGCGACATGACGATCGCTTCATCAAGTACCGCATCACCTATCCGGAGGAGATCGCCGACATCGCCGGCGAAGACTCGCAGAAGTTTCTCGAGCACTTCGACTGGCCGTAGCAGAAGCGCGGCGGAAACGCGTCGACGCCCCGGCCGATTCGCTAAGATGGCCTGATGCTGAGGGCCATTTCGAGCCGCGTCGTGTCGTTGCTGCTGGCGGGCCTGGCCGCCTGCCTGCTGCTGGCTGGCTCCCTGCCGGCTGCCGATGCCACGCGCCCGGCCGGGTCCGGTGAACGCGCGGCCGAGGCAGTGGTCGAGGGAAGCGACACCAGGCCGGACGCAGGCCCGGAAGAGGGCGACGCCAGGGCCGAGCTGCGCCCCGAACCTGATCCCCCGCCGCCCGGGCGGCCGCAGCAGCGCATCACCGAGGAAGGCGAGCTCATCCGCACCGAGGACGTGGAGGAGCCGGACCTGGCCGAGCTGCCGCTGTCCAATGCCGCGCGCGTGCGGCTGGATGCGGCCCGCGACTCGGTGGTGCTGGTGCGCGGCTTCTTCGGCAATGCGGCCAGCAGTGCCTTCCACGGCACAGGCTTTGCGGTGGGCAACGAGGGCTTCATCGTCACCAACTACCACGTGGTGGCCGAGGCCGTGCTGCACCCGCGCCGTTTCCGCCTCGAGTACCTCACCTCCGACAACCGCCGCGGCCGGCTGCGCGTGTACGCGGTGGACGTGCGCAACGATCTGGCCGTGGTCAGGCCGGAGGAGAAACTCGACCTGCCGCCGCTGAAGCTGCGCACCGACATCCCGCGGCCGGGCGCGCGCGCCTATTCCATCGGCTTCCCGCTGAACCTCGGCCTCACCATCACCGAGGGCGTGGCCAACGGCCTGGTGTCCAGCGGCTTTGAGCAGCGCATCCACTACACCGGCGCCATCAACAGCGGCATGTCGGGCGGGCCGGCGCTGGACGCCGGCGGCACGGTGTACGGAGTGAACGTGTCGGTGGTGGCCAACCGCCAGCTGGTGGGCTTCGTGGTGCCGGCGCGGCACGTCGAGCCGCTGCTCAGGCGGGCGCTGGCGCCGCTGGAGGAGGGTCGCAGTCCCACGCAGCTGCGCGCCATGATCGCGCAGCAGGCGCTGGCCTTCGAGCCGGCCGTGCTCGAGCCGTGGCCGGCCGATGTGGCCGCGAATGCCGTGACCTCGCAGACCATCTCCGGCTACCGCCTGCCCACGCGCATGGGCCCGGCGTTCGACTGCACCACCACCGGCAGCAACGAGGCGCGCGACGGGTTGCGCATCGACCGGGTGTCCTGCCAGGCGCGCGCCAACGTGCTGCTGCTGCTCGACCTGGAGGTCGGCAATGTGTCCTTCACCCACCGCGTGGTGCGCGCGCAGGGGTTGCATGCGCTGCAGTTCGCGCGCCGCGTGGAGGGGCTGGCAGCCGGGCTGGTGCGCCAGGGCTCGCCGCAGCAGGTGGCGCCGTTCGCCTGCCGCAGCGCGCTGGTGGCGCTGGACGGGTTCGACGCGCGTGTCAGCACCTGCGTGCGCCAGTACCGGCTGTTCGCGGGGCTGTACGACCTCGCCGTCACGGTCACCAGCATCAACAGCACCGAGCGCGCGCTGGTCAGCCAGCTCGACCTGCGCGGGGTGAGCTTCGAGGCCGGCATGCAGTTCGTCCGGCGCTACCTGGGGGGCATGCAGTGGATCCCGTGATGCTGCTGGAGGTGCTGGACGACCACGGCGATGTGGTGCTGCGCCAGCGATTCAGGGGCGCCGCCACCGCCTGCAGCATCGGCCGCAGCCTGGGGTGCGACATTCCTGTCGATGATCCCTATGCCGCCGCCGAGCATGCGCTGCTGACCCTGCGCGAGGACGGCCTTGTGCACGTGCAGGACCTGGGCACGAAGAACGGTGTGCGCGTCGGCGGCGAGCGCATCGACCTGCGCGCGGGGCGGGTGATCGGCAGTGGCGAGCTGTGCATCGGTCGCACCCGCGTGCGCGTGCGCACCAGCGTCGAGCCGCTGCCGCCCGAGCGGGTGTTCCGGCGCGACCTGCTGCAGGTGTACCGCACGCCCATCGCCGCCGCGGGCATCGCGGCCTGCCTGGCGTTCGTCGTGTTCATGGCGTGGCTGATGCGGCCCACCGCCGTGGCGCCGGCCGCGACCGTCGGGGTGCTGATCGCCGCCGCGGTGCTGGGCATCTGGGCCGGCGCCTGGGCGCTGGTGTCGCGCCTCACGGTGGGAGCCTGGCAGCTGCGCATCCATCTGGCGCTGGCCTCGGTGTGCGTGGCGCTGTGGGCCTGGGGGTACTGGCTGCATGGCCTGGCGAGTTTCGCGCTGCAGTGGCGCTGGCTCGGCCCGGTGATGGCGGTGCTGGCCGGGGTGGTGGCCTTCATCGTGGCGTGGCGCCACCTGCACTACGCAACGCGGCTCAAGCGCTACGCAACGCTGGCGCTGGCGCTGGTGGTGCCAGTGCTGGGCGGCGGGGCCTGGTGGCTGCTCGACCTCCAGCTCGATCCGCGCACGGTCAACCGCGTGGTGCAGGGGCCGCCCATCCAGCCACCCTCGGTGCGGGTGTCGCCCAGCCTCGACCTCACGGACTACCTGGCCGACGCGGCCGAGCTCAAACGCGAGGCCAACCGCAACCGCCAGCAGTCGCTGCTGGCCGCGCCCATCCTCGACGAAGAGGACTAGTCCTCAGGCTCCGGCGACGGGCAGCGCGTAGGGCAGGGGCAGTTGCTCGCACTCCAGCACGTGCCCGTCCTCGTCCGCGCCTTCGGCCGGTTCAGGGGCAGCGGCGCCCGCGCCGGGCAGCGTGGTCACGGCCAGGAACTCCTGTCCTTCCTCATCCGAAGGCGCAGCCATCACCAGCTGCGCGCTGCGGCCGTCCGACAGGCGCAGGCGCGCGCCCGGCGCGAGCAGTTCCTCGGAAACGGTGTGGAAACGCTGCATGCGGCGCTTCACCTGGCCGCGGAAGTGCGCGCGCGCGATCACTTCCTGCCCGGTGTAGCAGCCCTTCTGGAAGGAGATGCCGCCGACCAGGTCGAGGTTCAGCATCTGCGCCACGAACAGGCCGCTGGTGGCGGGGCGAAGCTCCGGCAGCCCGGCGCGGATGTCGTCCAGGCGCCAGGCATCACGTGGCTCGGGATCCCCCTCGGGCATGGGCTCGCCACGCGGCGCCACCACCATGTAGCGCATGCCATCGCCGTCCATGGCCACCGACAGCCGGGTGCTGACGGCCGCAGCGGCGTCCGGACCGGTCAGGCCGTAGATGCGCCAGCTGGTGCCCGCATCGTTGAGTGTGACCTTCGCGCGCAGCACGTAGCGCGCCAGCAGGTTGCGGATGGCCTCGGCCTGTTCCAGCGGCAGCACCAGCAGGAACTGGTCCGGCGCCAACTTGAGCACGCGCAGCACCGCCAGGCACCGCCCCTGCGGGTTGTGCAGGCCGGCCAGCAGCGAGCCGGACTCGTCGAGTCGGGACAGGTCCTGGGACAGCTGGCCCTGCAGGAAGGTGAGCGCATCGGGGCCGCGCACGCCGATGGCGGTGAGGTCGTCGAGCTTGGTGAGGATCAGGTCTGGCATGGGAGATATGAGCCGCCGCGGGCAGATTCTGGCACAATACATGCCCATGCAGCCTTTGGAACCCCAACTGGTCGTTGCCGAAACGCCGGCACCGGAGCCGGCCGCTGCTGCAACCACGCTTGCGCCGCCGCGGGCCAGGGAAATCGGTGGCCCCACCGGGCCTGAGCCCACCCGTTACGGCGACTGGGAACGCGGCGGTCGCTGCATCGATTTCTAGCACGAGTTCATCCCATGGCCTCCAGACCCCTTTCGCCTCACCTGTCGATCTATCGTTTTGCGTACACCATGACGCTGTCGATCCTGCACCGGGCGACGGGCGTGCTGCTGTCCCTGGGGCTGGTGCTGCTGGTGGCCTGGCTGTTCGCCCTGGCCAGCGGCCCTGATGCCTACGCGAACTTCACCCGCTGTGCCGGTTCCTGGCCGGTGCAGGTGCTGGTCGCGCTGCTGCTGGTTTCCTTCTGCTACCACCTCGCCAATGGCGTGCGCCACCTCGTGTGGGACATGGGCAAGGGACTGGAGCGCCACCAGGCCCGCGCCAGCGGCCGGGCCGTGGTGATCTTCACCGTGCTGGCCTCGGCGGTGGTGCTGTACCTGGCGTTCATCGGAGGTCGGCCATGAGCAATTCCGCACAGGCCCTGACCCGCGTGCTCGGGCTGGGTTCCGCCCATGAGGGTGCCCATCACTGGCGCACGCAGCGCCTGACCGCGCTGGGGCTGCTGCTGCTGGGCCCCTGGCTGCTGGTGTCGCTGCTGCTGCTGCCGGAGCTCTCCTTCGCCACCGTGCGCGAATGGGCCGGCGGGCTGTGCAACGCCGCACTGCTGGCGGTGCTGGTGGTGGCCGCCAGCTGGCACTCGCAGCTGGGCGTGCAGGTGGTGGTCGAGGACTACACCCGCGGCGCCACGCGCATCGTCCTGCTCATCGCCAATGCTTTCGTGCACATCGTGCTCGCCGCGCTGGGCGTGCTGTCCATCGTGCGCCTGGCGCTGGGCGCCTAATCCCGGGAAATCCGCATGCCCGCCTATACGTTCATCGATCACACCCACGACGTGCTGGTAGTGGGGGCCGGCGGCGCCGGCCTGCGTGCCACGCTGGGCCTCGCCGAAGCGGGGCTGTCCACCGCCTGCATCACCAAGGTCTTCCCCACCCGCAGCCACACCGTGGCGGCGCAGGGCGGCATCAGCGCCGCGCTGGGCAACATGGGCGAGGACGACTGGCGCTGGCACATGTACGACACCGTCAAGGGGT
>CAYVZE010000042.1:0-24116 GCA_964455685.1 uncultured Steroidobacteraceae bacterium
CGTGGATCAGCGTGTCGATCTCGATGTCCTGCGCCTCGCAGAAGGCGTAGATGTCGTCGAACAGCGGGTCGAACTCGTTCACCGCCGCGATGCTGTAGCTCTGCCGGCCCGGCTCGGCGCGCCCCGAGCGGCCCACCGGCGGCTTGAGCGGATAGTCGGCATCGATGTTGGGCTCGATCAGGTAGAACTCCAGTTCCGGCGCGATCACCGGCTGCCAGCCGCGCTCGGCGTACAGCTCCAGCACGTGGCGCAGCACGTGCCGCGGCGCCATGGTCACGCGCCGGCCGTCGCTGTAGAAGCAGTCGTGGATCACCTGCGCGGTGGGCTCGGCCGCCCACGGCACCACGCGCACGGTGCGGGTGTCGGGCTTGAGCACGATGTCGATCTCGGCCGGGCTCATGGCCGGGCTGGTATCGGCCGGGTAATCGCCGGTCACGGTCTGCAGGAAGATGCTCTCGGGCAGCTTCATGCCCTCGTCTGCCGCGAACTTCTCCGCGGGCATGATCTTGCCGCGGGCGATGCCGGCCATGTCGGGCACGATGGCCTCGACCTCGGAGATGCCGCGCTCGCGGAAGAACTGATGGATGTCGATGCCGCTCATGGAATCACCTGTTGTTCTTTTCGTTGGCGCGCTCGCGGGCTGCGGCGCCGAATGCCTTGAAAAGCGCGATGGAAAAATCGTCCCGGTCCGCCTTCCATTCCGGGTGCCACTGCACCGCCAGGGCGAAGCGCCGCGCACCGGCCACGCGGAACGCCTCCACCAGCCCGTCGTCGGCGTGCGCCTCGGCGATCAGGCCGGGCGCCAGCTCCCGCACGCCCTGGTGGTGCACCGAGTTGACCATGATGCGGCTGCGGCCTGCCAGGCGCTCGAGCTCGCCGCCGGGCGCCAGGATCACCTCGTGCGCGGGGCCGTACTGCACGTCCAGCGGCTGGGTGCTGTCCTCGTGGTGCACGCGCAAGCCGGGCTGCTCGGCCACGTGCTGCCACAGTGTGCCGCCGAAGGCCACGTTCATCTCCTGGAAGCCGCGGCAGATGCCCAGCACCGGCACGCCGGCGGCGATCGCCCGCGGGATCAGCGTCAGCGTGGTGGCGTCGCGCTCGGGATCGTGCAGCGTGCCCTCCCGCGACGGCTCGCCGCCGTAGCGATGCGGCTCGATGTTCGAGGGGCTGCCGGAGAACAGCAGGCCGTCGAGCTCCTCCACCAGCTCGGACAGCCCCAGTTCCTCGCCCAGCACGGGGATGAGCAGCGGCAAGGCACCTGCGATGCCCAGCAGCGGCGTGATGTATTTTTCCCCCACCATGTGGAAGGGATGCCCGCCCAGCGTGCGCCGGTCGGCGGGGATTCCAATGACGGGTCGGCGGGCTGGCATGAGAGGATTGGCCCCATGGAGGGCCTTGCGGGACTCAAGTGTCTGATTTCATTAGACCACAGCCCGCCCCATCGCGTCGTCCGGCGCTGCCGGGCAGGCCTAAGTCGTTGAATCGGATGGAGTAATGTGCAGATGCAGCAAGCTCTGGAAGCCTTCCTGGCCACCCATCCCGGGGTGCGCTTCATCGACCTGCTGCTGCATGACCTGAACGGGGTGGACCGCGGCAAGCGGGTGGACGTGGCCAGCGCCCGCGAGGTCTTCGCCCAGGGCCTGCTGCTGCCCGGCTCGATGTTCGCGCTGGACGTGCCCGGCGAGACCGTGCAGGCCACCGGCCTGGGCTTCGACGAAGGCGACGCCGACCGCCCCTGCCTGCCCATCCCGGGCACGCTGGTGCCGGTGCCCTGGCTGGACCACGGCGTGGCGCAGGCGCAGATCACCATGCACGAGCGCGATGGCGCGCCCTTCGAATGCGACCCGCGCCACCTGCTGGCACGCGTGCTGGAGCGCTTCCGGCCGCTGGGGCTCACGCCGGTGGTGGCCATCGAGCTGGAGTTCTACCTGATCGACCGCGAGCTCACCGAGCGTGGACTGCCGCAGCCGCCGCGCTCGCCGCTGACCGGCCGGCGCGAGTACCGCACGCAGATCAACTCCATGCTCGACATCGACGCCTGCTCGGCGGTACTGGCCGACATCGACCGCGCCTGCCACGTGCAGGATGTGCCCTCCACCACTTCGCTGGCCGAGTACGGGCCGGGGCAGTACGAGGTGAACCTGCTGCATGTGGCCGACGCGCTGAAGGCCTGCGACCAGGCCGCGCGCTTCCGCCGCATCGTCAAGTGCGTGGCACGCCACCACGGCATGGACGCCACCTTCCTGGCCAAGCCCTACGAGGACATGGCCGGCAGCGGCCTGCACGTGCACGTGAACCTCGTCGATGGTTCCGGCCGCAACGTGTTCGCGGACGAGAACCCGCTGGGCAGCGCGCTGATGCGCCATGCCGCGGCGGGACTGCTGGACACCATGGCCGAGGGCATGGCCATCTTCGCGCCCCAGGCCAACTCCTGGCGGCGCTTCCGCCGCGAGGCCTATGTGCCGCTGACCGCCGACTGGTCGGTGAACAACCGCGGCGCGGCACTGCGCGTGCCGGTCAGCGGCGCGGCCACGCGTCGGCTGGAGCATCGCGTGGCCGGCGCCGACGCCAATCCCTACCTGGTCACCAGCTGGGTGCTGGGGGGAATCCTCAAAGGCCTGGCCGAGGAGAAGGAACCCCCGCCGCCGGTGGACGGCAACCTGTACAAGGACGGCGTGGCACGCGGCGAAACCCTGCCCGCCTACTGGCCCGCGGCGCTGGACCGGTTCGAGGCCAGCAGCTTCGCGCGCGAGCTGCTGGGCGAGCGCCTGCATCACCTGTTCGCGCAGGTGAAGCGCAGCGAGCTGCACGACTTCAGCCGCATCGTCACGCCGGGCGAGATCGCCCACCTGCTGCCGGCGCTGTAGGCATGACGGTCTGGAAGCAGTCCTGGTACCAGGCCTCGCTGCCGCCGCGGCAGCCCGCGCCGCCGCTCGCGGGCAGTGAAAGCTGCGACGTGGGCGTGGTGGGCGGCGGCATCGCCGGCCTGTCGGCGGCGCTGCACCTGGCCGGACGCGGCTACAAGGTGACACTGCTGGAGGCCGAGCACATCGGCTGGGGCGCCTCCGGGCGCAGCGGCGCGCAGGCCATCTTCGGCGTGGCCGCCCCGCAGGAGAAGATCGAGCGGCTGGTCGGCGCCGCCGACGCGCGGCGCGTGTGGGACATGTCCATCGAGGCGCTGTCGCTGCTGCGCGAGCTGATCACGCGCCACGGCATCGACTGCGACTACGTGGCCGGCCAGATGCACGTGGCCATCAAGCCACGCCAGCGCCGCGAACTGCAAGCCTGGTACGAGTCATTGCGCAACGGGCTGGGCTACCACAGCGTCTCCCTGCTCGATGCCGCGGCCACGCGCGCGCTGGTGGCCAGCGATCGCTACATCGCCGGCCTGCATGATTCCAACAGCGGCCACATCCATCCGCTCAAGTACGTGCGGGGGCTGGCGGACGCGGCGCTGCGCGCCGGGGTCACCCTGCACGAGAACAGCCGCGTGCTGCGCCATGTGCGCCGCGACGGCTCGCTGCGGCTGCTCACCGCGCGCGGCGAGCTCGCCTGCCGGCAGGTGGTGTTCGCCGGCAATGCCTGGCTGGCCGGCACGGCGCCGGCGCTGTACCGGCGCATCATGCCGGTGAGCACCTACATCGTGGCCACCGAGCCGCTGGGCGAGTCGCTCGCGCGGCAGCTGCTGCCCCAGAACACGGCCATCACCGACATCAACTGGATCCTCGACTACTTCCGCCGCAGCGCCGACCACCGGCTGCTGTTCGGCGGGCGTGTCAGCTACTGGGCGCTGGATGCGGCCTTCAATTCCGCCCGCGCCACGCGCCGGCGGATGCTGCGCGTGTTCCCGCAGCTCAGGGACGTGAAGATCGAGTACGCCTGGGGCGGCTACGTGGACATCACACTGAACCGCGCGCCGGACTTCGGCCGGCTCGAGCCCGACGTGTACTACCTGCAGGGTTTCTCCGGCCATGGCATCGCGCTGACGGGCCTCGCCGGCAAGCTGGTGGCCGAGGCCATCGCCGGCGATGCCGAGCGCTTCGACGTGTTCGCGCGCATTCCGCACCGGCCCTTCCCCGGCGGGCCGCTGCTGCGCCGGCCGGCGCTGGTGCTGGCGATGCTGTACTACCGGCTGCGCGACCTGCTCTAGTCGCGCGCGCCCAGCGCCTCTTCCAGCAGCGCCGCCAGCCGCACGGCGGCGAGGCGGATGCGCTCCTCGGCCAGCGGGCGGTGGGCATCGAGGTAGTCCGCGCCGATCACATGGCCTTCGGGGTAGAGCCCGCGCGACTCCACCAGCTCGCAGGATTCGCGCGCCCAGCGCATCGGCGCGCCCTCGTCCACCGGGCCGGCTTCGCCGGGCAGCTCCTCGCGCAGCCGGCGCACGTACTGAACGCGCGAGAGCCCCGAGGAGGACAGCAGCTGCGAGTCCCACACCGTGTGCAGGTTGGTGCCCACCGGCCCGGCGCGCCGGCCCTCGCCGCCGCGCTGCAGGCTGACCTGGTACTGGTTGCCGCCGCGGTCCTCGCGGCTGCCGGCATGCATGGGCTGGTGCACGTCGCCGACGAAGTGCACCACGAACTTCAGCGCGTCGCGCCGCTGCGAGCGCGGCACCGATCGGTCGGCCAGCAGGCGCCGCTGGGTGTTGATGGCGGAGACGATGCAGTCCCCGCCCGGACAGTCGCGCGCCTCATCGAAGTCGCAGCCGCCGCCCGCGGCATTGATGAAATGCCAGTTGCGCGAGATCTGGAAGCGCGCCGGGTCCTCGCGGCGCAGCGCGTCGGCCCAGGCGGCCACGCCGCCCAGCCCCGGCTCGCGCTCGCCTTCCAGCAGCTCGCGCACTTCCGCGCGCACCGGCTCGGACAGACGCAGCTCCGCCAGGTCGCCCACGATGCGGTGGCCCATCTCCGACCAGGCCTGCGCCGGCAGCGCCACGAAGGCGGCGATCAAGGCCGCGGGCCAGGCCCTCAGGCAACGCAGGATGGCCTCAGCGCGCAATGGTGCTCCCTCCAGAAAAGAACGCGGCCCGCACAGTTTCCCGTGCGGGCCGCGTGATTTCCACCCGGGTGCAGACCTTACACCACCGAGAACCCTTCGCGGGTCACCGGCAGGGTGCGGATGCGATGCCCCGTGGCCGCATAGACGGCGTTGAGGATCGCCGGCACCGCCGGCGGGTAGGCAGGTTCGCCCACGCCCGTCGGGTTGTAGTTGGTGGGCAGGAAGTGGACATCGACCTCCGGGGTCACCGGCATGCGCGCCAGCTTGTAGGTGTCGAAGTTCTGCTCCTTGACCCGGCCGTTCTCGATGGTGACCTCCTGCGACAGCGAGGAGATGGCATCGACCACCGAGCCCTGCACCTGGTTCTCCGCGCCCGAGGGATTGATGACGGGCGAACCGATGTCACCCACCACCCAGACCTTGTGCACCTTGATCTGCTTCTGGTCGTTCACGCTGACCTCGGCCACCTCGGCGAAATGGCCCTGGTGCGAGAAGTGGAACGCCAGGCCGTGGTAGCGGCCCGCCGGGGGCTTGCCGTAGTTCGAGCGCTTCACCACTTCCTTGATCGTGGCGATGGCACGCTCGGCGTTCAGGCCGCCGCCCATGCCGCCGAAGCCGCCCGGGCCGGCTGCCGGCGCCGGCTGCTTCTGGCTGAACACGTCGATGAGGAACTCATCGTGCGGACGGCCCGAGGCCACCGCCACCTCGTGCAGGAAGCACTGCACCACGTAGGCGGCCGTGTTCGAACCCGGCGCGCGGTACGGACCGCAGGGAACCTGCAGCGGGAACAGCGTCTGGGTCAGGCGGTAGTTCGGCGTGTACTCGGCCGGGAACTCGGCCGGCGAAGGCCAGCCGCCACCCTGCACGGCGCGCGGGCCGGCCGGGCCGGGGCCGCCGCCGCCGCCCACCTGCACCGGGGTCGGGAAGGCGTCGGAGAACGAGATGACATGGCCGTCCCACGCCACCAGCTTGCCATTGGCATCGAGGCCGGCGCGGAAGTTGTGGAAGCCGCCGACGCGGTAGAAGTCGTGCGTCATGTCGTCTTCGCGGGTCCACATCAGCTTCACCGGGATGCCGCCGGCCTGCTTGGAGATGGCCGCGGCCTCGACCGCGTACTCGTGCATCAGGCGGCGGCCGAAGCCGCCACCGATGCGCAGCTGGTGCAGCACGGCGTTCTTCGGGTCCACGCCCACGACGCGGGCGGCCGAGGTGCGGGCACCGTCGGGAATCTGCACCGAGCCCCAGATCTCGAGCTTGTCGCCCGCGGGATCCTTCTTGTACCAGGCCGTGGTGTTCTGCGGCTCCAGCGGCTGGTGCGAGACGAAGCCGAAGGTGTAGAAGGCCTCGACCTTCTTCGCGGCGCCTGACAGCGCCGACTCGACGTCGCCGGCCTTGCGCAGTTCCTGCGCGCCGGGCGCCTTGGCGGCTTCCTTCGCGCGGGAGGAGAAGGCGGTCCAGCTGTCCTTCGAGCCGGTGCTCTCGTCCCAGGTGACCTTCAGCTTCTTCTTCGCCGAGAAGGCCGCCCAGGTGTTGTCGGCGACGATGGCGACGCCGGGCATCAGCGAGGCCGGGTTGCCGTCACCCTCGAGGATGAAGGCATCGACCACGCCGGGCAGCTTGCGGATCTCGTCGAGGTTGGCCGAAGCCACCTTGCCGCCGAAGGCCGGGCACTTCTCGTACACGGCGACCTTCATGCCGGGCAGCTGCACGTCGACGCCGAACAGCGGCTGGCCAGTGACCAGCTTGACGTTGTCCACGCCGGTGAGGCGCTGGCCGACGATGGTGTAGTCCTTCGGGTCCTTGAACTTCAGCTCGTTCGCGGCCGGCACGGGCATCGAGGCGGCCTTGGTGGCGAGCTGGCCGTAGCTCATGCTGCGGCGGCTGGCGGCGTGGGTGACCACGCCTTCCTTGGTGGTGATCTCGGAGGCGGGCACGCCCCACTCCTGCGCGGCGGCGGCGACCAGCATGGCGCGCGCGGCGGCGCCGGCCTGGCGCATGGCGTTGTAGGCCAGCGGCACCGACATCGAACCACCGGCGAACTGGCTGGGATACAGGGCCGCGTCGATGGGCGCCTGCTCGACGGTGACGTCGTCCCACTTCACGTCCAGCTCCTCGGCGATCACCTGCGGCAGGGCGGTCTTGATGCCCTGGCCGATCTCCGGGTTCTTGGAGTAGATGGTGACCTTGCCGTCGGTGCCGATCTTCACGTAGGCATCCGGGCGCAGCGGCTGCGGCGGGCCGAAGCCGCCGGGCGCGCCGGCCCTGGCCTCATGGCTGCCACCCAGCAGGCTGAAGCCGAGGACCATGCCGCCGCCGGCGATGGCGGAAGCCTTCAGGAAGCCGCGACGCGACACCGGGCCGTTCAGCACGGCGCCACCGGCCTGCGGGGCGTCCTTGGACAGCGCCTCGAGCAGGACGTCCGGGTAGTACTCGTTCTGGGAGATCTGATTGATTTGCGCGTTCATCAGGAAGCACTCCCGGCAAGGGCCTTGGCCGCGGACTTGATCGCCGCACGGATGCGCAGGTAGGTGCCGCAGCGGCAGATGTTGCCCTGCATGTACGCATCGATCTCGGCGTCGGTGGGATTCGGGTTCTGACGCAGCAGCGCGGTGGCGCTCATGATCTGGCCGGACTGGCAGTAGCCGCACTGCGGCACGTCGTGCTCGATCCACGCCTTCTGCACGGCGGTGAGCGCGCCACCCTGCGCGAGGCCCTCGATCGTGGTGATCTTCTGGCCCGCGACCGCGGTGGCGGGGGTGATGCAGGAGCGGATCGGCGTGCCGTTCAGGTGCACCGTGCAGGCGCCGCACTGGGCCATGCCGCAGCCGAACTTGGTTCCGACGAGCTTGAGCTCATCGCGCAGCACCCACAGCAGCGGCTGGTCGTCCGCCACCTCGACGTCATGATCGACGCCATTCACGTTCAATTTCACTTTGGCCATTGTGCCCGTCCAGGTTTGGTTATTAACTGCCGCGTTGACCCCGCGATAACCGCCGCAGCATAGCGGCCGCCTCTGCCCTCTTCAACGATGGCGGATCACCCGTGCCGGACTTCGAAAGCCCGGTGGATCCGCGGGTTGCCCGCGAAGTCGAAGGGCAGTGTCGCCGCGGAAATGTCCGATATCCGGAAACGAGAACGAATCTCATCATCCAGCACGAAGCGCCGGGCATTGGTGGAGAACACCAGCACCCCCTCCGGCGCCAGGATGCGCATGCAGCCTTCGATCAGCCGAGCGTGGTCGCGCTGGGTGTCCAGCACGCCCTGCATGCGCGCCGAGTTCGAGAAGGTGGGCGGATCGAGGAAGACCAGGTCCCATTGCGGCCCCGGCCGCTGCTCCTGCAGCCAGCGCAGCACGTCGGCCTGCAGCAGCTGGTGCGCCCCGGTGGCCAGGCCGTTGAGCTCGAGGTTGGCGCGCGCCCAGTCCAGGTAGGTGCGCGAGAGGTCCACGCTCAGCGAGCTGGCGGCCCCGCCGGCCGCCGCGTGCACCGTGGCCACCCCGGTATAGCAGAACAGGTTCAGGAAGCGCTTGCCGGCCGCCATCTTCCCCAGCTTCAGGCGCGTGGTGCGATGGTCGAGGAACAGGCCGGTGTCCAGGTAGGAGTCGAGGTTGATGCGCAGCTTCAGCCCGCCCTCTTCCACCACGTGGAACTCGCCGTCCTCGCGCAGCCGCTCGTACTGCCCGTCCTTCTGCCGCCGGCGGGTGCGCAGGCGGATGTCCTCGAAGGGCACGCCGGTGACCTCGGGCAGCACCGACAGCGCCTCCTCGCGGCGGCGGCGCGCGGCCGCCGGGTCGATGGAAGCCGGCGGCGCGTACTCCTGCACGTACAGCCAGCGCCGCCCCTCGTCCGGGCCGGCGCCGGTATAAAGGTCGACGGCCAGCGCGTACTCGGGCATGTCGGCGTCGTACATGCGCCAGCAGGTCACGCCCTCGCGCCGCGCCTGCCTGCCCAGCCGGGCAAGGTTCTTCTTCAGGCGGTTGGCGAACATGCGCGCGCCCGGTGACTGCGCAATCGACGCATCGTCGATGACCACGCCCGGCCGCGCCTCGCGGCGCGCCTTGCGCTGGCCCGCGGCAAAGCGCAGCAGGCGGCATTCGATGGGGCCGTTGAACACGGTGTGCACGCGCGCGGCTTCCACGCCGATGAGCTGGCCCAGCGCCGGCTCGCCGGTGAGCACCGCCGCATGCCAGTGCGCGAACGGCCCGCGCAGCGCCTCGCCGATGGCGCGATGCGCCCCGGCGGCCTCCTCGCTGCCGGCAATGCGCTCGCCATACGGCGGATTCACGCACAGCAGGCCCGCCGGCCCGTCCGCCTCCGGCGGCGGCAGCGAGGCGATGTCGCAATGCTCGAAGCGGACCTGGTCGGCGATGCCGGCGCGGCGCGCATTGGCCTGCGCGGTGGCGATGGCGGCGCGGTTGCGGTCGGAACCGCGCACGCTGGCCTCGAGCCGGCGCACGCGCGCGCGCGCCTCCTCCACCACCTCGTGCCACAGCTTCTCATCATGGCCGCGCCAGCCGGTGAAGCCCCACCACTGGCGCAGCAGGCCCGGCGCGATGTCCGCCGCCATCCACGCCGCCTCGATCACGAAGGTGCCCGAGCCGCACATGGGATCAAGGAAGCCGCCGCCGGCTGCGGCAATGGCGGGCCAGCCGGCGCGCACCAGGATGCCGGCGGCGAGGTTCTCGCGCAGCGGTGCCTCGCCGCCCTGCAGGCGGTAGCCGCGGCGGCTCAGCGACTCCCCCGCCAGGTCGATGGACAGTGCCACCTCGCCGCGGTGGGCATGCGCCTGCACCGAGAGGTCCGGGCGCTGCGTGTCGATGCTGGGACGCTGGCGCGTGGTCTCGCGCAGCTGGTCGACGATGGCGTCCTTGACCTTCAGTGCGCCGAAATGGGTGTTGGCGATAGCGGGGTGGCGGCCGGAGAAGCCGCAGGCCAGCGTGCCGCGCGCATCCACGTGCTCGCGCCAGTCGATGCTGCGCACGAAGTCGTACAGCTGCTGCGCGTCGGTCACGCGGGCGTGCGCCAGCTGCAGCAGCACCCGGCTGGCCAGGCGCGAGCCAAGCAGCACGCGGTAGCCGGTGGCCAGCGGGCCCTCGAAGGTCACGCCGCCGGTACCCTCGCGAACGTGGGCGCCGCCCAGCGCGGTGATCTCGGCCGCAAGCAGGTCGGCGAACCCGCGCGGTACCGTGGCGACGAAGGTCAGCGCGGTCACGATGCGCGCTTCACGTCAGGTCGATCCAGGTGGTCTTCAGCTCGGTGAACTTGTCGAAGGCGTGCAGCGACTTGTCCCGGCCGATGCCTGACTGGCGGAAGCCGCCGAACGGCACGGTGATGTCGTCGGCGTCGTAGCAGTTCACGTAGACCACGCCGGCCCGCACGGCGCGCGCCATGCGGTGCGCGGTGCCCAAGTCGTGCGTCCACACCGCGGCGGCGAGGCCGTAGGTGCTGTCGTTGGCGATGCGCACCGCCTCTTCCTCGGTACGGAAAGTGGTCACTGCCAGCACCGGGCCGAAGATCTCCTCGCGCGCGATGCGCATGTCCGGCGTCACGCCCTCGAACAGCGTGGGCTCGACGTAGTAGCCGCCGGTTTCCTGGCGCACCTGCGAGCCACCGAAGGCCAGCCTTGCGCCCTCGGCGCGCCCGGCCTGGATGTAACCCAGCACGCGCTCAAGCTGCTGCGCATCGACGATGGCACCGAGTTTCGTGGCCGGATCGAGCGGATCACCGGGCGCCATCTCGCGCGCCACGTGGGCGATCCGCTCCAGCATCGCGTCCTTGAGGTCCTCGTGCACCAGCAGGCGCGAGCCCGCCGAGCACATCTCGCCCTGGTTGAAGAAGATGGCATAGGCCGCCGCACGCGCCGCGCGGTCCAGGTCGCGCCAGTCGCCCATCACGATGTTGGGCGACTTGCCGCCGCACTCCAGCGACACGCGCTTCATGTTCGAGCGGGCCGCGCAGGCCATGATGTGCCGGCCGGTGGCGGTGGAACCGGTGAAGCCGATGCCGTCCACGTCCATGTGCAGCGCCAGCGCCTCGCCGGCGGTGCGGCCGAAACCCGGCACCACATTGAACACGCCCGCCGGCACGCCGGCCTCATGCGCCAGCTCGGCCAGCCTGAGCGCGGTCAGCGGCGACTTCTCCGAGGGCTTGAGCACCACCGAGTTGCCGGCGGCCAGGATGGGCCCGAGCTTCCACGCCGCCATGATCATCGGGAAGTTCCACGGCACCACGGCCGCCACCACGCCCAGCGGTTCGCGCGTCACCAGCGCCAGCGCATCGTGCGCGGTGGGGGCGACCTCGCCGTACACCTTGTCGATGCTCTCGGCGAACCACTGGATGCAGGTGGCAGTCGAGGGCACATCCACCGACAGCGAATCGCCGATGGGCTTGCCCACGTCCAGCGTCTCGGCCAGCGCAAGCTCCTCGGCGTGCTCGCGGATGGCCGCGGCAAAGCGCAGCAACACGCCCTTCCTCTCGCGCGGCGGCATGCATGACCACACGCCGGACTGGAAGGCGCGGCGCGCGCTGGCCACGGCGGCATCCACATCGGCCGCATCGCCAGCGGCCACGCGCGCCAGCACGCGCCCGTCGACGGGGCTCACCTTGTCGAAGGTGGCGCCGGAGGCGGCCGGGCGGAAGGCACCGTCGATGAATACCCCGGTACGGGGCGTGAATGCCGCGGCGCGGCGGTGCCAGTCGGTGGAAGTGCTTTCAGTCATGGTGCATCAGAAGGGCGGGTTATTTCGGTATGTATCCCCGGCCCTGTCAACTTTCTCCTATGCTGGAAGCTCTCGCCGGCGTCCGATCCCAAGGAGTTTCCATGAGCGCCCGTCCTGCCGACTTCTCGCCCCGTGCCCTGACCCGCGAGGAGCTCGAGGCCTTCTGGATGCCCTTCACCGCGAACAGGCACTTCAAGGCCAGCCCGCGCATTCTCTCCCACGCCCGCGGCGTGCACTACTGGACCAGCGACGGGCGGCAGATCCTCGACGGCATTTCCGGCCTGTGGTGCGTGAACGCCGGCCACGGCCGGAAGGAGATCAGCGAGGCCGTGGCCCGCTCGCTGGACACCTGCGATTACGCGCCGCCGTTCCAGTTCGGCCACCCCCAGGCCTTCGACCTGGCCAACCGCCTGGCCGGCATCGCGCCGGCCGGCCTCGACCACGTGTTCTTCGTCAACAGCGGCTCGGAGGCCGTCGACACGGCATTGAAGATCGCCCTGCAGTACCAGCGCCTGAGGGGCGAGGCCACGCGCACGCGCCTCATCGGCCGCGAGCGCGGCTACCACGGCGTGAACCTGGGCGGCACCTCGGTGGGCGGCATCGTCGGCAACCGCAAGGCCTGGAACCCGGCCATGGTGCCCGGCACCGACCACCTGCCCCACACCCACGACCTGGCGCGCAATGCCTTCTCGAAGGGCCAGCCCGAGCATGGCGTCGAACGGGCGCTGGAGCTGGAGCGGCTGGTGGCACTGCACGACGCCTCCAGCATCGCCGCGGTCATCGTCGAGCCCATCGCCGGCTCCACCGGCGTGCTGGTGCCGCCGAAGGGCTACCTGCAGCAGCTGCGCGAGATCTGCACCCGGCACGGCATCCTGCTGATCTTCGACGAGGTCATCACCGGCTTCGGCCGCACCGGCTCGGCCTTCGCCGCGCAGGAGTTCGGCGTCACGCCCGACATCATCACCTGCGCCAAGGGCCTGACCAACGGCACGGTGCCCATGGGGGCAGTGCTGGTGAAGAAGGAGATCTACGAGGCCTTCATGACCGGGCCGGAGAACGCCATCGAGCTCTACCACGGCTACACCTACTCGGCGCACCCCACCGCCTGCGCGGCGGGCCTGGCCACGCTGGACATCTATGCCCGCGAGGGACTGTTCCAGCGCGCGAAGGAGCTGGCGCCTTACTGGGAGCAGGCCGTGCACAGCCTGAAGGACGAACCGAACGTCATCGACATCCGCAACTACGGCCTGGTGGCCGGCATCGAGCTCGCCCCGGTGGCCGGCGCCCCCGGCAAGCGCAGCTTCGAGCTGTTCCTGAAGGCCTTCGAGTACGGCGCGCTGGTGCGCACCGCGGTGGACATCGCCGCGATGGCGCCACCGCTGGTCATCGCCAAGCCGCAGATCGACGAGCTGGTCGGGATCATGCGCAAGGCCATCCGCGCGGTGGCCTGAGACCCGCGGCCGCCCGCCTGCCGGAAGACCTTCCCGGCCGGCCCCCGCAAACAAAAAAAGGCCCGGTGCCTGCGCACCGGGCCTTCGGCTATTCGCCTTGTCGACTCGCGACCTGGATTACTTGCCCCAGGGCAGCGTGGTCGAAATGCCGAACAGGAAGCGGCTCTCGTTGCTGGCGCCCGAGGCCACGTCGCTGCCGTCGACATACTTCACGAACGTGGAGAAGTCACCCACGTCGTAGCCGATGCCGGCCGACCAGTCGAAGTAGTTGTCACCGGCGTAGGCAGCCTTGACGCCGTCGCCGAAGCTGTAGCCGGCGTGGGCCAGGAAGCTGAAGCCATTGCCCAGCGGAACCTTGGCGTCGGCCTCGACGTAGAAGCCGTTGTCGTCGCCGTAGTCACCGGCAAAGTTCGGCGAGTACGAGAACTTGCCGCTGAACACGCCGTAGCTCAGGCCGGCGTACAGCTCGACGAAGTTGGCATCCGAGTCGTCGGTGTAGGTGCTGTAGGTCGCGCCCAGGTCGTAGCCCACGCCCGAGTTGCTGAACTCACCGGCGAAGCCGGCGGTCACTTCGATCTCGGACTGCGAAGCGTTGCCCAGGGTGCTGCCCCACAGGCCCAGGTACAGGCCGCTGTCGAAGCTGTAGGTGCCACCCAGCTGGAACGCGCCGTCGTTGCCCGACTGCGAAATGCCGCGCCAGTCATAGTCGCTCACCAGAGCCGCATCCACGGTCATCTCGGCATTCGCAGCACCGGCAACCGCCAGAAGAGCCGCTGCCGCGGCGATACGAGACTTGCTCATTAACTCAACTCCTTAAGGTTTGGACAAAAACTGGCGCTGTGGTTTGCGCCATACGCCGAAGCGTGGTGTGTAGCTTAACAGCGTCACATGTGCGTGTAAAACAACACATGGGCATTGACTGCAGGAAGCAACCAGCTTCCTGAAGAGGTGAAGGAAGTCAACCTAACTCAATGATTTGAAAATCTTTAATCGGATCACTGCCCGGTCATGGAACCGTGGGGGACCGGTCGCAAGTCCCTGATTTGTTGCATATAAGGGAATCCCTGATACAACAAAATCCACGTTGGCTTTTTGCAACACCCCTTCCCGCAGGCACAAAAAAACCCGGCGCGGAAGCCACGCCGGGTCCTTCCCTGCCGCCCGGGAACCGCGCGGTGCGCGGCCCCGGCGGCTGGCTCGTCAGTCGCCGCTGCCCAGGGTGGTGGACAGGGAGAACACGAAGCGGCCGAGGTTGCGCGGGTTGCTCTTCAGGTCGCTGCCGTCGACGTACTGCAGCGAGGCGCTCCAGCCGCCCACGTCGTAGCCCACGCCAGCGGACCAGTCGAAGTACTCGCCGGCGCCGTCCTTGTGGAACCGGGCGCCGCTGTAGCCCGCGTGGGCCAGGAAGCTGAAGCCGTTGGTGATCGGCAGGGCCACGCTGCCGTCCACGTAGTAGGCGTCATCGCCCGAACCGGCGAAGTCCCACGAGTAGGAAGCCTTCAGGCTGAAGGCGCCCTTGCTGATGCCCGCGTAGATCTCGGGGAAGTTGTTCTCGCCCGCGTTCGGGTAGCTGTAGTAGATGGCGCCGAAGTCGAAGCCCACGCCCTCTTCCGCGTCGCCCAGCGCATAGCCCAGGTACAGGTCGAGCTCGGTGCTGGGACGGCGGCCGTAGATCTCCCAGTCCTGCTGGGCGGCGAACTTCACGTTGCTGCCCCACACGCCCATGTAGATGCCGGAGTCAGCGGCGTACTCCAGGCCGAGCTGGAAAGCCGGGTCACCCTGGGTCTGACTGACGCCACGCCAGTCATAGTCGTTGGTCAGGGTGGCGGTGGCGCTGATCTCAGCCGCGCCGGCCAGGCCGGAGGCGGCAAGCAGTGCCCCAGCAACCGCAATACGTGCATTCATTGGATTCCAATCCTCGTCTTAGGCTATGGAAAAACGGGGCGCTTGTTGCGAGTCCCCGACGCCTTGGCGCGGCGCAAGCCTAGCAGCAAGAAACCGGCGAGAAAAAGGTTTTCCTGCTGCCTTGCGGGTATCGTAGAAATTATTTGTTGCAGGCAGGCAACGATTTACTGCAGGCCGCTGAGCATCAGCCAGTCGCCGGCGGCATGCGCCAGCGCCGAGCGGGCCACCCAGTAATCGCGCAGCAGCTCCAGGTGCTCACGCTGCGCCTCGAGCAAGGCCAGCCGCGTGTTCACACGCTGCGCCTGGTCCGGCCGCCCCGGCCCCAGCCCGGCCGCCGCGCGCTGGTGGTAGGGCAGCAGGTCGCGCTCGTAGCGTTCGATCAGCCGGCGCATCGAGGCCACCGCCCCGGCATGGCGGCGCACCTGCTGGCGCGCCTCCAGCACCGCGGCCTCCAGCGAGCGCGTGGCGCTGCGCAAGGAAGCATCCGCCTGCAGGATCTCGGCCTGGCGCTGGTCCCACAGGGGCACGTCGAAGGCCACCGTCGGGCCGATGAAGGGCGTCTCGCCGATGGCCTTGTCGCGGAACACGCCGATCTCCAGCTCGGTGATCCAGCGGAAGCGGCGCTGCGTGGACAGCTCGCGCAGCCGCATCTCCACCGTCTTCTGCGCCGCCTGCAGGTCGAAGCGGTTGCGCACGGCGGAGGCCTCGATGGCGGCGGCATCCGGGTCGCGGGCCGGCAGGCCCGGCAGCTCGCCGTCGATGCGCCAGTCATCGCGCCAGCCGGAGATGCCCATCAGCGTGGCCAGGCGCGCGCGCTCGTCGGCGGCGTCAAGCCGGGCCCGCTCCAGTGCCGACTCCATGCGGTACAGCTCCAGCCGGGACTCCTCGAGCTCCTCGAACGAGGCATCGCCATTGGCGACCTCCACGGCCAGCGCATCGATGCCGGAACGCACCGAGTTCACCGACAGCTCGTGCAGCTCGACCAGGCGCAATGCCGCGCTGTAGCGGTACCAACTCTCGGCCACCATCGCGGCATGCTCGGAGGCATGCTGCGCGACCTCGAAGCGCATGCGCTCCACGTTGCGCGTGGCCGCCGCGCGCCGCGAGGGGATGGTCAGCAGCGACATCAGGTTCTGCATCACGCCGACGCTGATGGTGCGGTCGGGATAATAGGCCGCCAGGTCCCCGCCCGGTTCACGCGAACCCAGCACCACATAGGGATTGGCCGGACGGGTGGCTGCCACCAGGTCGGCGCGCGAGATCTCCAGCTCCTCGAAGGCGAGCTGCAATGACGGGCTGGCGAGGAAGGCCACCGCGATGGCCTCGCGCACCGTCAGTCCGCCTTCCAGGAGCTCGTTGGCGCGTTCAAGCGCCTCGCGGTCGGCACCGGGGTCGCGCCGCCAGACCAGTGGCGCGGGCACCTTGTGTTCGACGAGGCTGCTGGCCGCGGATGCATTCTCCCTTGCCGAGGGAACCGCACAGCCGCCGGCAAGGAGCAGCAATCCCAAGCAAGGCCAGCCGCAGTACCTGAGCATGGACGGGCACTATATAGTGCCGCGACCCCGAAGACCACGACCGGAAGGGACATGAGCCAACGCCCCCGCATCCTTCTCACCCGCCGCTGGACCCGCGAAGTCGAGGAGTACCTTGCGGCCCGCTATGACGTGACGCTGAACGAGACCGACGTGCCGATGACGGCCGACGCGCTTCGCCAGGCCATGCGCGAGTACGATGCGCTCTGTCCCACCGTCACCGACCGCATCGATGCCTCGGTGCTCGACGTGCCCGGCCGGCGCGTGCAGCTGGTCGGCAACTTCGGCGTGGGCTTCAACCACATCGACGTGGAGGCGGCACGGCGGCTGGGCATCCGCGTGTCCAACACGCCCGACGTGCTCACCGACACCACCGCCGACATCGCCATCCTGCTGATGCTGATGGCCACGCGACGCGCCGGCGAAGGCGAACGCGAGCTGCGCGCCGGCCGCTGGACCGGCTGGCGCCCCACCCACATGATGGGCCAGAGCCTGGAAGGCAAGCTGCTCGGCCTGGTGGGCTTCGGGCGCATCGCCCAGTCCACCGCGCGCAAGGCGCATGCCGCCTTCGGCATGAGGATCGCCTACTACGGCCGCCGCCGCGCCCCCGCCGAGATCGAGCAGGCCACCGGCGCGCGCTTCTACGCCTCGCTCGATGAGCTGGTGGCGGAGGCCGACGTCGTCTCGCTGCATACCCCCGGCGGCGCGGAGACCTTCCACCTGATCGATGCCGCGCGCCTGGCGCGGATGAAGCCCACCGCCGTGCTGGTGAACACCGCCCGCGGCCCGGTGGTCGACGAGGCGGCACTGGTGGAGGCACTGCGCGAGGGACGCATCGCCGCCGCCGGCCTCGACGTCTATGAAGAGGAGCCGCGCGTGCATCCCGGCCTGCTGCCGCTGGAGAACGCGGTGCTGCTGCCGCACCTGGGCAGCGCCACGCGCGAGACGCGCACCGCCATGGGCATGCGCGTGGCCGAGAACCTGGAGGCCTTCTTCGCCGGCCGGCCGCTGCGCGACCCCGTCTGCTGAATGCGCGGCTGGATCGACGCCTTCCTGCAGCGCGAGCGGTTGCCGCAGGCCTACCGCGACACCATCGACGACGCGCTGGTGCCGCTGGCCGGCGCCATCGCGCAACGTGCGCGCCTGTCCGACCACATGGTGGTGGCGGGCCTGTGCGGCGCACAGGGCAGCGGCAAGTCCACCGCCGCCGCCGCGCTGGTGGAACTGCTGGCGCAGCAGGACCTGCCTGCCGCCGCGCTGTCCATCGACGACTTCTACCTGCCGCATGCCACGCGCCAGGAACTGGCGCGGCGGGTGCATCCGTTGCTGGCCACGCGCGGCGTGCCCGGCACGCATGACGTGGAGCTGGCGCAGGCCACCATCGACCAGCTCGCGCTGGAGGGCGAGGTGCACCTGCCCTCCTTCGACAAGGCGCGCGACGACCGCCGCCCGCGCCGGGACTGGCCGGTGGCACACGGGCCGTTGCGGGTGGTGATCCTGGAAGGCTGGTGCGTGGGCGCGAGGCCGGAGACCGAAGCGGAGCTGGCCGAGCCGGTCAATCCGCTGGAACGCGACGAGGACCCGGACGGGACCTGGCGCCGCTACGTCAACGATGCGCTGGCGGGCCCCTACCGGGCGCTGTTCGACCGCCTCTCACCGCTGGTGCTGCTGCAGGCGCCCTCGTTCGAGGTGGTGCACGGCTGGCGCTCGGAGCAGGAAAGGAAGCTGCGAGAGCGCCTCGCGCGCGAGGGAGGCGATGCCTCGCGGGTCATGGACGATGCCGCCATCGCGCGCTTCATCGCCCACTACGAGCGCGTCACCCGGCACATCCTCAGGGAGATGCCGGGCCGCGCCGACCACGTGATCAGCCTTTCTGCGACGCGAAGCGCTCGATGGCTTCGCTGATGCAGCGGCGCGCCTCCTCGGCGTTGCCCCAGCCGGTCACCTTCACCCACTTGCCGCCCTCGAGGTCCTTGTAGTGCTCGAAGAAGTGCTGGATCTGCTGGCGGGTGATCTCCGGCAGGTCGGTGTATTCGTGCACGTTCTCGTAGCGGCGTGACACCTTGGGCACCGGCACGGCCACGATCTTCTCGTCGCCGCCGGCCTCGTCCTGCATCTTCAGCACCCCCACCGGGCGCACGGCAATCACCGACCCCGGCAGCAGTCCGCGGTGGTTGGCAATGATCACGTCGCAGGGATCGCCGTCCTCGGACAGCGTGTGCGGGATGAATCCGTAGTTTCCGGGGTAGCGCATCGCCGTGTAGAGGAAGCGGTCGACGATGAGCGCTCCGGAAGCCTTGTGCACTTCGTACTTGATCGGCTCGCCGCCAACGGGGACCTCGACGACCACGTTGACTTCGTGCGGGGGGTTCTCGCCGATCGGCAGGGCTTCAAGACGCATTCAGGACTCCGGAGAAAGGCTTGTCAGGAAAAGGGGGGAATGACAGGGCGCGCGATTATCGCGCATGATCCCGCGCATGGTGCAAGCCACGGATGAGGCCCCCATCTACCGCCTCGAGGGCGTGCAGAAGCGCTACGGGGAAGGCGAAGCGGCGGTGATGGCCCTGCGGGGCGTGGACCTGACCGTCCGCCGCGGCGAGCTGATCGTGCTGCTGGGCCCTTCCGGCTCGGGCAAGTCCACGCTGTTGAACATATTGGGCGGGCTGGACCGCCCCACCGCCGGCCACGCCTGGTCCGGCGAGCTCGACCTGGCCACCGCCAGTGACGCCGAGATCACCGCCTTCCGCCGCCACAACGTCGGCTTCGTGTTCCAGTTCTACAACCTCATCGCCAGCCTCACGGCCGAGGAGAACGTGGAGCTGGTCACCGAGGTGGCCGACGACCCCATGCCGGCGGCCGAGGCCCTGGCGCTGGTCGGGCTGGAGAAGCGCCTGGCGCACTTCCCGGCGCAGCTCTCCGGCGGCGAGCAGCAGCGCGTGGCCATCGCCCGCGCCATCGCCAAGCGCCCCGAGGTGCTGCTCTGCGACGAGCCCACCGGTGCGCTGGACGTGGCCACCGGCATCCGCGTGCTCGAGACCATCGTGCGCGCCAACGAGCAGCTCGGTACCACCACCCTGCTGATCACGCACAACGCCGACATCGCTTCCATCGGCGACCGCGTGATCCGCTTCGCCGACGGCGCCATCCGCAGCATCGAGACCAATGCCGCGCGCGCGAAGCCCGGGGACCTGCACTGGTGAAGCTGTCGCTCTCGAAGCTCGACCGCAAGCTGCTGCGCGACATCGGCCGCATGAAGATGCAGATGGCGGCGGTGAGCGCGGTGCTGGCCTGCGGTGTGGTGCTGGCGGTGATGGCCAACGGCATGTACGACTCGCTGGAGCGCGCCCGCGACGCCTACTACGCGCGCTACCGCATGGCCGACATGGCCGCGGGCGTGGTGCGCGCCCCGCTGTCGGTGGCCGGCCAGGTCGAGGAACTGCCCGGCGTCAGCGCCGTGGAAGCGCGCGTCGCCGGCGTGGGCCTGCTCGACCTGCCGGGCCGCAGCGAGCCGGTGTCCGCACAGCTGGTGTCGCTGCCGGAGGGACGCGAGCCGCGCGTCAACGCCATCGTGCTGCGCAGCGGACGCCTGCCTGCCGCCAGCCGCGACAACGAGGTGCTCATCAGCGAGGCCTTCGCCGCCGCCAACGACCTCGGCCCGGGATCCACGCTGGCGGCGCTGGTGTACGGTCGCCGCCGCGAGATGGTGGTCACTGGCATCGCCTCCAGCCCCGAGTTCGTGTTCGCGGTGGCGCCCGGCGCGCTGCTGCCCGAGCCCGAGCGCTTCGGCGTGCTGTGGATGAACCGCGAGGCGCTGGCGCGTGCCTTCGACCTCGACGGCGCCTTCAACAACCTGGTGCTGCGGCTCACCCCCGGCGCCAGCCCGCAGCTGGTGGCGCGGGAAGTGGACCGCCTGCTCGCGCGCCACGGCGGCCGCGGCGCCTACGGCCAGGACCGCATGCTGTCGGCGCGCTACATGGCCGACGAGCTCACCTCGCTGAAGACCATGGCGGGCATCCTGCCGCCGGTGTTCCTGCTGGTGGCCGCCTTCCTGCTGAACGTGTCGCTGTCGCGGCTGGTGGCCACCGAGCGCTCCAACATCGGCCTGCTGAAGTCCTTCGGCTACGGCAATGCCGCCATCGCCCTGCACTACGCCAAGTTCGCGCTGGTGTTCGGCATCCTCGGCAGCATCGTCGGCGCCATCGGCGGACGCTGGGTGGGCGACTACATGGGCGAGGTGTACGCCCGCGTCTACCAGATCCCGGGGCTGGGGTTCGATGCCGGTCCGTCGGTGTACTTCAACGCCATGGCCATCACCATGCTGGCGGCGCTGGCCGGATCCATCCAGGCCGTGTGGAAGGCGGTGAAGCTGCCGCCGGCCGCCGCGCTGGCACCGCCCGTGCCCACCGGCTTCGGCCACAGCGGCGGGTTCATCGACCGCTTTACCCGCGCCCTCGACGGCAAGTCGCGCATGGTGGCGCGGCGCATCCTGCGCTTCCCGCGCCGCGCCGCCACCACCGTCATCGGCATCGCGCTGGCCACCGCCCTGATGGTCACCACCCAGCACCTGCCGCTGTCGATCAACCAGATCATCAACGTCACCTTCGGCGTGGCGCAGCGCATGGACGCGATGGTGGCCTTCTCGGAGGCTTCCGACGACGCCATCCTGCGCGACCTCGCGCACCTGCCCGGCGTGCTGAAGGTGGAACCGGTGCGCACCGCCGACGTGGTGTTCGAGGCCGGCAGCCGGCGCGAGCGCGATTCCATCTCCGGCGTGCCGGAGCGCACCGAGCTGAACCGCCTGCTCACCCTCGACATCGAGCCGGTACCCATCCGCAGCGACGGTCTGACACTGTCGGGCAACCTCGCCCGCAAGCTCGACCTGAAGCCCGGCGACCGGGTGCGCATGACGGCCACCGACGGGCACCGCGCCAACGTCGAGCTGCCGGTGGTGGCCATCGTGGAGCCCTACCTGGCCGGCGCCGCCTACATCGAGCTGGAAGCCCTCGGCCGGCTGCTGCGCGAGCCCGGCCGCGTCACCACCGCCTACCTGCTCATCGACCGCCGCCAGCGCGAGGCCTTCAGCGCCCGCGCCAAGGAACTGCCGCGCATCGTCTCGGTGAGCTACATCGACAACGCCAAGGCCTCGATGACGCAGCTGCTGAACCAGGGCACGGGGTTCTTCAACGGCATGTTCATCCTGTTCTCGATGCTGATGGCCGCCGGCGTGGCCTTCTCGGCCGCGCGCGTGACGCTGGCCGAGCAGGAGCGCGACCTCGCCACGCTGCGCGTGCTGGGCTTCGGCCGGCGCGAGGCCTCCTATGTGCTGCTGGCCGAGATCGGCGCGCTGCTGCTGCTGGCGCTGCCGCTGGGGGCGCTGCTGGGCCGCTGGCTGTCGGAATGGCTGTTGTCGGAGTTCGCCACGGACATGTTCACCTTCCCCTACATCACCAGCCCGGAGGCCTACGCCTGGCCGGCACTGTTCGTGGCCGTGTCGGTGATGGGCGCCGCACTGTTCGTGCGCCGGGGCGTGGATCGACTGGACCTGGTCGGCGTGCTGAAATCGAGGGACTGATGGGCAGGGATACTTTCGAGAAGCGCCGCCGGCGCGCCCGCATCTTCTGGATCGCCGCGGTCGTCATCGCGGCGGCGCTGGTCGGCATCGGCATGATGCCGCGGCCCGCCGAGGTGGAAGTGGCCGTCATCGACCGCGGCGAGGTGCGCCTGGACCTGGTCGACGAGGGACGCACGCGCATGCACGACATCTACACCGTGTCCGCGCCGGTGTCCGGCCGCGTGCTGCGCCTGGACGTGGAGCCCGGCGATGCGGTGAAGAAGGACGAGGTCATCGCGCGCATGACCCAGGCCGCCGCCGGCTTCCTCGACACGCGCAGCGACCTCGCCGCCCGCGCCGCCGTCGAGGCCACCGAGGCCTCCCTGCGCGCCGCGATCGCCGAGCACGAGCTGGCTCGCCGAGAGCACGAGCGCATCGAGGCGCTGGCGCAGCGCGGCCTGGTCGCGCAGTCCTCGGTCGACACCGCGCGGGCACGCCTCGATGCCGCGGTGGCCGCGCGCGACGCCGCCCGGGCCGAGCTGGCGCGCGCCCGCAGCTCGCTGCTGCCTCCCGATCGCCAGGGCGACGCCAGCACCGTCATCCGCGCGCCCGTCGACGGCCGCGTCCTGACCGTGCCGCAGAAGAGCGAGAACGTGGTCGCCGCCGGCAGCCCGCTGATCACCATCGGGGATCCCTCGCACATCGAGGTGGTGGCCGAGTTCCTGTCGCAGGATGCCGTGCGCATGCAGCCCGGCTCACCGGCACTGATCGAGAACTGGGGCGGCCCGCCGCTGGCAGCCACCGTGGAACGCATCGAACCGGTGGCGCGCATGAAGGTGTCTGCGCTGGGCGTGGAGGAACAGCGCACCAACGTCATCCTGCAGTTCGACGATCCGGCCGAGGCGGCGCGCTTCGGGCATGACTTCCGCGTCGATGCGCGCGTCACCATCGAATCCGCGCCGGACGCCGTGCGTGCGCCCTTGGGCGCGCTGTTCCGGCAGGGTGCGGGCTGGGCGGTCTACCGGCTGGTGGACGGGCGCGCGGTGCTGACGCCGGTGGAAACCGGCATCGCCGACATCGACTACCGCCAGGTCACCGCCGGACTGGAGCCCGGCGACACCGTCATCGTGTTCCCGGGCGACACGGTCAGCAACGGGCTGCGCGTGAAGCCGCGCGGGCAGTAGGAAGAAGCATCATCCCACCGCGGCGCCCCGCCCCCGGACGCCGCCGTTCAGCTGCCGACGCCCAGCAGCACCATCACGCCCAGCACCACGAAGATGGCCGCGGCGATGCCATGGACCAGCTTCATCGGCAGCTTGCGCGCCGCCACCTCGCCCAGCAGCACCGCCGGGACGTTGGCGATCATCATGCCCAGCGTGGTGCCCGCCACCACCGCCACCAGCGCGTCGTAGCGCGCGGCCAGTGCCACCGTGGCGATCTGCGTCTTGTCGCCGATCTCCACCAGGAAGAACGCCACCAGCGTGGCGGTGAAGATGCTGAAGCGCGGCTTGCCCGCCTCCAGGTCGTCGATGCGGTCCGGGACCAGGATCCAGATGCCCATCGCGATGAAGGACAGGCCGAGGATCCAGCGCATCGCCACCGGCCCCACCAGCGAGGCCACCCACGCGCCGACGAACCCCGCCAGCGCATGGTTCAGCAGCGTGGCCACCAGGATGCCCAGGATGATGGGCAGCGGCCGCTTGTAGCGCACCGCCAGCACCATGGCCAGCAGCTGGGTCTTGTCGCCGATCTCGGCGAGGGCCACCACACCGGTGGAAATCAGGAAGGCTTCGGTCATCGGAAACAGGCACCCTGGCAAGTCGAGGCGGTTCTACACCCCACGGCCCTCCGCTCCGGGCAAACCAGGGACGCTGACAACCTGGATGATCTGGAACTCGTGGGATTGGTGGAAAGGGAGGGACTCGAACCCTCGACCCCGGCATTATGAGTGCCGTGCTCTAACC
>CAYVZE010000043.1:0-18913 GCA_964455685.1 uncultured Steroidobacteraceae bacterium
CGCTGCTGGTGTTCGTGGACTGCATGAAGGAACTGCCGGCCACGCTGCTGCTGCGTCCGCTGGACGTGGAGACCCTGGCCACCCATGTGTATGCCGAGGCTGCGCGGGGCACGTACGAGGATGGCGCCATCGCCGCGTTGCTGATCATCCTCGCGGGACTGGCACCGGTTATCCTGCTGTCGCGCGTCGGCACGCGCGACAGCCACGAGGGACCACCCGCATGAATTCCAGGAGCCGGCGCATCGGCCGGCCGGTTGCGCTGGCATCGGCACTGCTCATCGTCCTCGCCCTGGTGTGGCGGGCCCTGCTCCCGCCCGAACTGCCCGCCTGGCGCATCGACGCCGCGCCACTGGTGCAGCAGGTGGTGGCCACCGGTCGCGTGATCACCACCTCCCGCAGCCAGGTGGGCAGCGAGATCACCGCCACGGTCGTGGAGCGGCATGTGCGCGAGGGCGATACGGTTGAACCCGGCCAGTTGCTGGTCACGCTGCAGGCGCCGGACCTCGCCGCCGCGGTCCGCGAGGCCGAGGCTGCCCTGCAGAGGCTCGTCACCGGCTCGCGGCCCGAGGCCGAGGCCAGGCTGGCGCAGGCCGAGGCGCAGCTCGCCCAGGCCAGCCGCGAAGCTCGCCGCCGCGAGGACCTGTTCAACCGCCAGCTGATCGCACGCGAGGCGCTGGAGCAGGCGCTGGAAGCCGAGTCGGTGGCACGCGCCGCCGCCGAAGCCGCCCGCGCCAGTGCCACCACCACCCGCGCCGGCGGCAGCGAGGAAGCGCAGCTGCGCGAGCGGCTGGCGGCCGCGCGGGCACAGCTTGCGCGCACCCAGATCCGCGCGCAGCGCGCCGGCACGGTGCTGACCCGCAACGTGGAACCGGGCGACCTGGTGCAGCCCGGCAGGGTGCTGTTCACCATCGCCCACACCGGCAACACCGAGATCGAGGTACCGGTGGACGAGAAGAACCTGGCCACGCTGGCCGAAGGCCAGCAGGCGGTGTGTCTGGCCGACGCCTGGCCGGACCATCCCTTCCCCGCCGTGGTCGACTACATCGCCCCGGGCATCGATGCCGATCGCGGCACGGTGACCCTGCGGCTGCGCGTGGAACCGGTGCCGGAGTTCCTGCGCCAGGACATGACCGTGACGGTGAACATCGAAACCGGCCGGCGCGACTCCGCGCTGGTGGTGCCCAACGATGCGCTGCTGCCCGCCGATGCGCAGGGCCGGCGCGCGGTGCTGGTCGTGCGCGACGGCCGTGTGGTGCGCCTGCCGGTGACCACCGGGCTGCGCGGCGTGACCATGACCGAGGTCACCGAGGGCCTGGCTGCCGGCGACGAGGTGCTGGCGGATGGCGCCCGTACCGGCATCGCCGAGGGCGCGCGCGTGCGCACGCGCCTGCTGGGCGAGGTGCCGGTCACCCAAGGTTCCGCTCCGCCCGCCACCGACCGCGAGCTGCCCGTGCAGCTGAACTGACCCCATGTGGATCGAAAGCACGATCGCGGTCCGCTTCCTGCGCGAGGGACGCACGCAGTCGCTGCTGATCGTCACCGGCATCGCCGTGGGCGTGGCGGTCATCGTGTTCGTCACCGCGCTGATCGAGGGCCTGCAGGCCAACATCATCGACCGCACGCTGGGTTCGCAATCCCACATCCGCGTGCTGCCGCCCGAGGAGGTCAACCTGCTCGCGCCGCTGCCGGAGGGCACCCGCCGGCTGGTGCTGGAAACCCGTCGCGCGCAGCGCCTGCGCTCGATCAACAACTGGCAGCAGGTGCTGGACGCATTCGACGCCCATCCCGACGTGGTGCAAGCCTCGCCGCTGGTCTCCGGCCCTGCCTTCGCGCAGCGCGGCAATGCCGTGGAATCCGTGGCCGTGGTCGGCATGGACCCGGACCGCTACCTGCGCATCATCCCGGTGACGGACAACATGGTCTCCGGCGAGTTCCGCGTGGGCGCCGGCAATGCGGTGATCGGACGGCTGCTGGCCGATGACCTGGGCGCCACGGTGGGCGACAAGTTCCGCCTCACCGGCACCGACGGGCGCGAGGCGCGGCTGAACATCGCCGGCATCTTCGAGCTGGGCGTGCGCGAGCTGGACGAGCGCTACGTGTACCTGGACCTCAAGCAGGCGCAGTCGCTGCTCGACCTGCCCGGCGGCGTGACGGTGATCGACCTGACCGTGCAGGACATCTTCGCCGCTGAAGACATCGCCGCGCGCCTGTCGGCGCTGACCGGCCTGAAGGCCGAAAGCTGGATGCAGACCAATGCCCAGCTGATGAACGCGCTGCGCTCGCAGAGTATGTCCACCGGCATGATCTCCTTCTTCGTCGGCGTGTCGGTGGCCTTCGGCATCGCCAGCGTGCTGTCGATCAGCGTGGTCCAGCGCACGCGCCAGATCGGCATCCTGCGCGCCATGGGCACGCGCCGGCGCCAGATGCTGAAAGTGTTCCTGGTGCAGGGCGCGCTGGTGGCGCTGGCCGGCTCGCTGATCGGCTCCTTCTCCGGCTACGGGCTGGTATGGGTGTTCAACACCATGGGTCCGCGGCTGTTCGAAGTGCCGATGTCGCCCGCGCTGATCATCAGCGCCGTGCTGCTGGCCACCCTCACCGGCACCGTGGCAGCAGCCATCCCGGCGCGACGCGCGGCGCGCATGGATCCTGTGGAAGCGATCCGCCATGCCTGAGGCTGGCCGCGCCCACGACGCCGACGAGGAAGTGCTGAGGCTCACCGGCCTCACCAAGTCCTACAACATCGGGCTGCCCACCGAGGTCGAGGTGCTGCATGGCATCGACCTGTCCATCCGCCGGCACGACTTCGCGGCGCTGGTCGGTCCCTCGGGCTCGGGCAAGAGCACACTGCTGAACCTGCTGGGGCTGCTGGACTCGCCCACCTCGGGCGAGCTGGTGCTGCTGGGTCGTCCCACCCGCGAGCTGGACGACGAGGCCCGCACCGCGCTGCGCGCCTCGGCGCTGGGCTTCGTGTTCCAGTTCCATCACCTGATCACGGCGTTCACCGCGCTGGAGAACGTGATGATGCCGCTGATGATCACCGGCGGCCGCCCCTCGGCGCAGACCATCGAGCGCGCGCGCCACCTGCTGGCCCAGGTCGGCATGGCTGAGCTGGCGGAGCGCCGTCCCGACCAGCTCTCCGGCGGCCAGCAGCAGCGCGTGGCCATCGCCCGGGCGCTGGTCACGCGGCCGGCGCTGCTGCTGGCCGATGAACCCACCGGCAACCTCGACACGCACACTGCGGCGGAGGTCTTCGAGCTGTTCCGCCGCTTCCACCGCGAGTTCGGCTGCGCGGTGCTGCTGGTCACGCACGACCCGCGCCTGTCCGACACCTGCGACCGCGTCATCCGCCTGGTGGACGGCCGCATCGTGTCGGACGAACGCCGCAGCGCGCCGGCCGGTTAGCCGCCCTCCGGCGCGATGCCGAAGATGCGCTCGGCATTGGCGTGGCACACCTTCTCGCGCTCCGTGGCCGACAGCGGTGCGTTGCGGATGAACTCCACCGCCGGGGTCGTCGGCTGGTAGGGATAGTCGATGGCCCACATCACCGAATCGGCGCCCAGCTTGTCGATGGCATAGCGCAGCGCCAGCGGGTCTTCCATGCCACTGGTGGTGATGGCGAAGTTGCGGCGGAAGTACTCGCTGGGCTTGAGCTTCTGCGGGCTTCTGCCGCGTGCCGGGTTGCCCATGTAATCCAGCCGCCACAGCCAGAAGGGGATGCCCTCGCCCATGTGGCCGATCACGACCTTCAGCTTCTCGAAGCGGTCCAGCGCGCCGGAGAGCATCAGTCGCACGGCGTGCGTGCCCGTCTCCATGCCGTAGCCCCACACCGCCGCTTCCATGCGGTAGTCACGGAACGGCGCCGCCATGCCGTCGGAGGGCGCCCGCGGATGGATGTACAGCGGCGCACCCAGGGCCTCCAGCGCCTCCAGGATGGGCCAGAACTTCTGCTGGTCCAGGTACTCGTTGTTGGTGTGCGAGTTGATGATGAAGCCGTTGAGCCTGAGCTCGCGCACGCCCCGTTCGATCTCCCTCACGGCGGCCGCCGGATCCTGCGGGGCGAAGGTGCCGAGCGCGGCGAAGCGCCGCGGATGGCGCCGCACGATGCCGGCCAGGCTGTCATTGGACACGCGTGCCAGCTCCGTCGCCAGCCCGGCCTCGAACATCTGCACGCCGGGCGCGGTGAGGCCGAGCAGGTGCATGTCTACGCCATTGGCGTCCATGTCGCGCAGGCGCTCCTGCTCGATGTCGAGCAGGCGGCCCAGCAGGCCGCCGAGGGCATCGGGCGGGCCGTCCGGGTCGTAGATGGCCGAAACCAGCTTGAGGTCCAGGTTGCTTCCGCCGGCGCGCGCCACCTCGCCCAGCGCAGCGGCGACCTCGGGGAAACTGCAGGCTTCCTCGGTGGCGATCAGGCGCACCCGGGACGTCGCGCCGGAGGCGCGTGCTTTGCTCTCTTGGTTCAACGGCTTCCCTCCTTATCGTGCCGCGCAGTCTACATCGACCGGCGGACGTGGCCGCAGCGCGTGGCACGGAGGGGTAATGCGAAGGCAATGACCGCGCGCCGGGTACCTGCGAGGGCGTGGAAAGGAAGGCTTGCGGACGCGCCCTGCCGGAGCGCTCCGGCGGCCTTGCCGGGCATCGGGGCGCGTGCTTGCTGTTACCATCCGGTGAACGGTCGGGATATCGATGGCATGCACAAGCGACTGATCGAGGAAGGATTCAACCGGCGGTACGTGCTGCTGCCGCTGCTGCTGTCCATCACCCTGGTGGTGCTGGGGTTCTCGATCACCGAGATGCGCAGGGCCCAGACGCGCGAGCTGGACGACCAGCTGCGCCAGCGGCAGGACGTGCTGCGCCTGCTGGGCGAGGTGTCCTACAAGTCGCTGGAGGCCGAGAGCGCGCAGCGCGGCTTCCTGGTCACCCTCGAGGAAGAGTACCTCGCGCCAATGAATGCCGGGCTCGCCGATGCACGCTCGCGCCTCGATGAGCTGCAGGCGATCTACCAGCGGCTCGATCCTGCGCAGGTGCCGGTGATCGAGGCCGTGCAGGCCAACCTCGCCGACAAAGCCGAGGAAATGCTGCAGTCCGTGGCCCTGGTCCGCGTGGGCCGGGCGCGCGAGGCAGTGGCGCTGGTCAAGTCCGACGTGGGCCTGCACAAGATGCAGGAGATCGCCACCGCGCTGGAGGCGCTGCGCGAGCAGGAACGCATGCACGTGCTCGAGGGCATCGCCCGTTGGGACTCGGCCATGCGGCTGAATACCATGATCAGCGTGGCCGGCATGCTGTTCACCATCGCCGTGCTGGTGGTGCTGGGCCTGCTGGCCTCGCGCGACATCCGCCGCCGCGAGACCTTCGCCACGCTGCTGGCGCGGGAGATCGACGAGCGCACCGCGGAGCTGCGCGACCTCTCCCGCCACATGAGCCGCGTGGCCGAGGCCGAGAAGCACGCGCTGGCGCGCGAGCTGCACGACGAGCTGGGCGGCCTGCTGGTGGCCATGCGCATGGACATCTCGCAGATCAGGAAGCGCATGCCGGGCGCCTCGGATCCTGCATTCGCGCCCCACTGGGAACGCATCGACCAGGCCCTTTCCGCGGGACTGGAGCTCAAGCGCCGCGTGATCGAGGAACTGCGACCCACGCTGCTGGACAACATGGGACTGTTCGCCGCGCTGCGCTGGCTGGCCGGCCAGAATGCCGAGCAGGCGCAGCTGAAGCTGGAGATGTTCGGGCTGGACGAGGAGATCGAGCTGCCGGCCGAGACCGCAATCGCCGTGTTCCGCACCGTCCAGGAAGCACTGGCGAACGCGATCAAGCATGCGCGCGCCACCCGCCTCGCCGTGGTCGCCGAGGTCGACGACGGGCACCTCACGGTGCGCGTCTCCGACGACGGCCGCGGCATCCCGCCCGGTGCCGAGAAACGCAGCGGCACGCACGGGCTCAAGCAGATGCGTTTCCGGATGGAATCGGTGGGCGGCTCGGTGCACATCCTGCCGCGCCAGCCCTCCGGCACCGTCATCGAGCTTTCGGTGCCGATGGAACCCCGGGCCGGGACGCCGGCCTGAGCCCGGCCGTCAGTTGGCCGCGTCGCGGGAGGCGCGCATCCCGGCCATGATGTCCGACAGCCGCTCGAATTCCATGGCCTTGTTCAGGAAATGGTCGACGCCGAGCTGGCGTGCGCGCTCGCGGTACTGCGGCAGCGCATAGTTGGTCATCACGATGGTGAGCGGGCGCTGGCTGCCCAGCGCCTCGAGCACGCCGAAGCCCGTGCCGACCTTCAGCTGCAGGTCCAGGATCAGCACGTCCACGGCCTGTTCGGTGAGGGCGCGCAGGGCCGAGCTCTCGTCGCTCACGGTATCGAGCACCCGCACGCCCTCTTCCTGCAGGAGCAGCTCTCGCACGCGCTCGGCGATGCGCGGGGAGTCTTCCACCAGCAGGACCCGAAGCTCGTTCGCCGCCGGCAGCGTCATCAGTTCATCAGTCCATTGCGCAGCGCATACGAGGTGATGTCGGCGTTGGACTTGAAGGACATCTTCTCCAGAACCCGCGTGCGGTAGGTGCTCACTGTCTTGACGCTCAGCGACAGCTCGTTGGCGATCTCGGAGACGGACTGCCCGGACGCCAGCTTGCAAAAGATCTGGAACTCGCGCTCGGACAGGCCGGCATGCAGCGGCTTGTCGTGGTCGGCGTCGAGTTCCGACACCAGCAGCTCGGCCAGGCTGGAACTGACGTAGCGCTTGCCGGCCATCACCTGGCTGACGGCCTTCATCAGCTCGTCCGGGGCGCTCTCCTTCGACAGGTAGCCGCTGGCGCCGGCCTTCAGCACGTTCACGGCGTACTGCCGCTCCGGATAGGCCGACAGCACCAGCACGCGCGTCTCGGGATAGGAGGCACGCACGTGCTTGAGGATGTCCAGCCCGCCCCGATCCGGCATGTTGATGTCGAGGATCAACAGATCGAAGCGTGCACCGCGCAGCATGTCCAGCGTCTGGGACCCGCTGGAAGCCTCGGCAATGGTGGAAAAGCGCCCGTTCTGCTGCAGGTATTGCCGCAATCCGGCGCGAACGAGCGCATGGTCGTCCGCGATCAGAACCCTGGTCATGAAAACTCCCTTGCCCGGTTCACGGGCGGTGCGGGAAATTCTTGCCCAGCCAAGGGTTGGGCAAGACAGTCGCGGACCGCCAGCATACGTCGGACAAGTCCTACGCGGGCCGGCGGGCCACCCCTCCTACAGTTTTTTTCGTCCTGCTCCCACAGGCAAGACGACGCACCGCAACGACACTGCCGGACAGGGCCGAGGCCATGGCTTGCGGCCCCCGCAACAACCCGAGGAGAGGAAACATGACGAAAGTCCGGATTCTGGCGACCCTGGCGGCCGGCGCGATGCTGGCCGTGGGGCTGGCGGCCTGCGAGAAGAAGGGGCCCGTGGAACAGGCCGCCGAGGAGATCGACGAGGCCATCGACACCGTCAAGCGTGGGGGCGATGAGTCCGTCGCCACCAAGGTGGACGACGCCATCGACGAACTGCGCGACTAGTTCAGGCCTTCAGGGCCACCCGCCTGCGCCATACCGCACGGCGCAGGCGGGCGCGGCGGCGATCATCGGCGTCGCATTCGGCCAGCGCCCCCCTGCCCAGCACCTGGCCCCAGGGCCGCAACGTGGGATGCGCATCCAGGGCGATCTTCACCGAAGTCAGGATGGGCACGGCCAGGAAGGCCCCGCCGATGCCCCATGCCGTGGCGCCGACCAGGACGCCCGCGATCACCACCAGCGGATTGATCAGCAGCTTGCGACCCAGCAGCAGCGGTGTGACGAACTGCGATTCCGCCACGTGCAGCAGCAGGAAGACGACGGCTGGCAGCAGCACCATGCCCGAGGCCCCGTACTGCGACAGGCCGCCGGCCAGCAGCACCAGCGTGGTGATCATGGCGCCGACGATGGGAATGAAGTTCATCAGTCCCGCGATCAGGCCGTAGGCGGCGGCATCCTCCACGCCCATCATGGTCAGGACGACGCCCGTCACCACGCCGAACACGAGGTTGATCAGCGTCACCAGCTGCAGGTAGTAGGCCGCCTGGGTCCGGATCGACGAGCACACGCGCAGCCAGGCCCGGCGCCGGTCACGGGTGCGCACCGCGGCCAGCGCGGCCCTGCCGACGCCGGTACCGCAGGTGAGGATGAAATGGCAGAGGATAAGGCTGGTGCCGATGGCCACCAGCGAGGAGCCCACGCCTGCAGCCACCGGCGTGAGCATGCCCAGCACGGTCTCGGCACCTGCGCCCGCGGCTGCAGGCTTGCGGCCGGTCCAGCTCGCGACGAACCGGTAGCCCGCATCCACCAGCTCGGGCGCGCGGGCGGCAATCTGTGCCAGCGGCAATCGCACTGCGTAGATCAAGGCACCGCTGGCGCCGAGCAGCGCAGCCAGTGACAGGATGGAAGCAATGGCGCGCGGCACTCCCAGGTGGACCGCCCGATTGACCACCGGGAACAGGGCAATGGACAACAGCACCGCCGCGAGCGCCGGGACGGTAATGGTGCGGCTGAAGATCAGCACGCCCAGCAGGAGCAGCAGCACGCAGCCCTTCATCAGCCGCGCGAGCCGGTCCCGGCCCACCGTGGTCACCGGGATTGCGCGGATATTCCCTTCAGGCCCGGTCACGGCCGCCGCGCCAGGCCCATGATCAGGCTGGCGAGATCCTGGCCGCTGCGCCGCCGCCGCCCGAACAGGAAGGAAACCACCGCACCGGCCACTGCCAGCGCCATGCCGCGCCGGTGGGGGTCGAGCAGCAGCCGCATGGTACGGCTGCGGGGAAACACCTCGGCATCCTCGAACCCGGGCCGGCCGGCGAGCATGCCGGCACGCAGCTCGTCCCGGCTGGCGGCGAGGCGCGCCGCTACTGCGTCCGTGTCCATTGCGCCACCAGTTCCATGTCCTTGTGGATTTCTTCCCGCATCAGGCTGGCAGCCCTGCCCCCTTGTGCCGGGGAGAAGGCCACCGCGGCAGCGATGACGGCAACGGCCAGCAGGACCGCGGCGCTGGTGATGACGTAGGTCAGCCGCCAGGGGGTCTCCCAGAACGCCACCAGGCCGATCATCCAGGCAGCGACCAGGCCGGCCAGGCCGGCGACGGTGGCAAGCGCCGCCCAGCACAGCTTCCTGGAAAAGGAAGCCCTGTACTCTGCCGCCGCCGCCGCGCCAAGCTCGGCATAGGCCGAGAGATGGCGCGACAGCGGCGGAAGGATCCCGAGCAGGCGCAGTGCTATCGCCTGCATAGCAACGCGCCGACCAGCAGGCCCGCGGCAGCAGAGACGCCCACCGCCGTCCACGGGCTTTCATGCACGTAGTCGTCGGTGGCCCGGACGGCACGGCGGGTGCTGTCCGCGGCGATCTCCAGGCGATCCCGTGCGCCGGTACGCACGCGCTCGATCGAGGACTCGAGCTTCTTGCGCGCGCGCGCCACGTCGACGTCGCTGATGTCCGAGACACGGTGCAGAAGGTCCTCGACGTCATCGAAGAACTTCTGCAACTCCGTGGCGCGACGATGCAGGGCATCGCCGGTGCGCTGGCCCGCCTGCTGCGCCAGTCCGGCGAGGTTGTCGGCTGCCCTTCCCATGGTCATACCCTCCGGCGTCCGAGCAGGAAGGTAGCCAGCGCCACCACCAGGAACACCACGAACAGGATCTTCGCGATACCCGCGGCACCCGCCGCAATACCCGAGAACCCAAGCAGCGCTGCGATCAGCGCGATGACGAAGAAGACAACGGCATAGTGAAGCATTTCATTCCTCCTGGCGGCCCTCGGCCAGCCTTGGACGCATGTTCCGCCTGCCTCCGGCAGGACGGCAGTCGAGAGGCATTCCGTCCCGTTGTAGGACAGACCTGACCGCGAGGGCGTGGGTTGCTCATGGGTACTGTGCCGCCCCGGCCTCTGACGCGGACACCTTGTCACTGACTTCCACGTAGCTGGCTACACGCACGCCACCGGCGCGCTGCTGCGCCAGGGCGAGCGCACTGGCCGCCTGCGACTCGGTATCCACATCACCCGCGAGCACGACGGCATTCGCATGCACGTTGACGCTGATCCTTCCATGGGCAATGTCCGGGCTGGCTTGCAGTGCCGCCCGGATGTCGGTTGCCGCCTGGGCCGGGGTCTTCTTCGCTGGAACGGTTGCCGCAGCCGGTTCGTCGCTGTTCGCCTCGGCTTGTTGCGCAGCGATCGCCGCGCCGCCGGGAAGCAGCAGGGCTCCTGCAAACACGATGCCCCGCGTGATCGATCTGTTCATGCCGGCCCTCCAGCTTGTACCCGATCGCGGCACCAGCATGTCGCCGGCTGCTGCCGGGCACTGCCGCCGGCGCACGCGTTGCCGGGTAGGAATGAACCGACGTTCCGGACAGGCAGGAAAGACCCTATGCCCCCTGGCGCCAGCCGCCTACAGCGCTGGCCGCCGGCGCGGTCCACCATTCCTGCCGATCAGGAAAAAACCGCGGCCTTCCCGCACCAGGAGTCTCACCATGATCACAAACAAGATCCTGCCCCTTGCCGCCTGCGCGGCACTGACCCTTTCCCTTGCCGCCTGCAATCGCGCCGAATCGCCCGCGGAAGTCGCCGCGGACGTGGCCGAGGCCCAGGCGGAACGCGCCGAATCCATCGCCGATGCGCGCATGGAGCAAGCCCAGGTGCAAGCCGAGACCGCCCGCGCGGCGGCCTCGTTCGATGCCGACGATCGCGCAGATGCCCTGGAGGACCGGGCCGAAGCGCGCTACGACACGGCCGTCGCCCAGGCACGCGGTGACATGGAGGTTGCGCGGCAGGGTTGCGAGTCGCTGAGCGGCAGCGCCCAGGAAGCCTGCAAGGACGCCGCCACCGCGACCTTCGAAGCGGCCCGATCCGCCGCCGAGCAGGAACTGGATGCGGCCCGCCGGGCTGCTGACACGATCGAGCAGAGCGACAACCGCTGACACGGCCACGACTGGCCTCAACCCAGGAGAAGAGCACATGAATCGTGACACCATCGAAGGCAACTGGCGCCAGCTGAAGGGCAAGGTCAAGGCCCGCTGGGGCAAGCTCACCGACGACCAGCTCGACCAGATCGAGGGCAACTACGAAGTCCTGCTGGGGAAGATCCAGGAAGCCTATGGCATCTCCCGCGAGGAAGCCGAGCGCGACCTGTCGCAGCTGAACTGAAGATCCACAACAGAAAGGGCCCGGAGTTAGCTCCGGGCCCTTCTTCTTTTGCGCCGACCTGCCTAGTCCTTGATGGCGAGCTGGTTGTCCACCGACCTCACCCCCTCCACCGAGCGCGCGAGGCGACTGGCTTCGAGCTTCTCGGCCTGCGAATCCGCCCAGCCCGTGAGCGTGACGGCCCCGTTCATCGAATCGACATTCACGTCGAGCCCCTCGACATTGTCCGAATCGAGCAGCTTCGCCTTCACCTTGCTGGTGATGGCCACGTCATCGACATACTGGCCTGGCGTGGACTGGCCACGGAACACATTGCAACCCGACAACGCGATACCGGCCATGACGACCACGGCCGCACTCCTCATGAAAATGTTCATCTCGAGACCTCCAGCCTGTAACACCGCAATAACGGTGGATGCACTGTCCCCGGAATCCGCGCGGCTGGACACGGGATGGCGCCGCCGGTTTCTGTAGGAGCACCAGCCGCAATCCCGCGGAACCTTCCGTCGGGCAATCGGCACGGTTTCTTCGGCCCACTTCCTACAGTGGCATGGCCGCAATCGCCGCTTCTGCGCTGCGCTGCAGTGCCCGATCGTTCACCCACCCGGGCGGAGTTGCGAAAACGCATCACGCCATGGACCAGTGACAGTCATCACCAAGCGAGGAGAAGACAATGAACAAAGCGGTCACCACGGCCACCTGCATCATGGCGATCGCGGCGCTGGGCGCCTCCGCCCAGGCGTCGGCCCAGGGCTTCTACATCGGTGCTTCCGCGCTGCAGTCGCGCTTCGACGCCGACGACTTCGACATCGACGACGTGGACGAGGAAGACACCGGCTGGAAGCTGTTCGCCGGCTTCCGCGCCACCCCCAACTTCGGCATCGAGGCGGCCTATACCCGCTTTGGCGAGGCGGAGGCGCCCGCGGTCGAGGTGGGCGGCCCGTTCGAGGCACAGGCCGAGGCCTTCTCCCTGTTTGGCGTGGGGGCGATCCCGCTGGGGCCGGTCGAGCTGTTCGCGAAAGTGGGCGCCGCCCGCATCGAATCGCGCGGCAATGTCGGTGCGGTGTTCTTCGACGAGAACGAGATCGAGCTGGCCTACGGCGTCGGCGCGCAATTGAACCTGGGTGCGCTGGGCGTGCGGGTCGAGTACGAGAAGTTCGACACCGACACGATCGGTGACCTGGACGTGATCTCGGCCGGCCTGGTGTTCACCTTCCGGGCCCACGAGTAACCGCCGGTGACGGGCCTGCCGCGAATCCCGGCAGGCCCGTTGCCCTCACGAAGCCTCGGCAGCCGTCCCGCCCTTGCCTGGCTCCACACCGAGCGCCCCGCGGATGAGCTGCTTCATCTCCTCGCCGATGGCGTTGTCGCGGCCACCGGCATTGCCCTCCAGGGCGTCCAGCACCGTCTTGCCGGCATCGTCGACGATGTCGAGCCGGGCGCCCTTTTCGATCAGGAACTTCGCGACCTGCACCCAGTTCTCGCTGATGGCGCCGAAGATGGCCGTCTGGCCCTGGCGGTTGGTCATCGAGCTGGGCCGCGCAATGATGGCGGTGCGGCTGCTGGTGTCGGTGATCCGCGCATTCACGTCGGCACCGGCATCGATCAGCATGCCGATCACGGCGATGGCGTTGTCCTGCGGGTCGCCGACGGCGATGGGCCCCTGGCCGCCCTGCTGCAGGCCGCGGGCAGCGCCGATGGCCGAAGCCGCCATCAGCGGCGTCACGCCCATGACATTGGGCAGGTCGGGAAGCGCGCCATGATCGAGCAGCAGGCGCACGGCTTCACGGTCGACGGACAACGCCGCGCGCAGCAGCGGCGTGCAGCCGGTATTCATCAGGTCGTCGGTGAAGCGGCCCCGGAACGGACGGTGCATGTTCAGCTGCGTGTTGGGATCCACGCCCATCTCCAGCAGCCGGCGCATCACCTGCAAGGCGCTGTTCACCGGCGGCGGGCGGGGCGCATCGGTGAAGGACACGCCGCTGAGGCCCTCCCCGTCCCCGGCATCCTGCGCGCCCGGGGCGGACACGGCCGGACCGCGGCGGCCCGCGCCACCGCGGGTGCGCATGTCGGCCGTCAGGTACAGCGCCGTGCGGCCCCACCAGTCGAACAGGTGGGGATTGGCACCGCGGTCGAGCAGGTAGTTGGCGATCGCGAAGTTGTTGTTGTCGATGGCGTTCATCAGCGGCGTCACGCCCTCGGGCGTGGGACGGTCGATGTCGGCGCCGGCGTCCAGCAGCAGCTTCACGCACGCAAGGCAGCCGAAGCGCGTGGCGAACAGCAGCGGCGTCAGCCCACCTGCGTTGCGGTACTGCGCGCGCGGCTCGGAGGTGATCTGGTTGCCCCAGTCGTTGGCCGCCGCCCGAACGTCGACCTCGGCGCCATTGCGGATCAGCAGCTCGACCACCTCCGGGCTGTTGGCGGCCACGGCCCACATCAGCGCCGTCTGCTCGCGGTACTTCTCGCGCTCGTTGACGCGTGCGCCGGCCTTCAGCAGCTTCGCGGCGATGGGGCGGGAGCCGGTGCGGGCCGCCAGCATCAGCGGCGTCTGGTTGTCGTCATTGCCCAGGTTCGGGTCCGCGCCCGCCTTCAGCAGCAGGTCCACCAGGGCCTCGTCCGCGATCGAAACAGCCTCGGCCAGCGCCGTGGCGCCCAGCACATTGCGCGCATCCGGGTCGGCGCCGCGCGCGAGCAGCTCGCGCACCAGCTCGTGGTCCACCCGATGCACCGCCCACATCAGCGCGGTGGATCCGTCGGGAAGCAGTCCATTGACAGGAGCACCGGCGCGCAGCGCCTCGAGCGCGCCCTGGCGGTCGCCTTCGCGAACCAGCTCGGCAATGGAAGCAGCGGTAGCCAGTCCTGGAAGCAGCGCAGCGAGCAGGAAGGGCAGCAGTTTCTTGTGTGGCATGTCGGCTTTTGCAGCAGAATCGGGGCTATGGTGCTCCCCCCCATACCAAAGCTCAACCGTCGTCCACGGCAGCCAGGAGCCGCTGCGAGGACCGGAATCCGCAGCTCAGCGCCCGGGGCGGGCACCCATGCCGGATGAGACCGCAAGCCGGCCGATGAATTCCCGGCTGGGCGCAAGCGCCTGGCAGCTGCGGGCCATGTTCTCGCAGGCTGCAGTGGGGATCGCGGTCGCCGATGAGCAGGGCCGGATCATCGAAGCCAACGAGAAGGCCTGTGCCATCCTCGGTTATGGCGCCGATGAGCTGCGCGGCATGCCGGTGCTGGAACTGACCCACCCGGACGATGCCCAGCGCACCTGCGAATGGATCGCAAGGCTGCGTGCGCAGGAATTCACCAGCTACAGCATCGAGAAGCGTTACCTGCGCAAGGACGGCTCCATCACCTGGTGCAACACCACGGTCACGCTGCTGCGCGGCCTGCCGGGGCAGGGCAACCAGTACTTCGGCATCCTGCAACCCGTCGACGACCGGCGGCAGGACGAGGAGCTGCGCAACCGCCTTGCCGCGGTGGTCGATTCCTCCGACGACGCCATCATCACCAAGACGCTGGACGGGATCATCACGACCTGGAACCCGGGCGCGGAGCGCATGTTCGGCTATACGGCCGGCGAGGCCGTCGGCCAGCCGGTCACCCTGCTGATCCCCGGGGAACATGCCGACGAGGAGCCCGCCATCCTGGAGAGGTTGCGCCGCGGCGAGCGGGTGGATCACTACGAGACGGTACGCCAGCGCAAGGACGGGGCGGTCATCCACGTCTCGCTGTGCGTCTCGCCGCTGAGGGATGGCAGCGGCCGGGTGATCGGTGCCTCGAAGATCGCGCGCGACATCACTCGCCAGAAGCAGACGGAAGCGGCATTGCGCGAAGCCGACCGGCGCAAGGACGAGTTCCTGGCCATGCTGGCGCACGAGCTGCGCAATCCGCTGGCGCCGATCCGCCAGGCGGCGGCGCTGGCCGGCGCGCCGGACGCCAGCGAGGATCAGAAGCGCTGGAGCCAGCAGGTCATCGAGCGGCAGGTGCGGCACATGTCCGGCCTGCTCGACGACCTGCTGGACACCGCCCGCATCACGCGAGGCTCCCTGGACATCAAACCCGCGGCCACCACGCTCGGCGCCATCGTCGATGCCGCGGTGGAAACTGCGCGGCCCGCCATCGAGGCGCGCAACCACTCCCTGCAAGTCGACCTGGAGGACCGCGGGGCGGCACTGCTCGGCGACCAGCTGCGCCTGGCACAGATCCTGTCGAACCTGCTCACCAATGCCGCCAAGTACACCGATCCGGGCGGCAGCATCATCATCCGCGGCAGCGCCGGCGAGCGCGAAGTGGAGCTGGCGGTCATCGATGACGGCATCGGCATCGCGCCCGAGGTGCTGCCGGACCTGTTCACGATGTTCATGCAGGTCAGCTCGACCCGGGAACGCTCGGACGGCGGCCTGGGCATCGGCCTGGCCCTCGCCCGTGGACTGGCGGAGCTGCACGGCGGCACGATCGAAGCCCGCAGCGAGGGAGCAGGCCGCGGCAGCCAGTTCATCGTGCGTATTCCCAGGACGCTGCCTCCCGTGCCCGTGCAGGATGTTCCCGCGCCACCTGCCGACGCTGCGTCGCGCAATGTGCTGATCGCCGATGACAACGAGGACGCGGCGGATACGCTGGCCATGCTGCTGCAGGTGTTCGGGCACCGCGTGACGGTGGCGCACGACGGCGAGCAGGCGCTGCGCTCCTACCAGCAGGTGCAGCCCGAGTTCGCGCTGCTGGACATCGGCATGCCGGGCATGGACGGCTACGAGGTGGCCCGCCGCATCCGCGCGCTGGGCCGGCCGGTGACCCTGGTGGCACTGACCGGCTGGGGACAGGCTGCAGACAAGGCGCAGGCCGCCGACGCCGGCTTCGACCGGCATTTCACCAAGCCGGTGGACCCGGACCGCATCCTCGAGCTGCTTGCCGCCTCCACCTGAGCCGCGTTACTGCTGGCCGCGGATGGCTTCCAGCAGGTCTTCGAACTCCCCGGATTTCAGCACGTAGGCCGCCGCGCCGGCGGAACGGGCCAGGCGCACCAGTTCCGGGTTGGAATGGCCGCTGTGGATGATGAAGCGGGTGCCGGGAAACTGGCGGCACAGTGCAGGCAGGCGCTTGAGCGCCGACCCCCCGCGCAGCTCGATGTCGAGCACCGCCACCTGCACCTGGTGCTCGGCGATCAGCGGGGCAACCTCATCGAGGTCGGGCGTGGTGGCGGCGCAGGTGAAGCCTTCCACGCATTCCAGCAGCGCGGGCATCACCATGCGCAGCTCGTCATTGTCCTCTGCGACGAGGATGCGCAGGTCACCCTTGCCTGCTGCTGCGGCTTCTCCCACTGGCATCATCGCTCCCGTGCTGCCCCCATCCAGCCTTTCGCGTGCATGCGGCTTCCTGCATCACCCGATGCGGCAAGGTATCAGGAGCGTACGTCCCTCTTCCCGCAATTCACTGTAGGAACCTGCCTACAGGCAGGACATGGCCGACTGCGCGTCAGCCGAAGCACTGATGGTGCGGTACACCCCTGGCTGCGACGCTCGCCGGGAACGAACCACGAGCACTTTCGGAGGGATGGGACATGGGATCGAAAGGAATGAACGAGCAGATCGAAGAGCTGCTGCTGCAGGCGCTGGAGACCGAACGCGGTGGCATCCAGATCTATGAGGCGGCAATCGCTGCCGCACACAACGACGACCTGCGCGAGGAATGGCAGGAATACCTCGAGGAGACCCGCCACCACGAGGAAGTGCTGACCGGAGTCTTCGAGAAGCTGGGCCTGGACACCGGGAAGAAGAGCCCGGGCCGCAAGGTGGTGGCCATGCTGGGCGAGTCGCTGGTCGAAGCCATCGAAACCGCCAGGCGCACTGCCTCGCCGGAAGCGGCCGAACTGGTGGCCACCGAGTGCGTGGTGCTGGCCGAGACCAAGGACCACCAGAACTGGGAGCTGATCGGCCGCGTCGGCGAACAGGGCGGCATGGTGGGCAAGGTGCTCAAGGAAGCCTACGAGGAAGTGGAGCAGGATGAGGACCACCACCTCTACCACACGCGCGGATGGTCGCGTGAGCTTTGGATCCAGTCACTGGGCATGCCGGCCGTGCTGCCGCCTCCCGAGGAAGTGCGCAAGGTCGAGACCGCCATCGGCGCTGCGCGGGCCGAGCAGGCCCGCGAGGACATGACCTGACCGCGACGGCCTTTGCAGCCGCCGCCCGCGCGGTGGCTGCAGGCCTCCCCGGCCGTTGCCTGACCAGGCACGCGGTCTGTGGCAGACTCGTGCCGCTGAACGACCCTCTGCACGGCAGGGTGCCTGCTTCCCCTCCGTTCAAGCGTTCAAGCGCGATTCGGCGCCGCATGCGCCAGGATGAAGGCATGTACATCGGCCCGAGTGAATCCGAATCACTGCCAGAAACCCGGCGCGGTGCCCCCACCGGTCCCGCTGATCCGGGTACCGCGGAGCAGCTCATCGAGGCGCTGGCCAGCGGCCAGTGCCCGCCGGACCAGTTCGTGGATCGCGTGCTGGGGCACCCGGCTGCCGAGGCGGAACTGGTGTGGGACGTGCTTGCCCTGCTCGACCAGAACTACCGCCGCAGGCGGATCGACCGGGAGACCTACAACGCCCTGAAGGCCAGGCTGCAGCGCCATTCCCTCGGCGTGCGCGAGGAAGGCCCATCCCGGGCAATTCCGCGCCAGCGTCCCATGGAACCCCGGGGCGGTGATGGGCCGCCGCGCACACTGGTGGAAGCCTCCCTGCACCGCGAGGTGCGCGCCGGCGACCTGCTGTGCGGACGCTATCGGGTGGTGGACATCCTGCGTCGGCGCGAGTGGGTCACCACGGTGGAGGCCGTGGACGAGTCCAAGGCCGCACTGCCCGGCGTCCGCCAGCGGGTGATGCTGCAGGTGCTGGACGAGCATCTCTCGCGCGAGCCCCTGCTGCTGCAGCGGGTCGGCCAGTTGCAGGAGCTGTCCCATCCGGCCATCGCGCGCCTGCTCGACGCAGTGGAGCACGAGGACGCGCTGGTGCTGGTGTGCGAGTTCGCCGGTGGCGCCCCGCTCGATGAACTGCTGGAGCGCCGCAGCGACCGCCGGCTGCCGGTGCAAGCGGCGCTGGCCATCGTGCGCAGCGTGGCCGGTGCGCTGGCATGGGCGCATGCCCGGGGCATCGCACACGGCGACCTCGGCGAAGCCAGCATCCTGGTCACCGAGCTCGGCGACACCCGCCTCACCGGCTTCGAGCTGCGCCCGCAAAGCCACGCGGTGCATCCCGCGGCAGACCGGCTGGCCTTCGCGCGGCTGGCCTGCAAGCTGCTCACCGGCAATGCCGAACCCGGGCCGGCAGCGTCGGCGCTGCCGCTGGCAGGGCTGCGCGTGCCCGCGGGCGTCACGCGCGCGCAGTGGCAGGCGCTGCGTGCCACCCTGGATGAAGGCGTGAATGGTACCGACACGGGCGTCCTGGCTGCCTTCGGCGGCACCTCATTGCTGGCAGGTCCGCTGCTGCTCCAGGAAGCCGGCGAGCAAGTTCCACCACCGGCGCGCAATCATCTGCGTGAATGGGTCGCTTGCGGCGTGGTGCTGGCCGTCCTTGGCGTTGGCGCCTACCTGTACAAGCGCGAGCTGCCGGCACCGGAGCCAGCAGCAGCTCCACCGGCCCCGGGCGCAGCGACAACCGGTGAAGCCACCGGGGAAGCCACGGCGGCTGGCGCCGTCCCAGTGGGCTTCCCCGCCGCCGATCCCGCGGCACAGGCCGATGCCGTGGCGCCGGCCGGCA
>CAYVZE010000043.1:19013-23604 GCA_964455685.1 uncultured Steroidobacteraceae bacterium
GGCTTCCCCGCCGCCGATCCCGCGGCACAGGCCGATGCCGTGGCGCCGGCCGGCAGCGAGGACGACGTCACGGCGGTGGCCGAGGCTGCGACCGGGACCGTCCCTCCGCCTCCCCCGCCGCAGCGCCCCGTCATCGAGCTCGCAGCCACCTACGCGTGGGTGGAAACCACCGATCCGGTGGCGCGGATCCGGGTGATGCGCAGGGGTTCGCTGGACCGCGACGTGACCTTCCGCTGGTGGACGGAAACCGGCACCGCGCAGGCGGACCGCGAGTTCCGCGCCATCGAGCCGCGGCTGGCGGCGATCCCCGCTGGTTCACGCAGCATCGAGTTGCTGGTGCCGCTGATCCCGGATCCCGACAGGCGCGAGCCGCGCACCTTCTACGTGAAGATCGATGAGCCCAACCCGGGCGTGGGCCTGGGCGAGGACACGCTGATGCAGGTCGCCATCGTGCCGCCGGGCTATCCGGCTGCGCGGGGCCCCGGCGGGGACGAGGACGACCTGCTGCCCTGAGGCTCAGCCGGCCTGGCCAGCGTGCCGCGGGAAGGCAATGGTGAAGCAGGTGCAGCCCTCGCCGCTGGACACCGACACCTCGCCGCCGTGGGCACGCGCCAGCTGCTGCACGATGTAGAGCCCCAGGCCCAGCCCGTCACCCCGGCCGCACTGCTTGCCGCGGCGGCCGCGGAAGGGCTCGAAGATCTCCTCCAGCAGCTGCGGGGGAATCTCGCCCGGGTTGCTCACGGACATCCGCACCCGGGCCGCGTCCGAACCATCGAGGTGCACGCGGATATCCCCGTCGCTGCCGCCGTGCTGCAGGGCATTGCCGAGCAGGTTCGACGTCATCTGCGCCACGCGCTCGCCATCGAACAGTCCGCGCAGCGAGCCCTCCTGCGTGAGCTCGATCAGCCGACCGGGCGCCGCCGCCTGGTGTTCCTGCAGCACACGACGCGTCATCTCGCCCAGGTCGCCCGGCTCGGGCCTCACGGTGATGCCGCCAGCCAGGCGGGCACGCGAGAAATCGAGCAGGTCCTCGATCAGTCGAGACATGCGCCGGGAGCTGTTGAGCACCCGCTGGCCCATGTCGCGCGCCATCGGATCCTGGTTCTGCCGCAGCACATGCGCGGAGGCGACGATGGCGCTGAGCGGATTGCGCAGGTCGTGCCCCAGCACGGCGGCGAACACCTCGTTCAGGCGCAGGGTCTCGGACAGTTCCGCCAGGTGCGCGTCCATCTGCTGGCGCTGGCGATGCAGTTGGTGGAATACGCCCGCCTTGCTGTGCAGGATGTGCGGGTCGATGGGCTTGTAGAGGAAGTCCACCGCGCCGGCCTCGTAGCCGCGGAAGTGGCGGTGCGCGTCACGCAGGCCGGCAGTGACGAAGATGATGGGCACGCGGCGGGTGCGTTCGCTGCCGCGCATCAGCTCGGCCAGCTCGAAGCCGTCCATCTCCGGCATCTGCACGTCCAGCAGCGCGAGCGCGACGTCATGCTGCAGCAGCAGCTCCAGCGCCTCGCGGCCGGAACGCGCCGCGAGGATTTCCACGTCCAGGTCGCGCAGCAGCGCGGACAGGGCCAGCAGGTTGTCCTCGAGGTCATCGACCACCAGGAACTTCACCGGCGGCAGCGGGCGGCGCGAGATGTTCATGGCTTCACGCCCACGCGCGCGAACAGCCTGCGGATACCCGCCACCGGCAGCACCTGCTGCGCCAGTCCGGTGCGCACCGCGCCGGCAGGCAGCGTGGGCGCCAGCGCCTCCGCAGGATCCTGGACCACCGTGATGCCGCCGGCACGCGCCACGCCGGCCAGCCCCTCCACCCCGTCCTCGTTCGCACCCGTCAGGATCACGCCCATCAGGCAAGGCCCCCAGAATTCAGCCGCCGATTCGAACAGCACGTCGATGGAAGGACGGGAGTAATGCACCGGGCCGTCCACCGACAGCGAGAGCTGCGGCGAGCCGTCGGCCGCGGCATCCACCAGCAGGTGGTAGTCGGGCGGCGCGAAGTACACCGTGCCGGGCAGCGCCGGCTGCTTGTCCTCCGCCTGGACCACCGGCACCGCGCAGCGCGGTGCGAACAGCCCGGCCAGCAGGCTCGGGCGGCGGCGCGGGATGTGCATCACCACCAGCACCACGGCCCGGCATTGCGGCCTCAATGCGGGCAGCAGCTCGCCGAGTGCATCCACGCCCCCTGCCGATGCCCCGATCACCACCGCCTGCATGTCGCCTGGCCCGCGGATGCTCATGCGACGGCCTTCCTGAAGAGGCGGTTGCCGGCATCCACTTCCTCGAAACGGTGCCGCAGCCCGGAGAAGCGCAGGGACTCGCTCGACCCGACGCCGAGGAAACCCTTGTAGCAGAGCGAATCGGAGAACAGGCCGATCGCCCGGTCCTGCAGCTCGCGCGTGAAGTAGATCAGCACGTTGCGGCAGGAGATGAGCTGCACCTCGGAGAACGCCGAGTCGGTGGTCAGGCTGTGGTCGGCAAAGGTCATGTGGGCCTTGAGCGAACTGTCGAAGGCGGCCTTGCCGTAGGAGGCGGTGTAGTACGCCGACAGCGAATCACGCCCGCCGGCCATCCGGTAGTTCTCGCTGAACCCGCTGATGCGGTCGATGTCGTAGACCCCGGCCCGCGCCTTCTCCAGCGCATGCGTATTGATGTCGGTGGCATAGATGAGGGTGCGATCCAGCAACCCCTCCTCCTTCAGCAGGATGGCCATCGACCAGGCCTCCTCGCCGGTGCTGCAACCGGCCACCCACACCTTCAGCGAGGGATAGGTGCGCAGCATCGGCACCACCTGCTCGCGCAGGGCGCGGAAGTACGGGGGGTCGCGGAACATGTCGCTGACCTGCACCGTGAGGATGTCCATCAGGTCCGGCAGCATGGTGCCCTCGTGCAGCAGCCGGTGCTGCAGCTGCGAAAGGCTGGTGCAGCCGAATTTCGACATCGCCACCTTCAGGCGGCGGCGCAGCGAGGAACGGGCATAGCCGCGGAAGTCGTGGTGGTAGCGCTGGTACAGCGCCTCCAGCAGCAGCCCCAGCTCGATGTCGGCGACCCTGTCCGTCATGGTTTCACTGCCGCATCCACACGCGCACGAGGGACAGCAGGCGCTCAATGTCCAACGGCTTGGCCAGGTAATCGCTGGCGCCGGCCTGCAGGCATTTCTCCTGGTCGCCGCGCATGGCCTTGGCGGTCAGGGCGATGATGGGCAGGCGCTGCCATTGCTGGAGCTTCCTGATCTCGCGCATGGCGGTGATGCCGCCCATCTCGGGCATCATGATGTCCATCAGCACCAGGTCCGGCGCCTGTTCCGTGCCGTGCGTGCGCTCCAGGTGCTGCAGCGCCTCACGTCCGTTGCGGGCGATGTCGATGTGCGCGCCACGGGGCTCGAGCACCTTGCTCAGCGCGAAGATGTTGCGCACGTCATCCTCGACCACCAGGATGCGACGCCCTTCGAAGGCGGCCTCGCGGTCCCGCGCCGCGCGCAGCATCTGCTGGCGCTCCGGCGGCAGCTCGGCCTCGACCTGGTGCAGGAACAGTGTCACCTCGTCCAGCAACCGCTCGGGCGAACGCGCGTCCTTGATGATGATCGAACGGGAGAAGCGCCTCAGGCGCTGCTCCTCGTCCCGGCCGAGGCTGCGACCGGTGTAGACGATCACCGGCGGGAAGCCCACGTTGTCGAGCTCGTCCATCCTCTCCAGCAGCTCGTAGCCGGACAGGTCGGGAAGGTTCAGGTCCAGCACCATGCAGTCGAAGGTGTGCTGCTGCAGCAGCTGCAGCGCAGCGGCGGCAGAGTCGGCCGGCACGATCTCCACGCCCTCGCTGGCCAGCAGCTGGCGCACGCTGTCACGCTGGCGGGCGTCATCCTCGACCACCATCACACGCCTGACGCCGGGCGAGAGGCGCGAGTCCAGCCGCCGCAGGGCTTCCACCAGCTGGTCGCGGTCCACGGGCTTCAGGGCGTAGCCCACCGCGCCGCGGCTGAGCGCCTCGTGCGAGTAGTCGGCCACCGAGACCACGTGCACCGGGATATGGCGAACCTGCGGGTCGCGCTTGATCTCGTCCAGCACCGACAGGCCGATGCGGTCCGGCAGGTGCATGTCCAGCAGCACCGCGCTGACATCCTCGCTGCGCAGGATCTGCAGCCCGGTGGCCGCATCGTGGGCGACCAGCGGCTCGAACCCGTTGTCGCGGGCCACATCGCCGAGGATGCGCGCGAAGGCCTGGTCATCCTCGATCACCAGCAGGCGTCGCACGCCAGGGCCGGCGCGCTTGCCCGTGCAGGTTCCGCGCCCTGCACCATCCTGGGCCGGACGCGGCGCCGTCGTGCCGGCAGGCGGCACTGCTGAATGCTGGAAGGCCACGCGAGGCGGCCCGGGGACCTGGGCCTCCTGCTCCGATCCCCGCGACGCAGGCAGCGCCGGCTGCCCGGGCATGCGCTCCGGGAGCCAGAGGGTGAAGGTACTGCCCGCGCCCAGCTCGCTGTCCACGGAAACATGTCCGCCCAACAGCGCGGCAAGGTCACGCGAGATCGACAGCCCGAGGCCGGTGCCGCCGTACTTGCGGTGGGTGCTGCCATCGGCCTGGCGGAAGGCCTCGA
>CAYVZE010000044.1:0-23521 GCA_964455685.1 uncultured Steroidobacteraceae bacterium
GCATCGGCTACCTGCCGGAGAACTGCCCGGTGTGGCCGGAGATGACGGTGATCGACTACCTGTCGTTCCAGGCTGCGCTGCACGGAGTGCCGGCCGAACGGCGCGACGCAGCCGTGGCCGCTGCCATCGGCCGCACGGCGCTGAAGGACAAGGCCACGGCGCCCATCCAGACGCTCTCGCGCGGTTACCGCCAGCGCGTAGGCGTGGCGCAGGCCATCCTGCACGAGCCGCAGATCGTGATCCTCGACGAGCCAACCAACGGCCTTGACCCCACACAGATCCGCCACATGCGCTCGCTGATCCGCGAACTGGCGGCCACGGCCACGGTGATCGTTTCCACGCACGTGCTGCAGGAGGTGCAGGCCGTATGCGAGCGGGTGCTGATCCTGCGCACAGGACGGCTGGTGCTGGATTCCCGCCTGGATGAGATCGAGCGCTCCTCCGCGCTGGAAGTGGCAGTGGAAGGCGACGCGCGCGCGGCGCTGTCCTCGGTGGAGGGCATCGGCGCCGTGCACGACCTTGCCGCATCGGGCAGCCTGCGCCGCTATCGCATCCAGGGCGATCCCTCGCTGGCACCGCGCGTGGCCGCGGCGCTGGCGGCCGCCGGCCTGCCGCTGCACGAACTGCGCGGCGAACGCCGCGACCTGGAGGCGGTGTTTGCCGCCGTGAACGACGCGCCTGCAGAAGCGGAGGTGGCCCATGCGTGAGAAGGCGCTGCCGCAGATCCTGGAAGTGGCGCGCAAGGAGTTCCGCGCGTACTTCGCCACGCCGGCTGCCTACCTGTTCCTGGGGGCGTTCCTGGCAGTGACGCTGTTCGTGTTCTTCTGGGTGGAGACCTTCTTCGCCCGCAACATCGCCGATGCGCGGCCGCTGTTCGAATGGCTGCCGCTGCTGCTGGTGCTGCTGGTGGCGGCGCTGACCATGCGCAGCTGGTCCGAGGAGCGCCGCGCCGGCACCATCGAGAGCCTGCTCACCGCGCCGGTACCGCTGTGGCAGCTGGTGGCGGGCAAGTTCCTGGCGGTGATGCTGCTGGTCGCACTGGCGCTGCTGCTGACGCTGCCGCTGCCGGTGACCGCGGACATCCTGGGCCCGCTGGACTGGGGCCCGGTGATCGGCGGCTACGTCGCCACGCTGTTCCTGGCGGCGGCCTACACCGCCATCGGCCTGTACATGAGCGGCCGCACCGACAACCCGGTGGTGTCGCTCATCCTCACCAGCGCGGCCTGCGGCGTGCTGTACTTCATCGGCTCGCCGCTGGTGACCACGCTGTTCGGCGACACGGTGGGCGCATGGCTCGCGGGCATCGGCACCGGATCGCGCTTCGAATCGATCGCGCGCGGCGTGCTCGACCTGCGCGACATCTACTACTACGTGTCGCTGGTGGGCGTGTTCCTGGCACTGAACCTGTATTCGCTGCAGCGCCTGCGGCGCGCCGGCAACCCGCCGGATGAAGCCTCGCGCCGCTCGGCGCTGGTGCTGGGCCTGACGGTGGCCAACCTGCTGGTGGCCAACCTGTGGCTGGCGCAGGTGCACCGGGCGCGCGTCGACCTCACCGCCGGCAATGTGTACTCGCTGTCGGAGGCCACGCGCCGCGAGCTGGAGGCCCTGCCCGAGCCGGTCACGTTGCGCGGCTATTTCTCCAACCGCACCCACCCGCTGCTGGCACCGCTGGTGCCGCGCCTGAAGGACCTGCTCCGCGAATACGAGGCGCTCTCCGGCGGCCGCGTGCGCGTGGAAATCATCGATCCCACCCGTGACTCCGAGGCCGAGGAGGAGGCCGCCTCGCGCTATGGCGTGCAGCCGGTGCCCTTCCAGACCGCCGACCGCTACCAGGCCGCGGTGGTCAGCTCCTACTTCGACGTGGTGGCGAGCTGCGGCGATGAGTTCGAGGCGCTCGGCTTCCGCGACCTGATCGAGGTCAAGGGCCGCGGCGAGGGCGAACTGGACGTGGTGCTGAAGGATCCCGAATACGCCATCACCCGCGCCATCCGGCGCGCGGCGGCGGCATTCCGTTCCGGCGGCACCACTTTCGAAGGGCTGGAAAGGCCGGTGACCTTCCACGGCTACTTCTCGCCCGATGAGCGCCTGCCCGAAGTGCTGCGCACGCTGCGACAGGATGTCGAGGCCGTACTGGAGGAATGGCGCGGCAAGGCCGGCGACAAGCTCGAGGTGCGCATCGAGGACCCGGATGCCGACGGCGGCCGGCTGGGGCGCGAGCTGGGTGACCGTTACGGACTGGTGCCGCAGTTCGCCAGCCTCACCGATCCCACGCCCTTCTGGTTCTACATGCTGCTGGGCAGCCAGGACGAGCTGGTGCAGGTGCCGCTGCCAGAGACGCTGGACCGCGAGGCGCTGAAGCGCTCGATGGAAGCCGCCCTGCGCCGCTTCACGCCGGGCGCGCTGCGCACGGTCGCGGTGGTGAAGCCCTCGCAGGGCATGTCCATGGGCATGGGCGCCACCTACCAGCAGCTCGAGAGCGTGCTGGGCGAGAACCTGAAGATGAGCCCGACGGACCTTTCCGGCGGCGTGGTGCCCGCCGAGGCCGACGTGCTGCTGGTGCTCTCGCCGCGGGACCTGGACGAGAAGCAGCGCTTCGCCATCGACCAGTTCCTGATGCGCGGCGGCAGCGTGGTACTGGCCACCGCGCCCTTCGACGTGCAGCTCGGCAACACGCTCAGCGCGCAGAAGCAGAGCTCGGGACTGGAGGAGTGGCTGTCCCACTACGGCGTGAAGGTCGAGGAATCGATGGTGCTCGACCCGCAGAACACCGCGCTGGCCATCCCCATGGAGCGCTTCATCGGCGGGCTGATGTTCCGCGAATACCGGCTGATGCCGTACCCGCACTTCCCCGACATCCGCGACGAGGGACTGGCGGAGGACAGCCCGGTGACCGCTTCGCTGGGACAGCTGACCTTTGCCTGGGCCTCGCCGGTGGAGGTGGATGCCGAACGCAACGCCAGCCGCAAGGTCACCACGCTGCTGAAGAGCTCCCCGCGCAGCTGGGTGTCCGATTCCACGGACGTGCTGCCCGACTACGGGCGCTACCCCGACACCGGCTTCGAGCCGCGCGGCGAGCGCGGGGCGCGCGCGCTGGCAGTGTCGATCGAGGGACGCTTCGATTCGTTCTTCGCCGGCAAGCCCTCGCCGCTGGGCGAGGATGGCGCCAGCCGCGTCGTGCTGGCGCAGTCGCCCGACACCGCCAAGCTGGTGGTGATCGGCAGCAACGGCTTCGGCTCGGACGCGGCCATCAACCTGGTGTCGCAGTCGCTGAACGTGCTGTACAGCAAGCCGCTCGACTTCCTGCAGAACGCCATCGACTGGGCGCTGGAGGACCCGGGCCTGGTGTCGCTGCGCGGCCGCACCCAGCTGGCGCGCACGCTCGAGCCGCTGGATGACCGCGAGCGGCGCTTCTGGGAGATCGCCAACTATGCCGCGGCCCTGCTGGGCCTGGTGATCGTATGGCTGTGGCGGCGACGTGTGCGCGCCGCGGACCTGCAGCGCTACCAGCGCGTGCTGGGGGAGGTTTGAGGAATGAAGGACAGGAGCAAGCTGCTGGCGGGCGTGCTCGCCGCACAGGTGGTGCTGGTGGTCGTGCTGTGGCTTTTCAACCGTGTGCCCTCCTCGGCCAGCGGCCCGCTGCTGCAGCTCGACACGGCACAGGTGGACGAGGTGGTCGTCGAGGGACCGCGCGAAGCGAAGGTGACGCTGCGCCGGTCCGGCGATGACTGGCTGGTGGATGGCGCCTTCCCGGCGCAATCCTCCAAGGTCAGGACCCTGCTCGAAGACCTCACCAAGGTGGTGGCCGGTGCGCCGGTGGCCACCAGCGCGGCCGCCGCGACCCGGTTCCGGGTCAGCGACCAGGACTTCGAGCGGCGCATCACCCTGCAGGGTTCCGGCAGGAAGCTCGCGCGGCTCTACCTGGGCAACTCGCCGGGTCTGAAGCGCGTGCATGCACGACGCGATGGCGACAACGAGGTCTACGAGATTGTGTTCTCCACCTTCGACGTGCCGGACACCGCTGGAAGCTGGCAGGACCGTGACCTGCTGAAGATGCCGGTGGAGGAGATCGAGGCGATCACGCGCGGCGATCTGGAGATGGTGCGCAGTGCCCCGGTTTCCCCGCCCCCGTCCAGCGATCCGGAGGCTGCAACCGGCGAGCCGGTCGCTGAGTGGACGGGCACGCTCAAGGGCTCACCGGTCAAGCTGAAGGCCGGCGCGGCCAGCCACCTGGCGAGCCTGCTGGCCAACCTCACCTACGAGGCGGCGCTGGTCGGCGATGCGGCCGGCGAGGCGCAGGAAGGCGGCAAGGTCGCGCTGGAGCTGCAGGTGCGCCGGCGCGGAACCGCCGCACCGCTGTCCTATCGCTTCGAGCGCAAGGGCGAGGACGGACCGTTCATCCTGCATGTGTCGTCGCGGCCGGAGCCGCTGCGCGTGGCCGCGTACGTGGCTCAGCCGCTGGTGGATGCGGCCGGCGATACGGCGCTGGTCGAGAAGTAGCCGGCAATCCTCCCGGCCCTGCCGGCAGTTGCGCGCAACAGGGGTTCCGGCGAAGCAATTCGCCGGAGCCCTCTTCTTTTCCCGCTGCGGCATACTGCCTGCCCATGAGGGGGGGAGCCGATGACCTTCAGGAATCCTCAATGGCTGATCGATACGGAGCAGCTGGCCCGGCAACTGGGTGATCCATCGCTGCGCATCCTCGACTGCACCGTCTACCTCAGGCCCGTCGAGGGCGGTGGCGTGCGCCCGGTCAGCGGACGCGAGGACTGGGAGCGCTCCCACATCCCGGGCAGTGCCTGCGCCGACCTGCTGGGTGCACTCTCCGACAGGCACACTCCGCTGCCGGTGATGATGCCGCCCGCGGACCAGTTTGCCGCGGCCATGTCGCGCCTCGGAGTGGGCGATGGCACGCGCGCAGTGCTCTACGACACCGGCTCCGGCATCTGGGCGGCGCGTGTGTGGTGGATGCTGCGCGCCTTCGGTTTCGACGAGGCCGCGGTGCTCGACGGCGGCTTCGTCCGCTGGACGGCCGAGGGCCGTCCGGTCACCAGCGAGGTCGTCCGGCATCCGCCGGCGAAGTTCATCGCCCGTCCGCGACCGCGGCTCATCGCCAGCAAGCAGGATGTCCTCGAGGCGCTGGGCAGCAGGACCACTTGCCTGATCAACGCGCTCTCGCCCGAGGAGTTCTCCGGGCGCGTCTCGCGCGTGCCCCGCCCGGGGCGCATTCCCGGCAGCGTCAACGTGCCGGCCGGCGCCCTGCTCGACCCGGCCACCAACACCTTCAAGCCGGCGGAGGAGCTGCGCGCCCTGTTCGAGCACGCCGGAGTGCCGCAGAAGGACAGGGTGATCACTTACTGCGGCGGCGGCATTGCCGCCGCCGGCGATGCATTCGTGCTCGCGCTGCTCGGCTTCGACAACGTGGCGTTGTACGACGGCTCGCTGGTGGAATGGACGCAGGACCCGACCCTGCCGATGGAATCGGACTGAGGGCGGAACCGCCCATGCTGCCGCACTCCGCAAGAGACGGGGCGATCCCGGATTGATATACAAAACCCTATCGCCACCAATGACTTGACGTTAATCCCCTCAGGGCGGACCTTCATCGGAACGGATCCAATAACAAGCAACCCTGGGGGGATTGGCATGAGGCTGTTGCAACCCGCGCCCGTGGCGCTTGCCACGCGCGCGTTGATGCCCGCTCTGATGGTGTCGTCCGCGGCGCTCGCTGCGGCACAGGAGGCGGTGCTCGAGGAAATCGTGGTCACTGCAGAGCGGCGCGAAACCGCATTGCAGGACACGCCCATTTCCATCATTGCGCTGTCCGCCGAGGCACTGGAGCAGAAGGGCGTCGAGGACCTGCAGGACCTCTCGCGCTACACGCCCAATCTCGCCATCCAGGGCGGCCGCGGATCGGGTGACAACGCCCCCACCTTCATCATGCGCGGCGTCTCCGGCGGCGGCGGCACCACCAGCGAGCGCGGCGTGGCGCTGTACATCGACGGCATCTTCGTGCCGCGCACCAGCGGCTCGGTGTTCAAGGTGTTCGACCTCGACCGCGTCGAGGTGCTGCGCGGGCCGCAGGGCACGCTGTTCGGCCGCAACAGCACCGGCGGCGCGGTCCGCCTGGTGACCCGGCAGCCGGAGCCCGAGTTCGGCGCCTACCTTCGCGCCACGGGCGGCAACTTCGGCCGCAAGGACATCACCGGCATGGTGAATGTGCCGCTGTCCGACACCGTGCAGCTGCGCGCACAGGCCGCCTACCTCAACGAGGACGGCTACGTGCGGCGCGGCACCCAGAAGCTCGGCAGCAGCGAGGACATCCTCGGTCGCGCCCAGCTGGCGGTCTCGCCCAGCGACAGGCTCAAGGTCACCTTCGGCGCGCTGTACAGCAATTCGCGCTCCGACGGCAGCCCGGTGGACTACGTCAGCTTCGACATGTCGCCGGACCTCAACTTCGAGGGCAACTTCGCCGACTGGCTTTCGGACGCGCTGGAAGAGGCCGGCCAGCCGCGCCTGCAGGTGGTCGACGACCCGCGCATCATCCGCGACGACTTCACCATGCCGGATTTCTGCTTCGTGGATGACTGGGACCCGGACTGGGACGAGGCCTGCGAGCTGCGCAATGACAACCGCTATTACCAGATCGACGCCAATGTGTCGTACCGGATCAGTGAGAACACCACTTTCACCTCCATCACCGGCTACACGCGCCTGAAGCACGTGGGCAATTCCGACTGGCAGGCGCTGGGCTTCGAGTTCCGTCCCGACGACGTCACGTCGAAGGTGTTCTACCAGGAGTTCCAGCTCAACACCGCGCTGTTCGGCGGCAAGGTGGACCTGGTCACCGGCCTGAACTATTTCCGCGAGAAGGCATACTCGTACCTGTGGCAGGACACTCGCCGCGGCACCAGCGTGTTCACCCCGACCGGCGGATCGGCCAACGGCAACACCGACGCGGGCATCTTCCGCACCGCCGATTCGGATACCACTCAGATCTCCGATTCCTTCGGCTGGTTCAACAGCGCCACCTGGCACGTCACCGACCGGTTCAACATCACCGCCGGCGCGCGCCTCGCCTACGACAAGAAGGATTACGAGCAGACGCGCTTCGCGGCCTCGGACTTCACGCCGGCGCCGGGCACCACCTCGACCACGGTCACCACCGACCACGACTGGGACCAGGTCGACTGGCGCCTGACGCTGGACTACCACTTCACGCCCGACGTCATGGGCTATGTCACGGCCTCCAAGGCCTACAAGGCCGGACAGTATTCCTTCACCGTGCTGCAGAACGTTCCCGGGCCGGACCAGAGCGGGGACTTCATCACGCCGATCCCGCCGGAGAAGGTCGTGAACTACGAGGCTGGCCTGCGCATGGAACTGCTCGGCGGCCGGCTGCGCCTGAACCCCACCTACTACCTGATGAAGTGGACCAACCGCCAGGCGGCCCGCCAGATCAGCTGCGCGGCCGAGGGGCCGGAATCATGCCCGGTGGGCTTCCGCATCATGGTGGTCGACTCCGGCGACGTGGATGTCGAGGGCTACGAGCTGGACGCCCAGTTGGCGGTGTCGCGCAACCTGGTGCTGGATGGTTCGCTCGGCGTCGCCAAGGGTGACGTGAAGGATCCGGTGGCCAACAGCGGCCCGAACCTGTACCCGGACCAGCCCTCGCCCAGCTGGAACATCGGCGCCACCTGGAACCAGCCCACCGCCTCGGGCAGCCGCTGGTCGTTCAACATCAACTACACCTACACGGGCGAGCAGGAAACACACCCGACCAGCGGCACGGACTCCTCCCACCGGCTGGATTCCTACTCGCTCCTGAACGCCCGCGTGCAGTGGCAGTCACCGGACCGCAAGAACACCGTCACGCTGTTCGGCAACAACCTGCTCGACAAGGTGTACGCGACCTACGCCACGCGCTTCGGCGGCGGCTTCTGGGACAACGGTCCCGGCACCGGCGTGGGCGCGCCGCCGCGCTCGGCGCTGACCGTGGTGCGCGGCCGGCCGCTCTCGTGGGGCATCACCGTGCAGCACGACTTCTGACCGCGCCCGGCCGGGCCATCCGCTGGACAGCGGGCCACCGGGTCGCCATCACGACGGCACGGTGGCCTGCCATTCAATGTCCTGCATCGTCTCTGGGATAATCCGGGGAGCGCGCCCGGGCGGGCGCCATTCCCGCAGACCACGACCAAGAGGAGCTGATGGCCCGTTTCGCCCCCTGCACGTTGATCCTTGCCTTGTTCATTCTTTCCGGCTGCGCCACCGTTCCCGGCGAGGCCGTGCAACTCTCCCGGGCCATCGGCCACGACATCCAGGAACTGCACGCCGGGTACAGGTCCGCCGTCCAGGCCCAGTTCCGGCAGATGCGGAAGGCCGGCCTCGAGGTGATCGAGAACCGCTGGGTGCCGGCCTACCTGCAGGAGTTCGTGGCAGAAGGCCAGCTGGTCGAATTCGCGCGGCAGGGGAATACCGAGGCCGTGGAATACTGGGCGCGGGTCGCGATCGAAACCATCGACGGAAAGAGGCAGGAATTCCTCGATTCGCTCGACAGGCGCGAGCAGGAGCTGCTGGCGCGCATCGACGAGGCCTTCGGCCGGGTGTCCCACGCCAACGCCACGCTCACCGGCCTGCTGCAGAGCGCCTCGGAGAGGAACACCGGGGCAGAGCTGCTGCGTGCCACCACCGAGGCAGGGCGGCTGGGCATCCGCGAACTGGTGTCGAAGGGCATCGACGACGCGTCGACCTTCGTTGCCGGCCTGGCCGCGCAACTCGACCTGGAAGCTGCCCGCTGAATCAACCCGAGACAGGATCCCGCATCGCGGGAACAGGACATGACCGAAGACTTCAGGAAACTCATCGACGCCGCCAGCAGGAAAGCCCGGGAAAAGGCGGATTCGGAGACCCGGGAACAGCTCGACGCCATCGACAGGCAGGCCAGCGAGCTGGAAGCTGCCTGCAGCAACATGAAGCTCACCAGCCCGGCCGAGTACGAGAAGCTGGTGAAGACCGTGAGGGAGGCCACCGAACGCAACGAGTCCGAGGGACAGATCCTCGCACGCCTGCAGTCGGCCGGGTCGCTGGGGCAGATGCTGGCCGCCACCGCCGGCAACCTCGGCCCGCTCGGGGCGGGCAGGCTCATCCAGACCCTGCTGCGCCAGGCCTAGCCGGCTGCCGCCGCTGCGGGCGGTGGCGCATGGCCGTCGCGCCATGGGACCCGGCCATGCGTCGTGGGGGGTTCAGAACCTCCAGCCCAGTCCCAGCGTCACCTCGCCGCCGTGGAGCTGCTCTTCGTTCGGCTTCACCAGCTTGTCGATGAAACGATAGCGCGCGTCAAGGCGCACCAGCAGACGATCGGTCAGCGCATACTCGAGGCCACCACCGGCGTTGAGGGTGACGCCCTGGTCATCGTCGATCGACACCTGGTTGCCGCCTACGGTGCCGACCAGCGGCCGGGCCAGGTCGGCAAAGGCATAGCCCACGCCGGCGGTCAGGTACGGGGCCAGCCGCGAACCGTTGTGGAAATTCCACAGCGCGTTGATGTCGGCCGTGTAAACGTCGATGTCCACCTTGCCGCCCGCCACGCCGGTGACCTTGTTCGGGTTGAACCCGAACGAACCCTCCAGCGCGAAGGCGGGCGTGAAGTGGTAGGCATAGCGCAGCCCGGCAACGAACTCGTCAGCAAGCCCTGGAACTGAACCCGACACCGCTTCCTGGGTCAGCTCGTCACCAAACAGCGCACCGGCATACACGCTGACCGCGTTGCGCGCACCGGCCTGCTGCGACATCGCCGGCACCGCGCCCAGCAGCAGCGCGCCTGCCACTGCGATTCCCGTGATCCGGGTCGTCTTCCTGTTCATCTGCGTCTCCTCCTGAAGCAAGGCTGTTGGCCACGGCGCAACTGCGCCTTGCTCCAGAAAGTAGGGACGCAGGAGGTTCCTGCCTATTCACCTCACGGCCATGCGCGGCCTCTCCCGATCGGAAGAGACCCGCATGCGCCATTGGAACGGAAGAGTCGTACGGCTTCAGGCCAGGCCGTGCCGCGCGAACGGCAGCGAGCGGTACCGCGTTCCGGTCGCACGGAACACGGCATTGGCGATGGCCGGCGCCACCAGCGCCGTGGACGGCTCACCGATACCGCCAGGCTCCTCGGTGCCTGGCACCAGGTACACCTTCACCTGCGGCGTCTCGTTGATGCGCAGCAGCCGGTACTGGTGGAAGTTGCCCTGCTGCACCCGGCCGCCCCTGATGTCGATCTGTCCCCACAGCGCCGCGGCCAGGCCGAACAGCGCACCACCCTCCACCTGCGCGATCACCGTGTCCGGATTGACCACCTGGCCGCAGTCCACCGCCACATGCAACGCATGCAGCTTCAGCTTGCCGCCTTCCATGGAGACATCCGCCAGCATGGCCATGTAGGTGTTGTAGCCCTCCATCAGCGCGACGCCGTAGTGGTGGCCCCTGGGTGGCGTGGCGTAGTTGGCCTCGCGCGTGACCAGCTTCAGCACCCCCGCGTAGCGCGGTTGCTTCTCCAGCAGCGACAGCCGGTACTCCACCGGGTCCTTGCGGGCCGCAGTGGCCAGCTCGTCCATGAACGACTCGGCCACGAAGCAGTTGAGCGCATGGCTGACCGAGCGCCAGTAGCCCACGTCGATGCCGATCTCGTGGCGGTTGTAGGTCACGCGCACGTTCGGGACGTCGTAGGGATAGTTGGCGGCGGCCTCGATGGCGAACCCGTCCACCGCATTCTCCACCGCCGCCGGGAACAGGCGCGCGGTGATGGAAGGACCGGTCAGGTGCAGGTGCCAGGCGACGGGCTTGCCATCAGGCCCCAGCGCGGCAGTGGCCACGTCGAAGGCCGGCGGACGGTAGACGTCGTGGGTGGTGTCATCCTCGCGCGTCCACAGCAGCTTCACCGGCTTGCCGACGGCCTTGCTGGCCTGCACCGCGGCGGGGATGAAATCCACGTCCAGGCGCCGGCCGAAGCCGCCGCCGAGGAAGGTGGTGTGCACGCGCACCTGCGAGGGATCGAGCCCCGCGGCCGCGGCAGCGGTGGCCTGCGCCACCTGCTGGATCTGCGTGGGCGCCCAGATCTCGCAGCCATCGGCAGTCACTGAGGCGGTGCAGTTCTGCGGCTCGAGCGTGGCATGCGCCAGCAGCGGCAGCTCGTACTCCGCGCGGATCACCCGCCCCGTGCGCAGCGCACGCTCCACGTCACCGTCGTTGCGCGCCACCTGGCCGGTGCGCGGCGCGGCGGCCTTCAGGCCGCGCAGGATGGCGGCATTGTCGAGGCTCGCATTGCGGCCGGCGTCCCACTGGATCTTCAGTGCGTCGCGCGCCTTGCGTGCACGCCACCAGCTGTCGGCCACGACCACCACGCCACTGTCGGTCTGCACCACGTCGACCACGCCGGGCATGGCCCTTGCCGCCGTCGCATCGAAGGAGCGCAGCCTGCCGCCGAGTACCGGCGGCAGGGCAATCGCGCCGTACAGCATGCCGTCGACGCGCACGTCGATGCCGTAGCGCGCGCTGCCATCCACCTTCGAGGGCGTGTCGAGCCGGCGCTGCGGCTTGCCGATCACGGTGTACTCGCGCGCGGACTTGAGCTTCACCTGCCCGGGCACCGGCAGCTTGCCCGCAGCCTCGGCCACGGCGCCGAACGGCAGCCGCTCGCCGCGCGGCGAGATCACCTCGCCATTCTCCACCCGGCAGCCCTCGCGCTTGATGCCCCAGAAATCGCAGGCCGCGGACACCAGCATCTCGCGCGCCTGCGCGCCTGCCGTGCGCAGCCTGGTCCAGGCGTCGCGCACGCTGGTGCTGCCACCGGTGATCTGCGTTCCGAGCATGTGGTTGGTGAACTCATCACCGGGCGGTGCAAACTCCACGCGGATGGCCGATGGCGAAACACCCAGTTCCTCGGCCACCAGCATGGGCAGCGCGGTATACACCCCCTGCCCCATCTCCGAGCGGTCGCAGTAGAAGCGCACCACCCCGTCGGTGCCGACTTGCAGCCAGGCATTGAGGTCCACCGGCGCGCCGGGCACGAGCGATGAAGGCTTGCGGCTGCAGGCCGGCAGGCTGACGGCGATGACCAGGCCACCGGCGGCCTGGAGGAAGCTGCGGCGGTCGAGGATGGCGTTCATTTCGCACCTCCGGCGCGCTGGGCGGCGAGATGGATGGCCCTGCGGATGCGGCCATAGGTTGCGCAGCGGCAGATGTTGCCGGCCATCGCGGCATCGATGTCGGCATCGGTGGGATCCGGATGGGTGGCCAGCAGCGCCGCCGCGCTCATGATCTGGCCCGACTGGCAGTAGCCGCATTGCGGCACGTCCAGTTCGATCCACGCCTGCTGCAGCGGATGGCTGCGGTCGGGCGACAGGCCCTCGATGGTGGTGACCTGCTGCGACTCGTTGATGCTGCCCACCGGCGTGATGCAGGAGCGGATGGGCTGGCCATCCAGGTGGACCGTGCAGGCGCCGCACAGCGCCGCGCCGCAACCGAACTTGGTGCCGGTGAGTCCCAGCGTGTCACGCAACACCCACAGCAGCGGCGTATCAGGTTCCACGTCGACCTCGACGGGCCGGCCATTGACGGTGATCTTCTGCATGAGCCGATCTCCCCCGATTACTTGCGCACACCGGTTGCCCCAAGACTCGCGCTGCGCGGGCTGGCGGTCAAGGACGAGGGGTGGAATGCAAATCCCTATCAGTTGGCGCACAGGTGTGTTCGTGCAACAACTGATGACGCGGCTCAGGCAGCGCCCCAGATCTCCTTCATCGCGCGAACAGTGGCCGCGTCGAAGCCGATTGCCCGGTGCACCAGCGACAGCTGGAACGGCGGCAGGTCCACGTCCAGCGGCAGTGCGCGGCAGCCCGCCGGCACCTCGCGCACCTCCAGTGCCGGCACCACCGCGATGCCGGGACGGCCCAGGCGCAGCATCTCCAGCAACAGCGTCGAGTCCGTGCAGTAGATGGGCACGTCGGCGGAGATGCCACGCGCGGCAAGTTGCTGCAGCAACAGCTCGTACAGACCCATGCCGATGGAGCGGCGCACCAGCAGCAGCGGATGACGGCCGAGGTCTTCCACCGTCAGCACCGTGGCATCCGCCGGCAGGTCGATGCCGCCCACCACGCCCAGCAGCGGCGAGGCCCGCAAGGGCGTGACGGTGAGGCCGGCGTTCTGTTGCGGTGGCTGCATCAGCGCCAGGTCGATCTCGCCCTGGCGAAGCATGCGTTCCAGGTATGCCGAGTCGGCGATGACGATGCCCATGCGTCGCGACGCGAAGCGCTGCTGCACGGCGGGGAAGCGCTCCAGCCACTGCGCACGGCCGGTGGTCGACAGGCCGATACGCAACGGCGGCTGCACGTCCAGGCGCGCGCGCAGCACGTCCTCGCGGGTGCGCTCCACGGCATTGAGGATCTGGCGGGCATGTTCATGGAACACCTGTCCGGCATGCGTCAGCACCAGCTTGCGCCCCTGGCGCTCGAACAGCCGGGTGCCCAGCTCCTGCTCGAGCTCGCGCAGCCGCTGGCTGAGCGGCGGCTGGGCCATGTGCAGCGCCCGCGCGGCGCGGGACACTCCGCCGTGCTCGACCACCGCGCAGAAGTAGCGCATGCGCTTCAGATCCATATCGCACCGATATGTTTTTTGCCTGAATAAAGTATTTTTAGACCAGAATCCATATAAATATTCTGGGAGCCATGGTAGGCCCCCTCATCAACAGCGGAACCGTGGTCCTGGGCAGCCTGGGTGGCACCTGGCTGGGGCACCGGGTGCCGGAACGGATCCGCGCTGCGCTGCCACAGACCTTCGGCCTGTTCTCGCTGGGCGCGGGTTGCGCGCTGGCGGCCAAGGCCAACAGCCTGGCGGTGCTTGCCCTCACCCTGCTCCTGGGCACGGTGATCGGCGAGGCGCTGTCGCTGGAGACGCGCATCGCCACCGCGGTCACGAAGCTGCGCCGCGGCCCGAAGCTGGAGGACGACTCGCGCGCGGCCGAGTTCGCGCAGCAGTTCATCACCGTGCTGGTGCTGTTCTGCGCCAGCGGCATGGGCATCTTCGGCGCCATGAACGAGGGCATCACCGGCGACCCCGGCATGCTGCTGGCCAAGGCCATCCTCGACCTGTTCTCCTCGATGGTGTTCGCCACGCAGCTCGGCATCGCGGTGGCCTTCATCGCCGTGCCCATGCTGGTGGTGCAGACCTCGCTGCTGCTGATGGCGCAGGTGCTGATGCCGCTGGCCACCCCGGCGATGCTGGGGGATTTCTCCGCGGTCGGCGGCGTGGTGATGCTGGCCAGCGGGCTGCGCCTGACCGGCATCCGCATGTTCCCGGTGGCCAACATGCTGCCGGCGCTGCTGCTGGCCATGCCCTGCTCGGCGCTGTGGGCGCTGCTGGGCTGAAGCCGCGCGAACCCCTAGCGAAGCGGCAGCGGCTCGGCGATTCCCGCCAGCGCCAGGATGCCCCACATGAGGCAGGCGAAGCCGCCGAGCAGGTACAGCAGGACGTGGAAGGTGAAAGATGCCGGGCTTTCGTGCCGCGTGGGCGTGTAGGGCCGGAAGCCTTTCGTGCCCGCGCGGATGGATCCATCGCGATGGCCGCGCCAGGCGAGCACCAGCAGCCCGATGCCGATGAGGATCAGGAACACGCTGGTCACTTCCTGCCCCGCCGTGAAAACCACGATCCCGCGTACGCCGCCAGCAGTTGCGGCATGGTGAGGATGATCATGAAGGCGATGACGAAGGGCAGGAGGTTGAGCGAGTTGCCATTGGCCAGCCCCGCGAGGAACTGGCCGAGGGACATGCATACCGCCCACCGCCAGGGCCTGCGCGGGAACTGCCAGCCGATCGCGAATGCCACGGCGCACATCAGCGGCTGGCCGATGGTCCAGTAGGAGCCATCGTCCACGGCATCCGACCTGCCGGTCGCCAGGGCGACGGCCATGATGACGACGAAACCGCACGCGGCCGCCGCCGCATACGGGAAGAATCCATACCTGCCTTCCATGGGTGCATCTCCATCAGCGGATGGGCAGATGCTACGGCCCGGCCGACCCTGCGCCCTTCCGGACCTGCGCCAATGTGAACTGCGTCAGTGCAGGAAACCCTGTACCAGCCAATAGGTCACGGCCGCCATCACGCCCGCGGCCGGGATGGTGATCACCCAGGCGATGGCAAGGCCGCCTGCGAGGTCCCAGCGCACGCGGCCAGGGTTCTGCGCCGCACCCGCGCCCAGGATGGCACCGGTGATGGTGTGCGTGGTCGAGACGGGGATGCCGAAGCCCGAGGCCACCGCCAGCGTGACGGCACCGCCGGCGGAAGCGGCCGAACCGGAGGCCGGCGTCAGGCGCGAAAGGCGCTGCCCCATGGTCTTGATGATGCGCCAGCCGCCGCAAAGGGTACCGATGGCGATGGCGACGAAGCAGCTGACGACCACCCAGGACGGCAGGTGGTCCGGCGTGGCATAACCATGCGCCATCAGCAGCAGCCAGATGATGCCCATGGTCTTCTGCGCATCGTTGCTGCCATGGCCCAGGCTGTAGAAGGCGCTGGTCAGCAGCTGCGCACGCCGGAACCAGCGGTCCAGCTTGATCGGCGCCACGCGGAAGAAGATCCAGCTGATGCCCAGCATCAGCGCAGCGCCGATCAGCAGGCCCAGCGCCGGCGAGATCACGATGAAGGCCGCCACCTTGATGATGCCCGGCGCGAGCAGCGGCGCCGTGCCGGCCTTGGCCATGGCCGCGCCGATCATGCCGCCGATCAGCGCGTGGCTGGAGCTGGACGGGATGCCGTAGTACCAGGTGATCACGTTCCAGGCGATCGCGCCCACCAGCGCGCCGCAGATCACCGCGCTGTCCACGAACCCCGGCTCGATGATGCCCTTGCCGATGGTCGCCGCGACCTTGGCCTCGAACACGTACATCGCCAGGAAGTTGAATAACGCCGCCCAGACCACCGCCTGGTAAGGCTTCAGCACGCGCGTCGACACGACGGTCGCGATCGAGTTCGCGGCGTCGTGGAAGCCGTTCATGAAGTCGAAGATGAGCGCCAGCGCAACCAGCGCCGCCAGCGTCAGGAAGACGGGATCGGTTGGCATCAGGTCAGGCGTTCTGCAGGATCACGCTCTCGATGATGTTGGAGACGTCCTGGCACTTGTCCGTGGCCGCCTCCAGCAGTTCGTAGATGGCCTTGAGCTTGATCACCTGCCGGATGTCCCCTTCCTCGCGGAACAGCACCGACATGGCCGAGCGCATGACACGGTCGGCCTGGGATTCCATCTGGTCGATCTCGGCGCAGAGCTTCAGTGCCTCGGGGGCATTGCGCATGTTGTTCAGCAGCGCCACGGCCGACTGCATCCGCTCGCAGCCGTGCCGGAGCAGCGCCGCCAGCTCGACCGCGTGGGGCGTCACCACGTGCACGTCGTAGAGGTGCAGCGACTCGGCCGCGTCCTGCATCAGGTCGAGCACGTCGTCCATGCGCGAGATCAACCGGTGGATGTCGTCGCGGTCGAGCGGCGTCACGAACATGGTCTGCAGCAGCGCGACGGTCTCGTGGGTGATGCCGTCGGCACGGTGCTCGAGGTCGTTGATGCGGTCGATGAGTGCGGAACGCCCGGCGGTGTCGGCGTAACGGGTCAGGAGTTCGTGGAGGACGCCGCTGGCCTCGGCGATCAGGCTGGCATGCTGGTTGAAGAGGTCGAAGAAGCGACCCTCGCGCGGGGCCAGCTTGGCAATGAAGTTCATGCGTTGTTTCGACGGCGCGTCCCAGAGACGCGGGGGCGGATTATTACATCATCGGCCCCTCGGGAAAGGCCTGATGACCGCATCCGGCGACGCGGGAAATGCGCCCCGGCAACGCCCTTTTCTGGTGCCACGGAGAGCGTTTCTCGAAGGCGAATGCCGCCCCTCGAACAGATGCCTGACCGCCCGGCCGGGCCAGCCCACGCGGCTTTTCCGCGGGCCTGGCGCCTTCTTTCCCCGGTGCCGCCCGCCGCGAGGCCGCCCCGGGCCTCGTTACCTGTCAAATGCCGCGGAAGACCCTGGGGTGGGACCGGCCCGCCCGCGCCCGGACCGGGTACGCCGACAGCGCCTGCCTGCGGCAGAATCTGGCCACGGCGCGGCGGCCGCACGCATCGCTGCCAGCACGGCGGGCCCAGGGGAAACCGCGGCAGGAGGGAGCATGGACCAGCAGACCCCGGCGGACGGGCATATCACTCGCAACGAGGCGGGCCATCGCGGCGGATTCATCTACACGCGCGATGGCCGGCGCCTGGCCGAGATGACCTACAGCCGCAGCAGCGACTCGCTGATCATCATCGACCACACCGAAGTGGACGACAGCCTGAAGGGCCAGGGCATCGCGCGCCGGCTGCTCGATGCGCTGGTGGCCTGGGCGCGCGAAACCGGCACGAAGGTGATGGCCACCTGCCCCTATGCCCGAGCGCAGTTCGCGAAGGATCCCTCGATCCGCGACGTGCTGGCCTGATTGCTGCATCTGCGCCGCGACATGCACCGCAGTTGCACCACTGCGGCAGCTTCCCGTAAAAAGGGGGCCACCGGCCCTTTAGAACAATAAACGGGGGGAGAGATGTCGGCCGCAGTCCGCAACATCCGGATGCTTCTGGCCAGGACCATCCTGGCTGCAGCCCTGCTGCCCCTGCCTGCACCAGCGCACCACTCCACGGTCAACTTCGACATGTCGAAGTCGGTCAGCGTGACAGGCACGGTCACCTACTTCGCCTTCACCAACCCGCACTCCTACTTCGACATGGACGTGGTCGACAAGTCCGGCAAGGTAAAGCCGCACAAGGTGTTCACGCTGGCCCGCGTGGTCATGGTCCGCAATGAATGGAAGCCCGGTGACCTGAAGGTCGGCGACAAGGTGACGGTGACCGGCAATCCCGACCGCAACGACCCGACGTACCTGTACCTGCGATCCATCGTGTTCGCGGACGGCAGGACGTGGAACCAGGACAGGGTCATCGAGCGATGAGGGCTGCATCGCTGGCGCTGGGGCTGGTGCTCGTCGCAGGCCTCGGTGGCTGCGGGCAGCAACAGGACGCGGGCCTTGCCGACCTGGCGGGCATCTGGCTTCCCGACCCGCATGGTGCGGAACCCTGGCCGGCGGAACTGCCGCTCACGCCGGCGGCGCGCGAGGCCATGGCGAACTTCGACCCGGTCGAGCACGACCCAACCACCTTCTGCATGCCGCTGGGCACGCCGCGCAACATGCTGCAGACCGAGTATCCGATCGAGGTCGCGCAGACGCCGGAGCGCGTGGTGATCGTGGTGCAGCCGAACCTCGCCAACGCGGAAGTGCGCCGCATCCACCTGGACAGCCCCTTCCCGGATGAACTGGATCCCTCCTGGTTCGGCACTTCGCGCGGCCGCTGGGAAGGCTCGACGCTGGTAGTGGAGACCATCGGCCTGCGCCCGGATGCGCCCGTCACGGCCCAGGGGCTCACGCACAGCACGGACCTGCGGGTGGTGGAACGCTTCAGCGTGACCCGCGATGAACACGGCCAGCGCGTGCTCATCGACGAGATCGAACTGCACGACCCGCAGGCCTACGAGGCGCCGCTGAAGACCCGGCGCAAGTTCGTGTGGGCTCCGCTCGCGACGCTGCGCGAGCCCGCCTGCGTGGAGCTGCAGTGGATCGACAAGCTCTGGCGCGACCGCCTGCGTGAACACGCCGAAGCCGCGCGGTCGGGGAGGTCGGGATGAACCGCGGCAAGAACACCCTTCGCCGGGCCTCGCTGCCCGCCCTGGCGCTGCTTGCCGCGGCGCTGGGCGCCTCCGCGCTGGCCGGGCGCCTGCTGCCGGCGGCCAGTGCCGCCCAGGAACCGCAAGCCGCAAGGCCCGACCTCTCCGGCGTGTGGCTGCCCAATGCGCGGGCCAGCGCCCGCTGGCCCGATCCGCGGCCCTACACGAAGGCCATGCTCGAGAAGCGCGCCCAGTGGGACAAGGAGACCGCGCCCATCGACTTCACGCGGGACGATGACTACACCTCGTGCATGGCCTATCGCCTGCCCTACCTGCTGACCACCATCACGCAGTATCCCTTCGAGATCCTGCAGACGGACAAGCGCATCTACGTCTTCACCGAGGTATTCGGCCAGGTGCGGCGCATCGACCTTGCAAAGCCGCCGGCCATCGGCGAAGACCTGCCATCGCGCGTCGGCCGGTCCTACGCGCGATGGGAAGGCTCACAGCTGGTGGTCGAGACCACCAACATCCTTCCCGACAGCGAAGGCGGCCGCTATCCCAGCAGCCCGAAGCTGCGGGTCATCGAGCGGCTCTCGATCGAACCGGCGGAAGGCGGCGGCCGGCAGCTCATCAACGAAATCACCATCGACGATCCACCGGTGTACGAGGAACCGGTGACCATACGCATGGTGTTCAAGGAAGCGCCGGCGGGCGTCGGGGTCGGCGAATACATCTGCCCGCAGGACATCTGGGACCAGCACCTGGACGGGAGCTCGAGCCGGATTCCATGGCGGTAGGTGCCCGGGGCCTCTGGCTCATGCGACGCATGGGCGCCGCTGCGGGCAATCTCGAAGAAGGAACTGCTGCATCACCTGGACCGCGTGCCATTGCAGGCACGCGGCCAGGGCAGCAAGCGGGCCGCGCGGACCCGCGCGGCTGATCAGCGACCGGCCGGCTTGGCGCGGTAGGCATCGTGGCAGGCGCCGCAGGCGCGACCCACCTCACCCGCGGCAGCCACCGTGGCAGCGCGATCGCCGCCCTTGGCGGCAGCGGACAGCGAGGCAGCAGCCTTCACCAGCGCGTCGGCCTTGCCGCCGAAATCGGCCTTGCTCTCCCAGATGCCGTCGAGCGCGGCCGTGGTGAGGTCCTTGAACTCACGGGTATCGCGCTCGAACAGCTCCGGGATCATGCCGGCGAGGACCTCGATGCGGCCGGCATTGCGGGCCACCACCTCGGCATCGAAGGGAGCCTGCTGGTTGCGCATCAGGCCGCTGATCGGGCCGAACTGCTGGGCAATCAGCTTGAACACGGCCTGGCGGTTCTCGATGGCGGACTTGGCCTGCGCCTCCGGCGACGGGGCGCCCTGGGAAATGGCCAGGGTCGAAGCCAGCGCCAGCGCAGCCGTGGCACCAATGCGAATCAGACGATTCATGTGAGCCTCCCTTCCAGTTGTAATCGGTTGGATCCGGTAAAGACCTTTCGGCGGACTGTAGCAGGATGGGGGGCGGGCTACATCCCCAGGCCTGTTCGCATTCCGGCGATGCCGGACCGGGGATGGCGGCAGCAATGGAATGATCCCGGCCTCAGTGGTGATGCCCGCCCGGCCCGTGCACATGCTGGTGCTCCAGCTCTTCGTCGCTGGCCGCGCGCACGTCCACGATCTCGATGTCGAAGAACAGGTCCTTGCCGGCCAGCGGATGATTGCCATCCACGGTGACGGCGTCCGGGCCGACCTCGGTCACGATCACTTCGAGCTGGCCGCCGGCCCGCGTCCGTGCCGTCAGCGTCATGCCTTCGCGCAGGTCGGGAATGCCGGCCAGGGCCTCACGCGGCACCTTCATGATCCGGCCCGAGTCGTACTCGCCATACCCGTCCACCGGCAGCACGTGCACCTGCAGTTTCTCGCCCGAGGACTTGCCGGTCAGTTCGCGCTCCAGGCCCGGGACGATCTGCCCGTAGCCATGGAGGTAAGCCAGCGGCTCACCGTCGGAGCGGTCGATGATGGTACCGGCCGCATCTTTCAGGGTGTAGTGGAAGGAGACGACCGAATCCTGGGCGATTTTCATGGGGAGCCTGCGAGGCAAGAAAGGGATAGGCGAGTCTAGCCCATTCCCTCCTCCTCGATGCCGCAGACTGCACTGCGTCAAGACCTCAATCCGCCATGAGGCCCTGTTCGCTGCGTTCCGCCCCGGCAGCCACGAAAGCCAGGTCGCGGAAATCCACCTTGTGGAGGTCGAATTTCCTCGCGGCCGCCATCATGCGCACCAGCGCCTGCCCGATGGGCATCGCGGGCTTCGTCCCGCCGGGCTTGAGCTTGTGGAACCGCACGGGATTGATGCGCGCCACCACATAGGTGCGCAGGCAGGGCGACTTCATGCCGCGCGCCTGCAGGCGTGCAACGATGCGCTTGGCCATCATCGGGATGGTAAGTCCGGAGCCGATCGTCCCTAAAGCGAACGGCCGTGGCACCGGCTGGACAGCCCTTCCCGCCCGGGGCAATCTCGCCCCAGCGTTCACTGCCATCGAGGAAGGACATCCCGTGCGAATCCATCGTCTGATCACCCCGGTCGCCCTCGCCTTCGCTGCCAGCACCACCCTCGCCGGCCCGCCGGCGAAAGTCACCGACCTCGCCTGGATGACGGGCACCTGGTCCGCCCCGCTCGGCCCCAGCACGCTGGAGGAGAACTGGATCGCGCCCGCCAACGGCAGCATCGCCTCGATGGTGCGCATGACCGGCCCCAACGGCGTGGCCATGTGGGAGGTCATCACCATCGAGGAGAAGGACGGCTCGCTGGTGATGAACATCCAGCAGTGGGATGCCGGCTTCAAGCCGCGCTCGCCCGAGGCACAGAAGATGGAGCTGGCCGAGATCGGCGAGAAGCGCGTGAAGTTCGTTGCCGTCACCGACGGCGCATTCAAGAACCTCGCCTACAGCCTGGGTGCCGATGGATCCTTCAACATCGAGGGCGAGCAGGCCGGCGGCAACGTGGCGAAGCTGGTGCTGAAGGGCAAGCAGTAAGGATCGACTTCCTCGCAACAAAAAAGCCCCCGGCTCACACCGGGGGCTTTTTTCATTCCGTCGTGGAGACGGCGCTTACTTGCTGATCTTCACCGACGCCTGCTGCTGCAGCGGCATTGCCGGCACCGCCGGCGGCGTATTGACCACCAGCTTCACCCACAGCGAGTCCTTGTCCTTGAAGAACGAGGTCTCTTCTGCCTTGCGCAGCGCATCCAGGCTGCCCGCTTCCTTCGCCGACTCGGCCTTGCTGAAGCCGGGAAGCTCGAAGATCACCCACGAGCCCAGCTCCATCTCGCTCAGGCTGAGGGAGAACTCCGGACGCTCGGTGGTCAACTTGATCTCGGTCCCGGCCTTGACCGTGGCACCATTGCCGCGCAGGCGGATCTGCTCCTTGCCGCGGCTGAGCACGACCGGCGGCTGCGACGCGGCATTGGCGAGCGCAGCGAACACGCCGCCCCGCGGGGCGCCGGTGGAACCCGCGGCAGCCGCGGCGGCACCGCCCAGGCCCGGCGGCGTGCCGACACCGGGGCCGGCACCGCCGGCACGCGGCGCACCGCCACCGCGACCACCGAAGCCGCCGGCGGCATTGGCCGCGCCGACGTTCAGGCGGCCGATGTCGCCCTTGCACACCGCAGCGTTCCAGGACTTCTCGATCCTGCAGCTGGAGTCGGCGGCAACGCTGTTGTTCTCGCCGTCGTACAGCAGGATGTAGGAATCGCCCATGCCGGTGGTCGTGCCGTCCAGGTCGTGGATGGCCAGGCTCTGGTAGGCGCCGGCGCCACGGTTGTCGTTGTCGAAGCGCCAGTCGATGTTCGGGAAGTACACCGGCTTGGAGTTGACGTACTTCGCGCCCTTGATGGTGTTCTCGGTGGTGACACCGGAGCTGGTGAACAGCAGCCAGGACAGCGCGCCGGCCTTGCGGGTCTTGTTGTCCTGGTAGTTCACGAAGGTGGTGTTGGCCACGTCGACCCGATAGTCGTAGTACTCGTAGCCGCGGATCGGGAAGTCCGGGATCAGGCGCTTGGGCAGGCTGCGGCCGGCCGCCTTCTCCTCCGGCGTCTCCGGATTGCCGATGTTGTCGGTCTCGGCGACGAACAGCGAATCTGTCACCAGCGACGTGAACGCTTCCCGGCCGAAGGCGCCCGACGACATGGTGAAACCGATGGCGTTGTCGGCCGTCTTCAGGTTGCGGACGATGAACAGCTCGCCACGGCCCCAGAAGCCGCCATTGCGGTTCTTGTAGGTGGTGAGGTTGTCGAAGTAGGTCTCGAGGGTCCTGCTGTCCGGATCAGCGGGATTCTCCTTGGGCAGGTAAGTGTTGCCGGCCAGCCCGAAGGTGTTGTCGACGTTGATGTTGCGGTCGAACATGAACCCGTCGAAGTTCGAGTGGGCCACGTTGTCCCGGAACTCGCGCAGCCTGGTGCGACGCGGCCAGGTGTTCCTGCTGATCTCGGTATCCAGGAACTGCCCGTTCGGGTGCTCCGGCAGCGACATCCAGAAGCCATTGGCATCCGAGCCGGCGGCCACGTTGCCGATGAACACATTGTCCGGGTTGGTGATCCAGTACGACGCCACCGTGTTGTCCGAGGGCAGCAGCGTGTCCTTGCCGGACCAGCTCTCCTGCCGGTAGGCCATGCGGTCCTCGTACTTGTGGTCGGCCTCGCCATTGGCCTGCAGGTTGGTGGGCCGGCAGGGCTTGGTGGGGTGGCACTTGGTCTGGATGGCCAGGTTCCTCACGAACCGGTTGCCGGTCTCGATGCCGTCCTCCAGGAAGAAGCAGTGGCCCACGTTGTTGTAGGTCACGT
>CAYVZE010000045.1:0-23140 GCA_964455685.1 uncultured Steroidobacteraceae bacterium
GGCGCGGGGCACCTCCTCCATCATCCGGCGCTGGGCCACATCGCGCTGCAGGCCACGGATGCGGCCCTTGACCTCGGGCGAGCCCACGGCGTCCGTGTGCTCGCGGCGCACTTCCTCGCGGGTCATGCGCATGTCCTGCTTGTACTGCCAGAGCTGGAAGGGCACGTCCACGGCGGCAATCAGCACCAGCGCCGCGGTCAGCGCGATCAGCGCATGGCCGGCCAGCGAGATGGCATGGCCGATGGCCGCATGGATGGACTCGGAACCCAGCCCCATCAGCCTGTCGGCGTTCACCCGCAGCACGATGTAGGCGACCAGGGCCACCACGCCGAACTTGGCCAGCGCCTTGCCCAGCTCCACCAGGCTGCGCAGGCTGAACATGCGCTTGATGCCGGAGACCGGGGACATGCGCTTGAACTCCGGGGTGATGGCCTTGCCGCTGATAGCCCAGCCGCCGATGGCCAGGGGCGCGGCCAGCGCCGCGATCAGGGTGGCCAGCAGCACCGGCGCCACGGCGGTCAGGGCCGCCACGGCCAGCTGCGAGAAGGCCTGCGCCATGGCGCTGGCATCGAAGGCCTGCTCGCGCGTCACCGTCAGGCCGCCACGCATCATTTCGCCGAGCCGTGCGCCGATGGAATTCCCTGCCAGGGTCAGCACCGCGCCGGCCGTCACCATCACCGCCGCCGTGGTCAGCTCACGCGATCGCGGGACGCGGCCTTCCTTGCGCGCATCCCGCAGCCGTTTGGGTGTGGGTTCTTCTGTTCGGTCGTGGCGGTCGGTCTCGGCCATCTCAGCCTCCGCCCATCAGCCGTGCCGCCAGCGCCAGGGTCTCGCGCATCAGCGCGGTGAAGCCCGACTGCATCGCCGGCAGGCCGGCGAGGATGATCAGCAGGCCCCCGAGGAGGGTGGCCGGGAAGCCGATGGCGAACAGGTTCAGCGTCGGCGCGGCGCGGACCACCACGCCGAAGGCAAGGTTCACGATGAGCAGCGCGGTAAGTCCCGGCAGCGCCACCATCAGCGCGCCCCGGAACAGCGCCGTGCCCCACCCCACCAGCGTCCAATAGCCCTCCGGTCCCAGGCCCTGCATGCCCACCGGCATGGTGGTGAAGCCGTCGACCAGCGCCTGCACGATGGCGAGGTGGCCGTTGAGCGCCAGGAAGGTCAGCGTGGCGATGAGGGTGTAGTACTGGCCTACGACGGGCGCGCCGGTGCCGCGCAACGGATCCACGTTGAAGGCAAAGGACAGCCCCATGGTGTTGGCCAGCAGCTGCCCGCCCATGGCCAGCGCGTCGAACACGATCTGCAGCACGAAGCCCACGGCCACGCCGATCAGCACCTGCTGCGCGGTGATCACCAGGCCCTGGCCGGAGAACGGCGACACTGCCGGCGGCGGCGGCAGCAGCGGCGCGATGGCCAGCGCGATGGCGCCCGCCAGCACCAGCCGTACCCGCCCGGGCACGAAGCCGGCGCCGAAGATGGGCGCGACCATCAGGCAGGCGCCGATGCGCAGGAAGGGCCACAGCCACGCGGCCAGCCAGGCTTCGATCTGCCCCGTGGTCAGCGTGATCACGGCCGCGCGGTCCCTTCAGCCGATCAGCGAGGGAATGCTCTGGATGAGCTGCCGGGTGTAATCGACGATGAGCCGGATCATCCATGGCCCGGCGATGGCGATGGCGGCGGCGATCGCCAGCAGCTTGGGAATGAACGACAGGGTCATCTCGTTGACCTGTGTCGCTGCCTGGAACACGCCCACCAGCAGGCCCGTGGCCAGCGCGACCAGCAGCAGCGGCGAGGCCAGCATCAGCGTGATCTCCAGCGCACGGGTGCCGATGGTCATCACGGTCTCCGGGGTCATGGCGTGTCCTTGGTCGTTCGTCAGGTGTAGAAGCTTGCGGCGAGGGTGCCCATCACCAGCGACCAGCCATCCACCAGCACGAACAGCATGATCTTGAAGGGCAGCGAGATCAGCACCGGGGAGAGCATCATCATGCCCATCGACATCAGCACGCTGGCGACGACCAGGTCGATGATCACGAAGGGGATGAACAGCAGGAAGCCGATCTGGAAGGCGGTCTTCAGTTCGCTGGTGGCGAAGGCCGGCACCAGGACGGACAGCGGCACGTCCTCGGGCGCATCGTAGCCCTCGCCGCCGGCGATGCCGACGAAGGTGGCGATGTCGCTCTCGCGGGTCTGCTGCAGCATGAACTGCTTCAGCGGCCCCACGGCGCGCTGCAATGCTTCCGTGGACTCGATCGTGCCCGCCATGTAGGGCTGCACGGCCTCGGTGTTGATGGTACTGATCACCGGCGCCATCACGAACAGCGACAGGAACAGCGCCAGGCCGATCAGCACCTGGTTGGGCGGTGCCTGTCCTGCGCCGATCGCCTGGCGCAGGATCGCCAGCACGATCACGATGCGCGTGAACGACGTCATCATCAGCACGATGGACGGCAGCAGCGTGACCGCCGTCATCAGGATGAGCAGCTGCAGGGTCAGCGAGTAGCTCTGCCCGCCGGGCTCGCCCTGCACCACCACCGCGGGGATGCCTGGCGCGGCCGCATCGGCCATGGCGGGCAGCAGCGCCGCGCCCAGGAGCAGCAGCAGGCGCAGCGGTTTCACCGTCCCAGGCTCCGGCGCAGCAGGTCGGCGAAGCGCGGCAGCGACGTGGCGCCCGTATCAGGGGAAGCGGACGGTTTGTCGTTGCCGGCCTCGGCAGGCAGGGTCGCCAGCAGGTTGACGCTGCCGCTGGCCACGCCGAGCAGCAGCCGGCTGCCGGCCACGCGCACGATCACCACGCGTTCCTTCGAGCCCAGCGAGGCCTGGGACAACACCTCGATGGCCTCGCTGCCACTGGTGGTGAAACCGCGCAGGCGCTTCACCAGCAGCGCGGCCACGAACACGGCCGCCAGCACCACCACCAGCGCCAGCATCACCTGGCCGATGCCGGTGGCGCCGGGTGCCGCGGGCGCGGAGGCCACTTCGGGCGCGGCAAAGCGCCGCGCGGCATCCGCCGCCGTGGCGCCCAGCGAAACCAGGCACCCCGCGAGGACGGCCGTGATGCGGGCAGCGAAGGTATTCATCGGTTGCGGTATCAGCGCAGCTTGCGGATGCGTTCGGCCGGGCTGACCACGTCGGTCAGGCGGATGCCGAACTTCTCGTTCACGACCACGACCTCGCCGTGCGCCACCAGCGTGCCATTCACGTACACATCCAGCGGCTCGCCGGCCGCGCGCTCCAGCTCCACCACCGAGCCCTGGTTGAGCTGCAGCAGGCTGCGGATGGGCAGGCGCGTGCGGCCCACTTCCAGCGACAGGGTCACCGGCACGTCGAGGATCACGTCGAGGTTCACCTCGCGCGAAGCCGGCAAGGGCTGCCCGGACATCAGCGCATCGGCGGTCATTTCTTCGGCATGAGCGCCGGCGGCGGCGTTTACGGAGGTATTCATGGGGATTCCTACTGCATGACGAAGCTGGTGAAGTACACGGCCTCGACGGCGTCGGGCTTGCCGTTCTCGTCGGCAACGACCCGGCGCACGGCATCGAGCGTGGCGGTGCGCAGCGCCTCCTTGCCCTCGGGCGAGGAAACCTCGGCGACCTGCTTGTTGCCGAACAGCATCAGCAGGTCGTTGCGAAGGATGGGTGCCAGGTGCTCGAGCTGGCGCAGCGTGGCCTCGTCGCGCGTCATCACCTGCACGGCGACCTGCAGGAAGCGCGCGGAAGAGCCCTGCTGGAAATTCACGACGAAGGGGGGCTCCAGCGCGAGGAACTGCGGCGGGGCCTTCTGCACGACCTGGGTCCTCCCCCCATCGCCATCCTTTCCGCCGAAGGCCATCCAGGCACCGGCGGCTGCGGCGCCGAGCAGCACCACGGAAGAGATCGCGACGATCAACCCCTTGTTCGACTTGCGCGGGGTTTCATCGCTGTCATCTGTTTCGGACATCGTGCGTCTTGCCTTGCTCTGCATCGGTTGTCGATGCCCGGCTGAAGCAAGGCGTGTGCCACGACCCTCAATGGAGCCACAACTTCATGATGGAAAAGGACTTTTCGGCCACCGCCCAAGTGTGACGCATGCACGGTGGCGGAAAATGGACGCGGTCCCGTCGGGAATTTCGCGCAGCGAGCCGGCAGGGCGCCGGCGCTCAGGCGTACAGGTCGACCAGCCCCGGCGATGCGCGCCGCTGAAGCAGCGGCGGCTCCGCTTCATCGGCGGCCGGTTCCGCCTCGCCCCCTGGCAGCGGGAACGAGGACTCGCCGGCACGCTGGCCCGGCGCTTCCTGCGATACGCCGGCATGGCCCAGCGACAGGCCGGCCTCGGCGAACATCTCGCGCAGCCGCGGCAGTGCCTCGGCCAGTGCGGCACGGGTATCGGCATGCTGCGCGCCGAACCACACGTGCGCGGTGTTCTGCTGCATGCTGATGCGCACTTCCAGCGGTCCGAGGTCCTCGGGCGAGAGCGTGAGGGATCCTTCGTGGTGGCCGCGCGTGGTCATCAGCACCAGGCGCGATCCCAGCTCCTCGGACCAGCGCGGCGTGCTGACGGGACTGCGCAACGGGGTGGCGTCATTGCCTGTTGCATTCGTGGCGGCTGCCGTGGATGCCAGCGTGAGCTGGGAGGCCAGCGGCAGGGTCGAGGACGGCGCCGGCGGCAGCGCCTCACGGCCCGTCAATGGCTGCAATTGCGCGCCTGAGCGCATCGGGGCAGAGGTTTCGCGCACCACGGCCAGCTCACGCGCAAAGCGCTCCACCAGGTCGTTGCCGGCATCGGCGCCTGGCTCTTCCCGCTGGCCCGCGGCCTGTGCAGGGTCCAGCCCGGCCATGCGGGCTGCCCGCAGTGCATTGCCGGCGGCTGCGCCGGCCGCCTCGCCCATGCCTGCCTCCAGCAGCATCTCATCCCCGCCAGGCTGTTCGGCCGGCGCCGGCTCCGGTGGCGGCGAGGCCGTCGACAACAGGGCCGCCAGGGCCGCGGCAAGCGCCGGATCAGCCTCATCGGCTCCAGCCGCCGGCAACTGCGTTGCGGCCTCGCCTTCTCCGCCGCGCGATCCGGCCGCAGCGGCGACCAGCACCGCCGTGAAACCGTCGGCATCGGCGGCGGGCGTACCCGGATCCACCCTGCCCCCGCTGCCGATGCCAGCCACATGAACGGGTGTGCCCATGATCATCCCTCCACCTTGCCCCCGGCACTGATCGCGAGCCGCTGCGCGCGCTCATCCGATTCCTTCTGTTCACGCTTCTCGCCAGCGCGCAGTTCCTCGCGCTGCCAGCGACCCGCCACTGCATCCACGGCCTTGACCTTCTGCGCCGCGCCCTGCCAGTTGTGGCGGCTGCCGGCCACGCGCTCGCGCGCCTGCGCCACGATCTGCTCCTGCGCGCGGATGGCTTCCTCCAGCCGCGCCAGGAAGGCCTGGAAGTCGCGCAGCTTGCGGATGCCGGTGCCCTCCTCGGCGCGCTTGCGGAAGGCGTCACGGTATTCCCTGGCGTAGTTGCGCAGTTCCTCCAGCCGGGCCTCCGCATCGGCCAGCTGGCGCTGGGCCTCGCCCAGCTCGCGCGCGCGCTCGCGCTCGGCCTTGCCGAACAGCTGCTGTACCGGCGCCAGGCGGTCCGCTCGGCTCATTCAACCTCCCCGATCAGCGCCTCGAGCTGCGCAACGCTGTCGGCGAAGTTCACGCAGTCATGCAGGTCCTGGCGCAGGAAGTCCATGATGGCCGGATGCGCCGAGATGGCGGCGTCGATGCGCGGGTCGGTGCCCGCGCGGTAGGCGCCGATGGCGATCAGGTCGCGGTTCTGCTCGTAGGAGGACAGCAGACGCTTGAGCTGCCGCGCCTGCTTCTGCTGCCTCACCGGCACGATGTCGTGCATCACGCGGCTGATCGACGCCTCCACGTCGATGGCGGGATAGTGTCCCGACTCGGCGATGCGGCGCGAGAGCACGATGTGGCCGTCGAGGATGGCGCGGGCGCTGTCGGCAATGGGATCCTGCTGGTCATCGCCCTCGGTCAGCACCGTGTAGAAGGCGGTGATCGAACCGGCATCCTCGCCAGCATTGCCGGCACGCTCCACCAGCTGCGGCAGGCGCGCGAACACCGACGGCGGGTAACCCTTGGTGGCCGGCGCCTCGCCGATGGCCAGTCCGATCTCGCGCTGCGCCTGCGCGAAGCGCGTCAGCGAATCCATGATGAGCAGGACATTGTGGCCCTGGTCGCGGAAATACTCGGCGATGGCCGTGGCGCGCCACGCGCCGTGCAGCCGCATCAGCGGGGTGGCGTCGGCGGGCGCGGCCACTACCACCGCACGCTCGCGGCCGGCCTCGCCCAGGATCTTGTCGATGAATTCCTTCACCTCGCGGCCGCGCTCGCCGATCAGGCCGACCACGATGACATCGGCCTCGGTGTAGCGGGCCATCATGCCCAGCAGCACGCTCTTGCCCACGCCGCTGCCGGCGAACAGGCCCAGGCGCTGCCCACGGCCCACGGATAGCAGTGAATTGATCGCGCGCACGCCCACGTCCAGGGTGCGTTCGATGGGCTTGCGCGCCAGAGGGTTCAGCGGCGTGCCGGTCAGGCGCACGCGGTCATCCAGCAGCAGCGGGCCGCGGCCGTCCAGCGGCTCGCCGGCACCATCGATCACGCGGCCGAGGAGCTCCGGTCCGACGCGCACGTAGCCTGCGCCCTGCCGCGGGATCACCCGCGCACCGGGCTTCACCCCGTGCACGTCGCCGGTGGGCATCAGGTACAGCCGGTCGCCGGCGAAGCCGACCACTTCGGCCTCGATGCAGCTGCCGTCGGTGGCCATCACCTCGCAGCGGTCGCCCACGGCGGCCTGGCAACCCAGCGCCTCGAGCGTGAGCCCGACCATGCGCGTGAGCTGTCCTTCCACCGGCGGCGGTGGCAGCTCGGAGGCGATGCGCAGCGAGCGCGCGAGCTGCTCCCGCCAGGGCACGGGCTGGCGGATCGTGTCGAGCGTCATGCCGGCTCCTGCGTGCCGCGCGACTGCGCGCGTTCCTCGCCCAGCAGCGCCACCAGCGCCTCGTTCAGGCGCGTCTCCACGCGCGCATCCACCTGGGCGTAGTCCGTGTATACGCGGCAATCGCCGCGGGCCAGCGCGGGATCCTCGACCAGCGTCCAGGCCGCCTCCGGGCCGGTGGGCGCGATGCGCTCGCGCACCAGCGCCGCATCCTCCGGATGCAGGCACACGCGCGGGCCGCGCGTGGCAGCCGGCAGCAGCGCAACGGTATCGCGCACGATGCCAATGATCTGCGAGGGATCGGTGCGCAGCTCACGCCGCACCACCGCGCGCGCGATGGCGGCGGCCAGCCGCGCGATCTGCTCGTGGACCGCGTCGTCGAGCTGCGCCAGCGGCCGCGAAAGCGCCTGCAGGGCCGTCTCGAGCGCGCGTGCACGCCGCTCGCAGTCGGCCTTGATGGCCTCGATCTCCTGCTTCGCCGCCGCCAGGCCGGCGGCATGGCCGCGGGCCTGTGCCTCGGCGAACAGGCGGCGTTCTTCCTCGCGCTGTTCCTCGTCCTGGTTGCGCTTGCGAGCGCCCGGGATGACCTCCCCGTCGATCTCCGGCGGCATCCACGACTGCGCGGACCGGGCGAGCATTTCCAGGGACTCAGCCTGTTGGAGGATGGCGCCGCTCATCATTCATCCTTCTCCACCCACTCCTTCACCACCTGCGCCACGCGTGCCGGGTCCTTGGCCACCAGGCCACGAGCCTGGGCGATCTGCTGCTCGTAGGCGATGGTCTCCACCGGCTTGCTGGGCACGGCGGGCTCCACCGCAGCCGGCGCCGGCAGCGGCGCGGGCGGGGTGAACGCCGCCTTCACCGGCGCGGTGAGGCTGCGCACCAGCGGTCGCACCACGAACAACAGCAGCACCAGCACGATCACCAGGCCGGCCACCAGGCGCGCGATGTCGCGCACCAGCGGGTTCTCCCAGATCGGCGGCCCGCTGATCTCGGGCAGCTCGACCTTTTCCTGCAGGAAACTCTGGTTCACCACCGACACGCGGTCGCCGCGCTGCTCGTCGAGGCCCACGGCATCGCGCACCAGCGTGGTGATGCGCGCCAGCTGCTCCTCGGTCAGCGGCGTCTCGGTCACCGTGCCATCGGCGCTGGTGGTGCGCAGGTTGTCGATGACCACCGCCACCGACAGACGCTGCAGGCGCCCGGCTGGCATGCGCGTGTAGGCCACCGTGCGGTCGATCTCGTAGTTGCGGGTCGCCTGGCGCGACACGTTCTCCGGGCCGGCGGCACCGGCGAGCTGGGCCTGTGCGTCGACCTGCGGCGTCACGCCCGGCGGCAGCGCGGTGCCCCCCTCAGGCGGCTGGTTGGTCAGCGCGCCCGGGATGCCCTGCGGGCCATTGGCGCCGCGGCTGATGTCCTCGCTGGTCTGCTCGCTGCGCACCACCTGGCTCTGCGGGCCGTACAGCTCGCGCGCCTCCTCGGTGCTGGCCATCTCGATCTGCGCCACCACCTGCGCGCGCACGCGATCGGGGCCCAGCAGCGGCGTCAGCAGCGACACGATGCGCTGGGAATAGTCCTCCTCGATGCGCCGCGCGAGCTCCAGCTGCTGCTCACGCAGCGCGAATTCGCTGTTCTCCTCCGGCGAGGACAGCAGCCTGCCGGCGCTGTCCACGACAGTGACCTGCTCGGCACGCATCTCCGGGATGCTGGAGGCCACCAGGTTCACGATCGCGGCCACCTGGCCGCGGTCCAGCCGCGCACCGGCGTGCAGCTGCAGGAACACCGAGGCGCTGGGCGGGCGGCGGTCTCGCACGAAGGCCGTCTGCTGCGGCACGGCCAGGTGCACGCGGGCCCCCTGCACGGGCTTGAGGCTGGCAATGGTGCGCGCCAGCTCCATCTCCAGCGCGTGCTGGTAGCGGGCGTTCTCCATGAACTGGCTGACGCCGAAGCCCGGGTCCTTCTCCATCAGCGAGAAGCCGCTGGAGGCCGGCAGGCCCTTGGCCGCGAGGTTCATGCGCGCCTCGTTGACGCGATCGGAGGGCACCAGCACGGCGCCCTGCTCCACCTTGTAGGGAATGCCGGACTGGTCCAGCGACTGCGTCATCTGGGCCGCATCGGCATCGCTCAGGTTGCCGAACAGCAGGCTGTACGAGGGCGCCTGCGACCACAGCGCGATGCCCACGCCGGCAGCCACGGCGGCCGCCAGGCCGACCAGGATCAGCAGCGGCTTCAGCCCGGCCAGGGCGGCAGGCAGTTTCACGGGAACGGCGGGAGAGTCGGCACTCATTTATGGACCTTGGCTCAGATGGGCATGTTCATGATTTCCTGGTACGCGCTGACCAGGCGGTTGCGGACCTCGACCGTGGCGCGGAAAGCCACCGAGGCCTTCTGCGATTCGAGCATCACGTGCGAGAGCTCCACGCCGGGCTCGCCGCGTTCGAAGCGCGCGGCCAGCGTGCTGGCCTGGGCCTGCGTCGCGTTCACCGCGTCCAGGCCCTGCTTCAGCACGGAGGCGAAGCTGACGTTGGCGCTGGCGCCGGACGCGGCGGCGGCCTCCGGCTTCGCGATCGAGGGCGCGCCGATCTTGGTCTGCTGCTGCAGCGCGCGGATCTGCGCCAGCACGCTGTCGATGTGCATGTTGCTCACTTGCTTCACCTGTCCTTACGCGGCCGGCACGTCGATGCCGGCGGAACGCAGCTGCGCCAGCTTGTGGCGCAGCGTGCGCGGGGAAATGCCCAGGCGCGCGGCCACCTCGCGACGGCTCTCGCCGGTGCGCAGCGCCTCGAGCAGGATCTGCCTCTCGGCCGCACGCAGCGAGCCGCGCAGCGGCCGGTCGGCCAGCGCAGCAGGCGCCGCGCCGGCCGCGGTACGGGCCGGCGGCACGTCGCCCAGCCCTTCGAACCGGATGTGGCAGGCCTCGATGACGGTGTCACCGGCCAGGATCAGCGCCCGCTGCAGCAGGTTGTCGAGCTCGCGGATGTTGCCCGGCCAGCGATACGAGAGCAGCAGCTGTGCGGCATCGGCCGACAGCGCCGGGATGCGGCCACCGCGCGGGCTGCGCAGCTCCAGCAGGCGCATGGCCAGCGGCAGCACGTCGTCGCGACGCTCGCGCAGCGGCGCCAGTGTCAGCGGGAACACGCACAGGCGGTAGAACAGGTCCTCGCGGAAGCGCCCCGCCCTGACTTCCTCGCGCAGGTCGCGGTTGGTGGTGGCGATGACGCGCACGTCGAGGCTGACCATGGTGTGCCCGCCCAGCCGCTCGACCTCGCGCTCCTGCAGCACGCGCAGCAGCTTGGCCTGCAGGGCCAGCGGCATCTCGGTGATCTCGTCCAGCAGCAGCGTGCCGCCCTGGGCCTGCTCGAACTTGCCCGCGTGCGAGGCATGCGCGCCGGTGAAGGCGCCGCGTTCGTAACCGAACAGCATGGCCTCGAGCATGGATTCGGGGATCGCCGCACAGTTGATCGCCACGAAGGGCGCCGCGGCGCGCGGCGAGCGGTTGTGGATGAAGCGCGCCAGCACTTCCTTGCCGGTGCCCGATTCGCCGTTGATCAGCACGGTGCAGTCGGTTGCCGCGACCCTTGCTGCCAGCGCGTACAGCGCGCGCGAGACGGCGTCGACGACGACCGGTTCGCGCGAGAGCTGTGGAAGTTCTTCCTGGTTGGCCATGCCCGGAACAAGAGCAAGTTCCATGCCGGCCAGAGCATGCCCATCACGTGACCTGCGTCACGGATCGGGCATGCACGGCGTCAATCCGCCGTCGCCTCGTCGGCGCCGTTGATGCCGAACTTGCGCAGCTTCTCCACCAGCGTCGTGCGACGCAGGCCCAGCAGTCGCGCGGCCTGCGCCACCACGCCATTGCTGCGCTCCAGCGCCTGGCGGATCAGCGATTCCTCGATGGCCGACACATGGGCGCGCAGGTCGATGCCGCCGGGCGGCAAGATCGCGCCGCTGGCCGGAACCGGGTCCTCCAGCATCAGCAGCACTTCGCGCTCGGAGATGCGGGTCTCGTCCTCATCCGTCATGGGCGCCGGCTCGCGCGCCGGCGGCTCGGCGGCAAAGGACGCCGGGACAGCGGCCGCCGGTACGGATGGCGCAAACGCGGCGGGCGCAGGCACGACAGCCGGGAAGGAGAAGACCCCGGCCACGCGCTCCGAACCCGGCGGTGGTGTCCAGTCCGCGGGGCGATAGCGCGGCGGCAGGTCCGCCACGCCCACCGGCCGCCCGCCGCAGAGGATGGACAGCCGCTCGATCAGGTTGCCCAGTTCACGCACGTTGCCCGGCCAGTCGTAGCGTTCGAGGCATTCCATCGCGCCTTCGGTGAGCAGCACGCGCGAACGTCCTGCCGCCACGTTCATCTCGGCAAAGTCTCGGATCAGGGTCGGCAGGTCCTCCTTGCGCGAGCGCAGCGAGGGCATGTCGATGGGGAAGACGTTCAGGCGGTAGAACAGGTCCTCGCGGAAGGTTCCCTGGCGGATCGACTCCTCCAGGTTGCGGTGCGTGGCGGCGATGATGCGCACGTTGCAGCGGTACTGCAGCGCGCTGCCGACGCGCTCGAACACGCGCTCCTGCAGCACGCGCAGCAGCTTCACCTGCATCGGCAGGCTCATGTCGCCGATCTCGTCGAGGAACAGCGTGCCGCCGTCGGCCAGCTCGAAGCGTCCCTTGCGGGTAGCGACCGCGCCGGTGAACGCGCCTTTCTCGTGGCCGAACAGCTCGCTCTCCAGCAGGTCGGCCGGAATGGCGCCGCAGTTCACCGCCACGAAGGGACGGTGGCGGCGCGGGCTGGCGTTGTGGATGGCCCGGGCGACGACTTCCTTGCCGGTGCCGGACTCGCCGAGGATGAGCACGCTGGAGTCGTGCGCGGCGACCTGGTCGATGAGCGTGCGGATCTGGCGGATGGCTTCGGACTCGCCGGTCGGTCCCTGGTGGGTCACGAGCGCGGCGCGGACATCGGATTCAGCAGTGGCCATGGAAAGACGCGGTCAGTCGTTGTTGTTTGCGAAGGTGGCCAGTCTCGCAAACAGCGGGCGTCAGAAAAGTGACGCAACGCGTCAATCAACGGAGGACGCGTGTGATTGCGGTCTCATTTCCGGGACGACGGGGCTGGCGGGAGCCGGCAACCTGACGCCGGTGACGGCGGAACGCCAGCTTCTCGAGCAGGTCGGCCGTCGCCTCCCCCGGCGGGACGAAGGTGGCCTTCACATGGCCGTCGGCCGCCACATGGGTGACATTGGCAATCAATGCCAGCGGCTGCGGCAGGCTGTCACGCAACCAGATCTCCAGCAGGCCCTGCTGGCCCACGCGCGGCGGATTGGCCGACTTCCACAGGGCGCCCAGGGCATTGAAGCGCACCAGTGCCGGCACGGGCCGGGGCACCTGGGCGGCCAGCAGCTGCCCGACCAGGTCGAGCAGCAGGTTGACCTTCACCTCCAGCCGCAGCACGTCGGCCGAGTGCGGCGAGGCATCGTCCTTCTTGTCGACCGCGCCCTGCTCTTCCAGCACCGCGCAGACCTGCAGCATGCGCACGTTGCGATCCGTCAGGGCTGCCACGGCGGCCGCATCCATGGGACGGGCAAGCGGCTTGAACGCCACCGGCAGCACGTCCTGGTAGGCCAGTTCGTTGTTCAGGATGACTGTGTCGACGCCCTCGTACATTCGCTCTCTCTTGCGCCCGGCGCTGCCGCGGACATCTGCCCGAGCATCGCCTCCAGCGTGCGGTCCGACTCGGCCACCGCGGCCGAGAGGGCCGCCAGCGAACCGACGTGCCTTTCTGTATTCATGTACCGTGCCAGCTCCGCCAGCAGGCGGCGGCGTTCGGCCATCAGGTGCTGGATGGTGGCGCGATCGCGGGCGTCACGCATCCCGCGCACCAGCTGGAATGTGGACGCCGTCACACCGCGGGCCAGCAAGCGACCGGCGGCGGGCAGCGGCGCCGCCAGGCTCATGCGCCCGCCACCGCGGGGATCTGCACCCACGCGCCGCGGATCTCGCGCAGCAGGTTGCCCACCTCGTCCAGCAGCTCGGCGCGGTTCTCGGTGTTGGCGCGCAGCAGCTGGCGTCCGCAGTACTCGTACAGGTCCGCCAGGTTGGCGGCGACCTGGCCGCCGGCCTGGAGGTTCAGGCTGGCGCGCAGCTCCTCGACGATGGCCACGGCGCGGTGGATGAGGCGGTTCTTCGCCTCTGCGTCGCCGTGCTCGATGGCGCCGCGGGCCGAGGCCAGGCGCTCCAGAGCGCCGTCCATCAGCATGGTGATGAGCCTGTGGGGATTGGCCGCATCCACGCCGCCATGGGCGGCGACGGAACGATAGGCGGCCAGGCTGGATCTGGGATAAGCCGACATGCGAGAACTCCTGCTCTACATGCGACTTAACGGCGCGAGGCGCCAGAACTTGAGGGCCGGTGCTAGCGGCGCGCGTTCGACAGGCTCGCGAGGCTCTCCAGCTGCTGCGCCAGGTAGCCGGAGGTGTTCTGCATCTGCGCCAGCAGCGCGTCCATCGCGGTGAACTGCCTCAGGTAGCGCTGCTGCACCACGGCCATGCGCGCATCCAGCGCCTCGCGCTCCTTCTCGATCCGGCGGCGCTGCGTGGAGATGCGCTCGTCGCGTGCCGCGAACTCGCCGCTGGCGGACAGGCGGTCGTCCAGGTATTGCGACATGCGCGCCGCCACGCCGGACTCCGACGTGAACACCTGGTTGACGGCATCCGGGTCGTCGGCCAGCGCCTGGCGGAACTTCGCGTGGTCGAGCTTGAGCGTGCCCTCCTGGGTCATCTCGATGCCCAGGCTGGTCAGGGTCCGGTAGCGGCCCTGCATGCCGGCCACCGGCTCTGAGAGCATGCGACGCAGCTGCGTGTCGATGCCGCGCAGCAGGGAATCGCCCAGCATGGGACCGGCCGTGCGCGTGGCGGCGTCATAGCGGCCCAGCGAGGCGATCTGCTGCGCCAGCATGTTGTAGGCGGAAACGAAGCTCTCGGCCTTCCTCAGGATGGCCTCCTCGTCCCGCGCCACGTCGAGGACGATGGTTTCGCCCTCGGGGGTGACCTTCTTCAGGTTCAGCGTCACGCCGTCGATGGCGCCCGACAGCGAGTTGGTGCTGCCCCGGATCTCGTAACCGGAGGCATAGGCGATGGCATCCTGCGCCACCAGGTCACGCTCGGGATCGAAATCGTTCAGGTCGGCCGCGAGTTGCGCGAGGCCCTCGCTGGCATTGGAGGTGGCGACCGAAATGCTGTTCCCGGCACCGGTGGCAATACCCGTCAGTACCAGGTAGGTGCCCGCGCTGTCGCGGATCAACGTTGCGCGCACGGCGGTGTTGCCGGGCGCGCCATTGATCGCGTCGCGGATGCCGGCGAGCGAAGCATTGTCCTCGGTGATCTCGATATCGAAGGTGCGCTCGCCGACCGTGATGCTCAACGTGCCGGTGCCCACCTCGCTGTCCGGACCGTCCGCATAGGCGGCCGAACCCAGTCGCGCGGCGGTGGCCAGTTGCGCCACCTGCACCGTGTAGGAGCCAGGAATGGCAGCGCTGGAGGCCGATGCGGTGAAGTAGTTCTCGTCGCCGACCGTGGCCTTCAGCACATTGAAGGATCCGGGGCTGCGCAGCGAGGACACAGAACCCCGCAGCGCCGAAAGCGCCCCCTTCAGGCTGGCCAGTGCCGTGAACTCGGTCGTGAGGCGGGCATCGGCCTGGGTGAGCTGCCGCTCCTTGGGCGCGCGCTCGGCCGCAACGAGCTGGGTGACCAGCCCCTGGATATCCAGCCCCGAACCCAGTCCCGGCGATGAAATGGTCGGCATGGCCCCGAGTATCTCAGGCCTTGGAATTCACGAATGTGCCCGACTGCGCATTCGCGAGACGCAGCATCTCCAGCGCCGTATCGCCGGGGATGCGCCGCACGACATGGCCCTGGCCGTCGCGCACGATGATCACCGGCGTGGAGGATTCGGCATCGACCTGGAACTCCAGGTTGCGCGCGGAGGACTGCAGGAAGCGGCTCACCTGCTCGGCGATGGCTTCGCGCGTATCGGGAAGGTTGTCGGCCGGTGCCGTCACGGCCGGCTCCTTCACCGGAGCCGGGGTGCGTTCGGCAACAGCAGGCCGGGGCCTCTCGGAAGAGACCGGGGAAGTGGCGGCGATGGAGACCGACTTGGTGACCGGGATTTCCATGTTGCCTCGCTGACAGGAGCGGGCGGGAGCCGCGCGGCCCCCGCCCTTTCCTTCAGTGCGCCTGGCGCAGGCCCTGCCTTAGCGGAGCAGCGACAGCACGTTCTGCGGCACCGCGTTGGCCTGGGCGACCATGGCGGTACCGGCCTGCTGCAGGATCTGGGCGCGGGTCAGCGCAGCCGTCTCGGCGGCGAAGTCCGTGTCCAGGATGCGGCTGCGGGAGGCCGACAGGTTCTCGGCAACGGTCTGCAGGCTGTTGATGGTGGACTCGAAGCGGTTCTGGATGGCGCCCAGGGTGCCGCGCAGCTCGGCCACCGCGGTCAGGGCGGCGTCCACGCGCAGGATGGCGTCGTTCGCACCGGCCACGCTGTTGATGCTCACGGCGGTCAGGCCGGTGTCGGCCGCATCGATCGCGTAGTCCTGCGCCGTCAGGCCCAGGTTCTCACCTTCGTTGTCGAGCGCGAGCGAGAATTCCTTCACCGAGGACAGCACCAGATGGCCGTCGTCGTCCAGCGAAGCGAACACGCCGCTGCTCAGGCTGTTGATGGCGTCGACCAGCTGCTGGGCGTTCTCGAAGCCGTCCTCGGGCGCCACCTCGGATAGGTCATACTCCTTCCCGTCGACGGTGATCACGAAATCGCCCTCGCCCAGCGTCACAGCCGCAGGATCGCCGTTGTTGTCGAAGAACGGCGATTCCGCCGGGTCGGTGAGATTGACTCCACCTGCCGCCTGCACGATCTTGCCGATGTCGGCGCGCTTCATGCTGGTATCGAGGCTCACCGAAATGGTCTCGCCCACGTTCGCGCCGACCTGGAAGAGCGCGTTGCCGAAGCTGCCGTCCAGCACCTTGCGGCCGTTGAACGCAGTCTGGGTGGCAATGCGCTGGATCTCCTGCAGGCGCTGCTGCACTTCCTGGTCCAGGGCGTCGCGGTCGCTGTCGGAGTTGGTGGCGTTGGCCGACTGCACGGCCAGCTCGCGGATGCGCTGCAGGTTGTTGGTCACCTCCTGCAGGGCGCCCTCGGTGGTCTGCGCCAGCGAGATGCCGTCGTTGGCGTTGCGCACGGCCTGGTTCAGGCCGCTGATCTGCGTGGTCATGCGGTTGGAGATCGCAAGACCGGCGGCATCGTCCTTGGCGCTGTTGATGCGCAGGCCGGAAGACAGGCGCTGCAGCGAAGTGGCCAGCGCACTGCTGGAGGTCGTGAGGTTGCGCTGCGCGTTCAGCGACATCACGTTGGTATTGATGACAAGTGCCATTTCTCGATTGCTCCTGTGGGTTCTTTCAGTCCCGTCTCTGGCCTGGCGGCCGGCGATGCCCTGGTGGGGCTACCGCCTCCCAGTGCGCTCTTCGTGAGGGTTAACGGCGCCGGCTGCCGTTACTTGAAGACGCAATGCTCAAAATCTGCAGCCGAAGCGAGACCTGGCTCACATTCGGCCCACGCAGCCGGGCTAGATGAAGTCGAAGAGCGACATCTGGCCGATGCGGGTGTAGGCGGCCTGGGCCGCCTGCAGCCCGGCCACCTGCTGGTTCAGCCGGGAGATGGCCTCGGCGTAGTCCAGGTCCCGCAGCGCCGACAACGACACGGACAGCTCGTAGTCCATGTCTTCGCGCTGGCTGGCCGCGGAATCCAGCGCCGACAGCCGCGCGCCGGTCTCTGCACGCAGGTTGACCACGTGGTCCATGGCGGAGGTGAGCTGACCGAGCGCCTTGTTGATGCCGGTGCCGAGCCGCGCGCGCTGCTCGGGCGTGGCGGCCCCCTGCTCCAGCAGCTGGATCAGGTCCTCGATGGTGCGGAACATATCCTCGGTGCGGGCCGGCTCGACATTGAAGGTGTCGCCCTCCGCCGGGGATCCCTCGATGATGACCTGCACGCCGTCGAACGCGATGGTGCCGCCGGCAGTGAACGGGCCGGTGGCGACCGGGTTGCCGCCGGCATCGGTGACTTCCCAGGTGTCGGCCTGCCCGTCACCGTCGGGATCGGTGAAGGTGATGGTGTAGGCGTGCGGCTGCGGCACCGCGGCGGCGGCGGCGGCGGCGGCCGACCACGCGGCCCGGTCCGCGACCTGGTGCACGCCGATGACGCCGGTGCCGGCCACGTTGCCCTCGCGCACCACGAACACGCCATTGCCCTGCGGGATGGCCATGAACACCCGCTCGCCGGTGAAGCCGTCGGCGATGTTCTGCGTGGCGCTGATCGCCAGCTGCCGCACGCCCTGGTCACCCGCATAAGTGGCGACGCCGCCGGCCACGGAGAACGGCCGGGTGCCGCTGGAAAAGCCGGCGAACAGGAACTCGCCATTGCCGTCCTGGCGGTTGGCGATCTGCATCAGCTCGTCGGCGCGGCCCCGCAGCTCCGAGGCGATGTTGCGCAGGGCGGCATCGTCCATGGCGCCGCTGTTGGCCTGCACCGCCAGCACGTGCACGCGCTGCAGCAGGTTGTTCAGGTCGGTGAACGCCAGCTCGGCGAAACCCAGGCGCTGCTGCGCCATGTTGGCGTTGCGCTCGTACTGGCTGATCTGCGCCTGCGCGCGCTCCACGCCCAGGATGCGCGTGGCGGCGATGGGATCCTCGGCTGGCGTCTGGATGCGGCGGCCGGTGGCCACCTGCACCTGGGTCTTCGACAGCGCAACCTGCTGGCGCAGGATCTGCGTGATGGCGGAAGTGTGCTGTCCAGGGGTGGAAATCCGGTCGATCATCGGCGTACGGCGTTCATCAACGTATCCATCAGCTCCTGCGTGACGCGGATCATCTGCGCAGCGGCCTGGTAGGCCTGCTGGAAGCGCAGCAGGTTGGCCGCTTCCTCGTCGAGGTTCACGCCGGAGAGCGAATCGACGGCCGCAAGGCTGTCCTCATAGACGATCTGCTGGGCCTCGAGGGTGGCATTGGCGCTGGCCGCGGCCACGCCCACCTGGCCCACGAAGCGGCTGACCGCCGTGTCCAGCGACTCGGTGCCGCCGGACAGTACGCCGCGCGAGAGCGCCTCGGCCATCGCCAGCACATTGCGGTTGTCGCCCACGCCGCCGGTGTTGGCGGTCACGGTGAAGCTGTCGCCGGCCGCCGGCACGCCGTCGATGCGGACCCGCCAGCCGTTGAACTCGATGCTGCCGCCGGGCACGTAGGCGCCGCCGCCCAGCACGTTGTCGGCAGCGTCACGCGCTTCCCAGGTGCCGGCGTCGGTGAAGCGGATGGTCACGCTGCCCAGCAGGCCGGGATGCTCCGCATCCAGCACTTCGCCGGCCGAGATGGTGGCGGTACCGGCATTGCCCGTTGCAGCCGCGCTGCGCACCGGCGCCGCGGCGGCGATGCGCGAAGGATCACTGACCAGCACGGAAAGGCCGGAGACGGCCCCGGCCGTGGGCCGGATCAGGAACTGGTCGCCGTCGGCGGCCGTGCCACTGACCTGCACCGACAGGCCATCGAACTCCAGCGCACCGCTGCCGGAGATGCTGGACGGCACCGCCGCGCCGGTATCGGCGCGACGCACGGTCCAGCTGCCGCCTTCCTGGCGCAGCACGTAGTCGTGGGTGGTCAAGGCACTGGCGCCGGTGCGGCTGACATCCAGCACCGCATTGCCGTCATTGGTGCGCGAAGGCAGCACCTCGACCGCCCCCACGCCGAAGAAGTCCCCGCCGGCATCGCCATGCAGGTCCACGCCGCGGCGGTGCTGGGCATTGGTGACCTCGGCCAGCGCCACCGCCATGCGCCCCAGTTCGTTGCGCGCCGGGTCGATCAGCTCGCGGCGCGCGTCCAGCAGGCCGCCGATGCTGCCGCCGCTGAGCGAGGAGGAAATATCCACCGTCCCGCCGGAGGTGCGGAATGCCAGCGACACGCGGTCGGGCTGGAAAGGATCGGCCTGCGCCACCAGCTCCGCGGGCACGTTGCCCAGCACCAGCGGCTGGCCGTTGCCCACGAACACGTTGATGGTGCTGTCATCCTGGCGGACGATGGTGGTATCCAGCCGTTCGGCCAGCATGGCCAGCTGCCGGTCGCGCGCGTCCAGAAGGTCCGCCGGCGGGCTGCCGGTGCTGCTGCGGGCACGCATGATTTCCTGGTTCAGCTCGGCGATGTTGCGCGCGATGCCGTTGATGGTCGCTGCCTCGGCGCGCAGCTGCTCGTTGATCTGCGCATCGAGCGCCGAAAGCCGGGATTCATAGGTCTTCAGGCGGGTGGCCAGCGACTGCGCCTCGCTCAGCAGCACCTGCCGGGCGGCGGTGGACGTGGGCGTGTTGGCCACTTCCTGCAGCGCGTTGGTGAATTTCTGCAGCGACACCGACAGACCGGTGGAGGAGTCGGCGAACAGGTTGGCCAGCGCATTGGCCTTCTCCGCGTAGGCCGCGGTGCGCGAGAAGGTGCTGGAGGCCTGGCGCATCTGCAGCGACAGCAGCTCGTCGCTGAAGCGGCGCACGCCCTGCACGGCCACGCCGGTGCCGAGGGCCGCTCGGCCGAAGATCTCCGGCTGGCTGGTCCCGAGCAGCACCGCCTGCCGGCTGTAGCCGGGCGTCGCGACGTTCGCGATGTTGTGGCTGGTGGTCTCCAGGGCGCGCTGGAAGGCCCGCAACCCGGAGATCGAGACATTCAGCATGTCGGCCATCGGCTACGGACCTTTCAGGCGCTGCTCGCCTGGGTTATCGGCACGGCGTTCGCGGACTTGAGCCGCGCGGCCACCGCGGTGAGCTTGGTGACATAGTCCGGGTCGGTGGCGTAGCCGCCGCGGGCCAGGCCGCGGGCGAACGCCTCCGCGTCACTGCCGGTGTTCAGCGCCGCGGCATAGCGCGGGCTGGACTTGAGCAGGTTGACGTAATCCCGGATGGACTGTTCCGGCGAGTCGTAGGCACGGAAATGGTCCGTGACGGCCTGCATGCGTCCGTCCATGAACTCCCGCGTGCGCGAGGCCTGCACGGCGCCGCCCCAGCGGCTGCCGGCCTTGATGCCGAACAGGTTGAAGCTGGGCCGGCCATCAGCCCCTGTGGGTACCGAACGGCCCCAGCCGGTCTCCAGCGCCGCATGGGCGATGATGAGGTCGGGATCCACGCCCAGCTCGCGGGCCGCGGCCGTGGCCGCGGGACGGATGGTGCGCACGAAATCCTCCGCATCGCGCGGCGGCCACTGCGTCGGCCCGGCACCGACCGTGCCCGGGGTGCCGGCAGCGCCCGCCGCGGCCTGCTGTGCCGCACCGGCGCCACCCGCATTGCCCTGCATCAGCTGGCGCACCAGCATGTCGGCCAGGCCCAGTCCCCTGCCCTGTGACAGGTGCGCGGCCAGCTGCTGGTCGAACATGTCCTGGTAGAAATCCTGCTGGTCGCTGCTGAACGGATCGCCGAACGAAGCCGAACGCATGCTTTTCAGCAGCATCGAGGTGAACAGGCTCTCGAACTGCTTCGCGGTCTCGCGCAGCGCCTCCGGCGACTGCGTGCCGGCCTCGCGCCGCAGCGCGCCCAGCGCCGCCGGGTCGGCGAAAAAGGATCCGTTGAGGGACTCGATGGCCATGGCGACTAGATGACGATCAGCTCCGCGCGCAGCGCGCCGGCTTCCTTCAGGGCCTCCAGGATGGCCACCAGGTCGCCAGGCGCAGCGCCCACCTGGTTCACCGCGCGCACGATCTCGTTGAGGTCCACGCCGGCGTCGAACAGGAACATGCGCGCCTCGTCCTGCGAGGCGGAGATCTCGCTGCGGGGCGTGACCACGGTCTCGCCGCGCGAGAAGGCCTCGGGCTGGCTCACGTCGAAGCGCTCGGTGATGGTCACCGACAGCGAGCCATGTGCCACCGCCGCCTGCGTCACGCGCACGCGGGAGCCGATCACCACGGTACCGGTGCGTGAATTGACGATGACGCGCGCCGGCGCCTCGCCGGGCTGGATCTCGATGGCCTCCAGCGTCGACAGGTAGGCGATGCGCTGGTTCGGGTCCAGCGGTGCGGCCACGCGCACCGACACCGCGTCCATGGCCTCGGCCGTGCCGGGGCCGAGCAGGTCGTTGATGCCGCCGGCCAGCCGCGCGGCGGTGGTGAAATCCGGGGTGTGCAGGTTCAGCACCACGAAGGGCTGCGCAGTGAAGTTGTTGGGAACCTCGCGCTCGACGGTGGCGCCATTGGGCACGCGGCCGCTGGAGGGCACGTTCACCGACAGGCGCGAGCCATCGCGGCCCTGGGCGCCGAAGCCGCTGACCACCAGGCTGCCCTGGGCGATGCCGTACACCTCGCCGTCGACGCCGCGCAGCGGCGTCATCAGCAGCGTGCCGCCCCGCAGCGAGGAGGCATTGGCCAGCGACGACACGGTGACGTCGATGGTCTGGCCGGGCTTGGCAAAGGGTGGCAGGTCGGCGGTCACAACAACCGCCGCCACGTTCTTCAGCTGCGGGTTGACGTTGGGCGGCACGGCGATGCCGAAGCGCGCCAGCATGTTCTTGATGCTCTGGATGGTGAACGGCGCCTGGCTGGTCTGGTCGCCTGTGCCATCGAGGCCGACCACCAGGCCGTAGCCCACCAGCTGGTTGCCGCGCACGCCAGCCACCGAGGCGATGTCCTTCACACGCTCGGCCATCGCCGCCTGCGACAGCAGCATCAGTCCGGCGAGCAGCGAAACGAGGCGACGCATGGCGGGATTCCTCACAACGGGTTCCACACGGAATTGAAGAAGCGCGCCAGCAGGCCGGGCCGGTTGGCGTCGGCCAGCACGCCGCGCGCACCGTAGGCAATGGAGGCGTCGGCCACCTTGTACGAGGCGATGGTGTTGTCGGGCTGGATGTCGATGGGCCGGATCACGCCCTGGATGCGCACGAACTCACGCCCCTGGTTGATCTCGATCCACTTCTGCCCGCGCACCAGCAGGTTGCCGTTGGACAGCCGCCTGGCCACGGTGACGGTGATGTGGCCCTGCAGGCGGTTCGACAGGCTGCTGTCGCCGGAGCCCTCGAAGCTGCGGCTGCTCTGCAGCCCGGCGGAGATCTCCTCGCCGCCGATCCTCAGCGGCGAGCCGCCGAACACCGGCGCGGCCAGGTCCACCGAGGTGTCCTTGGAGGTCGAGGTGCTGGAGCTCTTCTGTGCAGCGGTCTGCTCCGACAGGATGATGGTGACCGTGTCGCCGACCCGGTGCGCCACCGTGTTCTCGAACAGCGGCACGTCGTAGCCGGCCTGGAAGATCGAGCCGTTGGCGGGCCGCTCGTACGGCAGCTCCTCCGGCCAGGCCGCGGAATAGTCCTCGTAGCGCGGCGCGGTGGCGCAGCCCGCCAGCAGCAGGGCCGCGGCCACGCCGGCGGCCAGCATCAGGAAGCGCTTCTCGTTCACAGGTTGTTGCTCACGTATTGCAGCATCTGGTCGGTGGTGGCGATGGCCTTGGAGTTCATCTCGTAGGCCCGCTGGGTCTCGATCATGGCCACCAGTTCCTCCACCACGTTGACGTTGGAGCCCTCCAGGAAGCCCTGCTGCAGCAGGCCGAGGCCGTTGAGGCCCGGGGTGCTGGTCTGGGCGGGGCCGCTGGCGGCGGATTCCACGTACAGATTCTCGCCGCGGGCCTGCAGGCCGGCAGGATTGACGAAGTCGGTGAGCTGCAGCGTGCCCACCTGCACCGGCGCGGCCTGGCCGGCGATCTGCACGCTCACCGTGCCATCGGAGCCGATGGTCACGCTCTGCGCGCCCTGCGGAATGGAGATGCCCGGCTGCACGCGGTAGCCGCTGGAGGTCACCAGCTCGCCCTCGGCGCTGGTCTTGAACGATCCGTCACGCGTGTAGGCGAAGCTGCCGTCCGGAAGCAGCACCTGGAAGAAGCCGCGGCCATTGATGGCCACATCCAGCGCATTGCCGGTGTTGTTGAGCCCGCCCTGGGTGTGGTTCTTCTCGGTGGCGACCACGCGCACGCCGGTGCCGAGGTTCAGGCCGGTCGGCGCCACGGTGTCCTGCGAGGTGGCCGAACCCACCTGCCTGATGTTCTGGTACAGCAGGTCCTCGAACACCGCCCGGTCCTTCTTGAAGCCGGTGGTGTTGACGTTGGCCAGGTTGTGCGAGATCACGGTCATGCGCGTCTGCTGCGC
>CAYVZE010000046.1:0-22523 GCA_964455685.1 uncultured Steroidobacteraceae bacterium
TCCTTCGCCTACCTGCGGCGCGGCGGGCCGGACTGGCTGGACCGCGTGGCGCTGAAGACCGGCACGCTGACGCAGCCGGTGTCCGTGTACGGCATCGCCGGCTACCTGAGGAAGCGCAACGGCGGCTTCATGGCCTTCGCCATCATCGTCAACGGCAGCGGGCAGCTGCGGCAGATCGCGCAGGACACCGCGCTCGGCGCCGCGCGCGCCGACCTCGAGGCCATCCTGGCGCACAACTGAAGCCCCGGGGGGCAGCCCGGGGCTGCCGGCATCAGCGAACCAGCGTCACCGGCACGTCGGCCAGCTGCACGACCTTCATCGCCACCGAACCCAGCAGCAGGCCGCCGAGCTTGCCCAGCCCGCGCGTGCCCATGACGACCTCCGTGGCGCGGACGCGCTTGACGGCGCGCAGGATGGTCTCGGCGGGCAGCCCCACCACCGCATCGCGTTCCACCGGCACGCGCTCGCGCCGTGCCACGCGTTCCACCTTGCGGAACACTTCCTCCGCCATGCGCTGCTGGTGGTCGCGGATGTCGGACACCGGCGCGAAGCGGCTGGGCGGCATGGGTGGCTGCACGTTCAGCGCGAGCACGCGGCCGCCGTCGCGACGAGCCTTCACGCGCTGGCAGGCGACCGACAGCGCGCGCAGCGATCCCTGCGAACCGTCCACCGGCACCAGCAAGGTGTACTGCCTGGCCATCAGCCTGCTCCTGCCGCGGCCGGCACCAGGCGCAGCAGCCTGGAGTTGCTGCCTTCCTCGGTGAGCACGTAGATCTCCCCGCCGGGTCCCTGCTGCACGTCGCGGATGCGCGCGCCGCGGTCGGCGAGCAGCCACTCCTCGCCGGCGACACGGGTACCGTTCATGTGCAGGCGGACCAGCTTGGTGCTGCCCAGGCCGCCGACCAGGATGCTGCCGTTCCAGCCCGGGAACAGGTCGCCGCGGTAGACGATCATGCCCGAGGGCGCGATCACCGGATCCCAGTAGTACACGGGCTGCTCCATGCCCTCCATCTGCGTGAGGCCCTCGCCGATCTTCGGTCCCTGGTACTCGATGCCGTAGGTGATCACCGGCCAGCCGTAATTCTTGCCCGGCTCGACCAGGTTCAGCTCGTCGCCTCCGCGCGGGCCATGCTCGATCTCCCAGAGCCGGCCGGTGGCCGCATCCCAGGTGGCTGCCTGCACGTTGCGGTGGCCGTACGACCAGATCTCCGGCTTCGCGTCGCCGCGGCCGACGAAGGGATTGTCCGCGGGCACGCTGCCGTCGCGGTTGATGCGCACGATCTTGCCGAAGTGGCTGCCCAGATCCTGCGCGTGCACGCGGCTCTCGGGCATGGAACGCTCGCCCAGCGTCAGGAACAGCTTGCCGTCCGGCGCGAACACGATGCGCGAGCCGAAGTGCAGCGGCGAATCGAAGGTGGGCATCTGGCGGAAGATCACCGTCAGGCCCGACAGCGAGGCCTGGCCGCCGGATTCCTCCAGCACGGCGCGCGCCAGCGCGGTGCCGTTGCCACCTTCGCGCGGCTCGGAGTAGCTGAAGTAGATGGTGCGGTTGCCGGCGAAGTCCGGATCCAGCGCCACGTCGAGCAGGCCGCCCTGTCCCTGCGTGTACAGCTGTGGCAGGCCGGCCACCGGCGCGGAAACCGTGCCGTCGGCGCTGACGATGCGCAGCGCGCCGGGACGCTCGGTGACCAGGAAGCGGCCGTCGGGCAGCAGCTCCACGGCCCACGGCAGGTTCAGGCCCGTGGCCACCTCCTGCACATCCAGCGCCACGCTGTCGCGGATGCCCGGCGCACGGGTCTGGTTCTCGAACGCCGGCTGGTAGTCCACGCCATTGCGCTCGCGGGTCTCCAGCGGCGGGCCGAGTGCCGAGGGGGCGGGATCGGTTTGCGGCGCAGCCGGACCGGTGCCGGCCAGGGACGGGTCGGCGCCATTGGAACAGCCGGCGGTGGCCAGCACCATCGCCAGGGTGGCGGTTATCAGGCTTGATTGTCGCCGCATGGCGCGCCCTCCTCGATGATGAAGATCGTGACTGCCGCGGAAGCTCACGCGGAGATCCTCTCGCCCCCGAACCAGGGCCGCAGGACCTCAGGGATTGTGATCGACCCGTCCTCGTTCTGGTAGTTCTCCAGCACCGCAATCAGCGCCCGTCCTACAGCCACACCGGAACCATTGAGGGTGTGCACGGGCTCGGGCTTGCCGGTGGCCGGGTTGCGCCAGCGCGCCTGCATGCGCCGGGCCTGGAAGTCCAGGAAATTGCTGCACGAGGAGATCTCGCGGTAGGCCTGCTGCCCGGGCAGCCACACCTCCAGGTCGTAGGTGCGGCTGCTGCCGAAGCCGGTGTCGCCGGCGCACAGCGCCATCACGCGGTACGGCAGGCCCAGCTTCTGCAGGATGGCCTCGGCATGCGCGGTCAGCTCCTCGTGCGCCTCGCGCGACTTCGACGGTTCGACCACCTGCACGATCTCGACCTTGTCGAACTGGTGCTGGCGGATCATGCCGCGGGTGTCGCGGCCGGCCGCGCCGGCCTCGGAGCGGAAGCACGGCGTGTGCGCCACCAGCTTCAGCGGCAGCTCGCGCGCGTCGAGGATCTGCTCGCGCACCAGGTTGGTGACCGGCACCTCGGCGGTGGGGATCAGGTAGTGCTGGCCCTCGCCCACCCGGAACAGGTCCTGCTCGAACTTGGGCAGCTGGCCGGTGCCGTGCAGCGACGAGGGCGCCACCAGGTACGGCACGTACACCTCGGTGTAGCCATGCTCGCGCGTGTGCGTCTCGAGCATGAACTGGCCCAGCACGCGGTGCAGGCGCGCGATGCCGTCGCGCAGCACCGCGAAGCGGCTGCCGGAGATGCGCGCGGCGGCCTCGAAGTCGATGCCGCGGCCCAGCAGCTCGCCCAGCTCCACGTGGTCGCGCGGCTTGAAGGTGAACTCGCGCGGCGTGCCCCAGCGGCGCAGCTCCACGTTGCCGGCCTCGTCGGCGCCATCGGGCACCTCCTCCTGCAGCAGGTTGGGCAGCCCCAGCTGCAGCGCCTCGAGCTCTGCCTGCACGGCCTCGATGGCGGCCTCGGCGCCCACCAGCTCGCGCGCGAGCTGCTCGCCGCGCGCGATCAGCGGCGCCACGTCCTCGCCGCGGCCCTTGGCCATGCCCACCTGTTTCGCGTTGGCATTGCGTTCGGCGCGCAGGCGGTCGGCCTCCACCTGCGCGGCCTTGCGGCGCTCCTCGAGCGCGGCGAGCTGCGCCAGGTCCAGCTTGAAGCCCCGGCGGGCGAGATTGGCGGCGACCTGCTCAGGCGAGGTGCGCAGCAGCTTGGGATCGATCACGGAGTTTTCTTCCTGTCGTTGTCGGCAGCGGATGTGTCGCGCGCGCGGCGCCGTTCCATCGCCTCGGCGATGCGGATCTCCAGGCCGCGCGGCACGGGGTGATAATAGCGCCGGTCCGGCATTTCATCGGGCAGGTAGCGCTCGCCGGCCGCATAGGCATCCGGCTCGTCGTGCGCGTAGCGGTAGCCCTTGCCGTAGTCAAGCTGGCGCATGAGTTTCGTGGGCGCATTGCGCAGGCGCAGCGGCACCTCCAGCGAACCGTACTTCTGCACGTCGGCGCGGGCCTCGCCCCAGGCGCGGTAGACCGCATTGCTCTTGGCCGCCACGGCGAGGAACACCACCGCCTGGGCCAGCGCCAGCTCGCCCTCGGGCGAGCCCAGCCGGTCGTAGGCCTCCCAGGCCTCCAGCGCCAGCGTCAGCGCGCGCGGGTCGGCCAGGCCGATGTCCTCCACCGCCATGCGCGTGATGCGCCGGGCCAGGTAGGAGGGATCGCAGCCGCCATCCAGCATGCGCGCCAGCCAGTACAGCGCCGCGTCCGGGTCGCTGCCGCGCACCGCCTTGTGGAGCGCGGAGATCTGGTCATAGAACTGGTCGCCGCCCTTGTCGAAGCGGCGGCGCGTGCCGGCGGCCAGCTCGGCGAGCTGCGCCTCGCCGATCACGCCGTCGACGGCCAGGTCGGCCGCGGTCTCCAGCAATCCCAGCGCGCGGCGCGCATCGCCGTCGGCGGCCGCCACCAGCGCCTGGAGCGCGGCCTCCGACACGGTGAGGTTGCGGTCCCCCAGGCCGCGCTCACGGTCGGTGAGCGCACGGCGGACCAGCGTGGCGAGCTCGTCCTGGTCGAGCGGCTTGAGCACGTACACGCGGGCGCGCGAGAGCAGCGCGCCCACCACCTCGAAGGACGGGTTCTCGGTGGTGGCGCCGATGAACACCAGCGTGCCGTCCTCGACGAAGGGCAGGAACAGGTCCTGCTGCGCCTTGTTGAAGCGGTGCACCTCGTCGAGGAACAGCAGCGTGTTGCGGCCGGCGGCGCGCTGCTGGCGCGCCTCCTCCACCGCCGCGCGGATGTCCCTGGCGCCGGACATCACCGCCGACAGCGCGATGAAGTGGGCATCGATGGCCGAGGCGAACAGGCGTGCCAGCGTGGTCTTGCCGGTGCCCGGGGGACCCCACAGGATCATCGAGTGCACCTGGCCGCGGTCCAGCGCGGTGCGCAACGCGCGGCCCGGCGCGAGCAGGTGCCGCTGGCCGGCGAATTCATCCACGTTTCGCGGCCGCATGCGATCCGCGAGCGGACGCAGCGGCGCGTTCACGACGGGGTCCTGCCTGCCAGGTTCTCGAACCAGCGCGCCCAGCGGCCCAGCGGCGTGAGCGCCAGCGCCAGGCCGGTGGCTACGCCGATGGCGTCGGCAACCAGGTCACGGACGTCCGCGGTACGGCCCAGGTGCATCACGCCCTGGGCCACCTCGATCAGGCCGCCGAAGACCACCAGCGCCAGCGCCAGCCACGGCAGGTCGCGCCGCACCAGGATGCTGCCGAACCAGAACGCCAGCATGGCAAAGGCGGCAAAGTGCTCCACCTTGTCGGAGATGTCCACGTCGGGAAGCTTGCTGCCGGGCATCAGGCAGACCACGGCGATCACCGTCGCGATCGCAATCCCGGCGCCGAACCAGAAGCGCCGGTAGCGCAGCTCCGGCAGGACGACGGGGTTCAAGGCGACACCGGCGTACCGATGAGGTCCACGCCCTTCGGCAGCTCGAAGCGCACCTGCGCCGGCTCGACCGCCGGGTTGCGGCGCACGCTGGTGAAGTCCAGCGTGGAGCGCTGGCCGATCTTGTCCACCACCACCAGCCGCGCCAGCTCGCGGTTCCTGAAGCCGAAGCGTGCCTCGCGGAAATCGGACTCGGCCTGCTTCGGCCTCACCACCACCCAGTCGTGGCCGTCGCGCCGCTCACCGGGCTCCACGGTGAAGTCTCTGCGCAGGTCGGCGCCGCCGGCCAGCAGCATGGCCGGGGATTGCGGCAGCACGTCGCGCTGCGGCTTCACCGTGGCCTGCTCCAGGTCGTAATCCAGCGACCAGAGGTTCACGCCGTCGGCGATCATCAGCTGCACCGGCGGCTCGCCACGGCGGATGGAGGACTCCCAGCGGAACTTGCCGGGACGGACGATCAGCAGCCGCCCCGCCGTGGTACCGACCCTGGCGCCGCGCTCATCCTCGGTGACCTGGGTGAAGTCGGCCGACCAGGTCGACAGGCCCGTGAGGTAGCTGTCGAGCAGGGTGTCGGCGGCCGCCGCGCGCAGTACCGGCGCCAGCAGCACCAGCACCGCCAGGACGGCCATCGCCGCCAGCATGGCGGGACTGCGGCGCGCGGCGCGGAACGGCTCAGTCATCGCCGTTCCCGCCCGGCACCAGCACCTCGCGCGAGCCATTGGGCTGCAGCGGGCCGACCACGCCGGCCGCCTCCATGGCCTCCAGCAGCCGCGCGGAGCGGTTGTAGCCGATCTTCAGGCGCCGCTGCACGTAGGAGATCGAGGGCTTGCGCTCGCTGATCACGATCTTCACCGCCTCGTCGTACAGGGGATCCTGCTCGGGATCGTCGCTGCCGCCAGCGCCGCCCTCCTCGCCCGGGATGCCGGGGATGGGCTGCGAGGGGCCGGACAGCACTTCCTCGATGTAGTCGGGCGCGCCGGACTTGCGCAGCGCCTCGACCACGCGGTGCACCTCCTCGTCGGACACGAAGGCGCCGTGCACGCGCGTGGGCACCGAGGTGCCCGGCGGCAGGTACAGCATGTCGCCATGGCCCAGCAGCGACTCGGCGCCGACCTGGTCGAGGATGGTGCGCGAGTCCACCTTGGCCGACACCTGGAAGGCGATGCGGGTGGGGATGTTGGCCTTGATCAGGCCGGTGATCACGTCCACCGACGGGCGCTGCGTGGCCAGGATCAGGTGGATGCCCGAGGCGCGCGCCTTCTGCGCCAGGCGCGCGATCAGCTCCTCCACCTTCTTGCCGACGATCATCATCAGGTCGGCCAACTCGTCGATGATGACGACGATGTACGGCAGCGGCGTGAGGTCCGGGATGGTGCTCTGGTCGAAGGCGGGATCGGTGGACGCGCGCTGCATCATCACCGGGTCCTTGATGGGCTTGCCGGCCTCGTTGGCCTCGCGCACCTTCTTGTTGTAGCCGGTGATGTTGCGCACGCCGAGCGCGGCCATCAGCTGGTAGCGACGCTCCATCTCGGCCACCGCCCAGCGCAGCGCGTTGGCGGCCTGCTTCATGTCGGTGACCACCGGCGCCAGCAGGTGCGGGATGCCCTCGTACACCGACAGCTCGAGCATCTTCGGGTCGATCATGATCAGCCGCACGTGCTCGGCGGTGCTCTTGTAAAGCAGCGACAGCACCATGGCATTGATGCCCACCGACTTGCCCGAGCCGGTGGTACCCGCAATCAGCAGGTGCGGCATGCGCGCCAGGTCGGCCACCACGGGATTGCCGCCGATGTCCTTGCCCAGCGCCAGCGTCAGCGGCGAGTGCACGTCGTCGTAGGCGCGCGACTTGATGATTTCGCCGAGGGTGACGACCTCGCGCTTCTCGTTGGGGATCTCCAGGCCCATCACCGACTTGCCCGGGATCACCTCCACCACGCGCACCGAGATCGCCGACAGCGCGCGCGCCAGGTCCTTGGCCAGGCCGGAGATGGTGCTGGCCTTGGTGCCCGGCGCCGGCTGCAGCTCGAAGCGCGTCACCACCGGGCCCGGATGCACGGCCACCACCTCGACCTGCACGCCGAAGTCGGCCAGCTTCAGCTCGACCAGGCGCGACATGGCCTCCAGCGACTCGGCCGAGTACGCGGCCACGCGCTCGGGCGGATCATCGAGCAGGTCCAGCGGCGGGGTCTCGCCGGACCTGGGCGCATCGAACAGCTTGACCTGCTTTTCCTTCTCCACCCGCTCGCTCTTCTCGACCGCCGGCGGGGGCTTCTGGATGACCGGGGCCACGCGCGGCGCGGATTTCTTGATCTCCTCGCGCTCGCGCACCGCCTCCTGGCGCACGCGCTTGCGCTGCTGGCCCTCGGCCACGTCGCGGCGCGTGGACTGCCAGCCCTTGATGGCGGCCACGCCCTGCCAGAAGCCGCGGCCGATGGCGTCGATGACGTTCAGCCAGGAGACATGGAAGGCCAGCGCCACGCCGGACATCCACGCGGCCAGCAGCAACAGCGTGGCGCCGAGGTTGCGCAGCGCGCCGGCCAGCGTGTGGCCCACGGCCTGCCCCAGCACCCCGCCGGCGGTCTGGCGCAGGCTGCCGGCGTCCCAGTGCAACGTCGCCAGCGCGCAGCTGGCGGCCAGCAGCAGCACGAAGCCGCCGATGCGCAGCGCCAGGTTGGCGCGGCTGGCGGGCTTGAGCGATTCGACGCGGTTGCGGAACACCAGCCATGCCGCCACCAGCAGCATGGCCGGCAGCAGGTAGGCGGGCTTGCCGAACAGGAAGAACAGCAGGTCGGCCAGCGTGGCGCCGGCCGGGCCGATGAGGTTCCTGACCTCGCCGCCGTCACCGGAATAGGACCAGCCGGCATCCCCTGCGTGGTAGCTGGCCAGCGCGAGAAACACGATCACGCCCAACGCGGCGAGCAGCAGCGAGAATCCCTCGCGCACTGCCTTGATGACGGCCTGGGTGAGGCGCGCGCCACCCGAAAGCGAGGTGGACTGACTCAAATCTTGGCAAGCTCCAGGATCTGCATGTTCATATGAACGGGCGGCCCATGCAGGTTGCGCCGGCGGACGGCACAATAGGCGCCAGAGGTAAATTATACATGAGCGAGACCATCCACAGTCCCTTGATCGTGCTGGGTTCCGGCCCCGCGGGTTACACTGCCGCAATCTATTCGGCGCGCGCCAATCGCGCCCCCCTGCTGATCACCGGACTGGAACAGGGCGGGCAGTTGATGACCACCACCGAGGTGGACAACTGGCCCGGTGACGTGGAGGGATTGCTGGGCCCGGACCTGATGGATCGCATGCGTCGCCATGCCGAGCGCTTCGGTACGCGGCTGGTCAACGACCACATCCACACCGCCAACCTCAAGGTGCGCCCGTTCTTGCTCGAGGGCGACGCCGGCCGCTACACCTGCGATGCGCTGATCATCGCCACCGGCGCGGCCGCCAAGTACCTGGGCCTTCCCTCCGAGGAGGCCTTCAAGGGCAAGGGCGTATCCGCCTGCGCCACCTGCGACGGTTTCTTCTTCCGCAACCAGCGCGTGGCGGTGGTCGGCGGCGGCAACACCGCCGTTGAGGAAGCGCTGTACCTGTCGAACATCGCCGCCCACGTCACGCTGGTGCACCGGCGCGACAGGCTGCGCAGCGAGAAGATCCTGCAGGACCGCCTGTTTGCGCGCCAGAAGGAAGGCAAGGTCGACATCCGCTGGAACAGCGAGGTCGACGAGGTGCTGGGCGACGAGAACGGCGTGACCGGGCTGCGCATCCGCTCCACGGTGGACGGCAGCAAGGACACGGTGGACGTCACCGGCGTGTTCATCGCCATCGGCCACGCGCCCAACACGCAGATCTTCGACGGCCAGCTGGAGATGCGCGGCGGCTACATCGTGGTGAACAGCGGCATCGACGGCAATGCCACCGCCACCAGCGTCCCCGGCGTGTTCGCCGCCGGCGACGTGGCCGATTCGGTGTACCGCCAGGCCATCACCTCGGCGGGTTCGGGCTGCATGGCCGCGCTGGACGCGGACCGCTACCTCGAGGGCATCGAGCACAAGGGCTGACGCCCTGCCCGGCCCTGCACGGCCGGCGCGCTGCCGGAATGCGGGCAGCGTGCCGGCAAATGCCCCTCGACGCGCCCCGGCGGCGCACCTAGCATCGGGGTGAACCAGGTTTCGATGGACCGCCGGGGCTTGCCTATCCAGATCCGCGAACTTGACAGCATCGGCGACGTGCCGGCCGCCGCGTGGAACAGCCTCGCCGGCACCGGTTGCCCGTTCCTGCGGCATGAATTCCTGGCCGCGCTCGAGGACAGCGGCTGCGTGGGCCCGGGCACGGGCTGGACGCCGGCCTGCCTGGCCGCCTTCGACGGCGACGAACTGGTGGCCGCGGCGCCGGTGTACCGCAAGCTGCATTCCTGGGGCGAGTTCGTGTTCGACTTCTCCTGGGCGCAGGCCTATGCGCGCCACGGCCTGGACTACTACCCCAAGCTGGTCGTCGCGGTGCCCTTCTCGCCGGTGAACTCGGCCCGCCTGCTGACCGCGCCGGCCCGCGAGGCCGGGCCGCTGCGCCGGCTGCTGATCGAGGCGCTGGTGCAGCGCTGCCGCGAGCAGGGGCTCTCCTCGGTGCACGCGCTGTTCATCTCCGGCGAGGAGCGCGAGGCCTTCACCGCCGCGGGCTGGCTGGCGCGCGAGGACGTGCAGTTCCACTGGAGCAACCGCGGCTACGCCGGCTTCGAGGAATACCTGGCGCAGATGCGCTCGGAGAAGCGCAAGCAGGTGCGCCGCGAGCGCCGGCGCATCGCCGAGCAGGGCATCACCTTCCGCACCCGCCATGGGCACGACATCACGCCGGAGGAGCTGCGCTTCGCCTGCGAGATGCACCAGCGCACCTTCCACCTGCACGGGCATGAGCCTTACCTGAACCTGGAATTCTTCGAACGCATCGCGCGGGCACTGCCGGGATCGTTCATGGTGAAGCTGGCCATGCTGGGCAAGGAGCCGGTGGCTGCAGCCATCTTCCTCTCCGGCGCGGGCACGCTGTACGGACGCTACTGGGGGGCGCGCGGCGAGCTGCACAGCCTGCACTTCGAGACCTGCTACTACCAGGGCATCGAGTACTGCATCGAGCACGGGCTGGCGCGCTTCGAGCCGGGCACGCAGGGCGAGCACAAGCTGGTGCGCGGCTTCGAGCCCGCGCTGACGTACTCGGCGCACTTCATCGCCGACGGGCGCTTCCGCGACGCCATCGCGCGCTACCTGGAGGAGGAACGCGCCGCGGTGGACCGCTACGCCGGCAGCGCCGCGGCCCACACCCCCTTCCACCGCGCATGAGCCGGCTCACCTGGCTGACGGGCGATGAGCCGCCCGACTGCTTTCCCCCGGTCAGCGAGGCGCTGCAGAACCCGCCCGGGCTGCTGGCGGCGGGCGGCGACCTTTCGCCCGAACGGCTGGCCGCCGCCTATGCGCGCGGCATCTTCCCCTGGTACTCGCCGGGCGAACCGGTGCTGTGGTGGTCGCCGGACCCGCGCGAGGTGCTCTGGCCGGCCCGCTTCCATCGCTCGCGCAGCCTCGCGAAGCGGCTGCGGCGGGGAGAGTTCCGCATCACCTGCGACACCGCCTTCGCCGAGGTCATCTGCGCCTGCGCCGCCCCGCGCCACTACGCCCCGGGCACCTGGATCACCGGGGAAATGCGCGAGGCCTACATCACCCTGCACCGGCTGGGACTGGCCCACAGCGTGGAGACCTGGGCGGACGGGGAGCTGGTGGGCGGGCTGTACGGGGTCAGGGCCGGGCGGGTGTTCTGCGGCGAATCCATGTTCAGCCGCCGGGACGATGCCTCCAAGGCCGCGCTGGCCTGGCTGGTGGAACAGTGCCCACAGATGGGCATCGAGCTGATCGACTGCCAGCTGCCCACCGCGCACCTGCGCCGGCTGGGCAGCGAGCCCATGCCGCGCGCCCAGTTCATTGAATTCCTTGGCCCGCCGCCCGTTTCCGGCCCCTCCCCGGCGGCCCGCGCCGGGTCCCCGGCAGGGGCCTGATGCGCATCCGCATTGCGTTGGCGGCGCGGTTTATGCAGAATCCGCGGCCTCTTTTGCAGCAATAAACGGACGGCATGGCCAAAGACGACGCGATCCAGATGGAAGGCGAAGTGATCGAGACGCTTCCCAACACGACGTTTCGCGTGCAGTTGAAGAACGGCCACATCGTCACGGCCCACATCTCGGGCAAGATGCGCAAGAACTACATCCGCATCCTCACCGGCGACAACGTGACGGTGGAGATGACCCCCTACGACCTGACCAAGGGTCGCATCGTCTACCGCGGCAGGTAGCCGCCCGGGGGCGCCGGACGGACCCCGGGTCTTCGCAACGTTCTTCCCTGCACCGGGCCGGCCGGCCCGCGATCAGTTCTCCGCCGGTTGCGGCAGCACCGGCCGCGGCAGCGGCGAGCAGGTCACCTTCAGCGACTTTCCGTCCTCGGCCACGCCCACCATCACCTGGCCGCCGTCGGTCAGGGCCCCGAACAGCAGCTCCTCGGCCAGCGGCCGCTTGATCTGCTCCTGGATCAGCCGCGCCATCGGCCGCGCGCCCATCTTCGGGTCGTAGCCGTTGTCGGCCAGCCAGGCGCGCGCGGCATCGTTGACCACCAGCTGCACGCTCTTCCGCTCCAGCTGGGTCTCGACCTCCACCAGCAGCTTGTCCACCACGCGCTCGATGGTCTGCCGGGACAGCGGCGCGAACTGGATGATGGCGTCGAGGCGGTTCCTGAACTCCGGCGTGAACAGGCGGCGGATGGCCTCCATGCCGTCGCTGGTGTTGTCGGCCTGGGTGAAGCCGATGGACGGGCGGCTCATCTCCTGCGCGCCGGCATTGGTGGTCAGCACGATGATGACGTGGCGGAAGTCGGTCTTCCTGCCGTTGTTGTCGGTGAGCTGGCCGTGGTCCATCACCTGCAGCAGCAGGTTGAACACGTCCGGGTGGGCCTTCTCGATCTCATCCAGCAGCAGCACGCAGTGCGGGTGCCTGGACACCGCCTCGGTGAGCAGGCCGCCCTGGTCGAAGCCCACGTAGCCCGGCGGCGCGCCGATCAGGCGCGAGACGGTGTGTCGCTCCATGTACTCGGACATGTCGAAGCGCAGGAACTCCACGCCCAGCGCAGTGGCCAGCTGGCGGGTGACCTCGGTCTTGCCCACGCCGGTGGGACCGGCGAACAGGAACGAGCCGACCGGCTTGCGGCCCTCGGCCAGGCCCGAGCGCGCCATCTTGATGGCCGCGGCAAGCGCCTCGATGGCCGGGTCCTGGCCGAAGATGACCAGCTTGAGGTTCCTCTCCAGGTTGCGCAGCACCTCCTTGTCGGAGGCGGATACGGTCTTGGCCGGGATGCGCGCGATGCGCGCCACCACGTCCTCGATCTGCGCCACGTCGACCACGTCGGTGCGCTCGCCGACAGGCTTCAGGCGCTGGCGCGCGCCGGCCTCGTCCACCACGTCGATGGCCTTGTCGGGCAGGTGGCGGTCGTTGATGTGGCGCGCGGCCAGCTCCGCGGCCGCGCGGATGGCCTCGTCGGTGTAGCGCACGCCGTGGTGCTCCTCGTACCTGGGCTTCAGGCCCTTGAGGATCTCCACGGTCTCGGCCACGGTGGGCTCGACGATGTCGATCTTCTGGAAGCGGCGCGAGAGGGCATGGTCCTTCTCAAAGATGCCGCGGTACTCCTGGTAGGTGGTGGAGCCGATGCAGCGCAGCTCGCCGCTGGTCAGCGCCGGCTTGATCAGGTTGCTGGCATCCATCACGCCGCCGGAGGTGGCGCCGGCGCCGATCAGGGTGTGGATCTCGTCGATGAACAGGATGGCGCCGGGCTGCTTCTTGATCTCGGTGACCACGGCCTTCAGGCGCTTCTCGAAGTCGCCGCGGTACTTGGTACCCGCCAGCAGGCTGCCCAGGTCGAGCGAGTAGATCACGCAGTCGGTCAGCATCTCGGGCACCTGGCCCTCGACGATCATGCGCGCCAGGCCCTCGACGATGGCGGTCTTGCCCACGCCGGCCTCGCCGACGTAGAGGGGATTGTTCTTGCGGCGGCGGCAGAGGATCTCGATGGTGCGCTCCACTTCGGTCTTGCGGCCCACCAGCGGGTCGATGCGACCTTCCTGCGCGGCGCGGTTCAGGTTCACCGCGTACTTGTCGAGCGCGCTGCCGCCCTCGGGGTCCTTCTCGGAATCGCCGCCGCCGGGGGAGCCCTCCTCCCGGCTGGCTCGATCCTCGCCGGTCTTGGCGAGGCCATGCGAGATGTACTGGGTGACGTCGAGCCGGGTGACCTCGTGGCGCGCCAGCAGGAACACCGCATGGCTCTGCTTCTCGCTGAAGATGGCCACCAGCACGTCGGCCACGCCGACCTCGCGGCGGCCGCCGGACTGCACCTGGAACACCGCCCGCTGCAGCACCCGCTGGAAGCCCAGGGTGGGCTGCACCTCGCGCTCCTCGTCGGGCTTCAGGCGCGGGGTGGTGGCATCGATGTGCTCGCGCAGCTGCTCGGCCAGGCGCTTGAGGTCCGCGCCGCCGGCCTTGAGGATCTCGCGCACCCGCGGGGCGTCGAGGATGGCCAGCAGCAGGTGCTCCACCGTCAGGAACTCGTGGCGCGCCTCGCGCGCTTCCCTGAAGGCGGCATTCAGGCAGTTCTCAAGTTCCGACGAAAGCATGACCGGCTCCTTGCAGCTGCTGGACCCTAGGCCTGCTCCAGCGTGCACATCAGCGGATGCTGGTTGTCACGCGAGTAGCTGACCACCTGGGCGACCTTGGTTTCCGCGATCTCGTAGGTGAAGACACCGCAGACGCCCCTGCCCTTCATGTGTACCTCGAGCATCACCCGCGTGGCCGTCTCGCGATCCATGCGGAAGAAGCGCTCGAGCACATCGACCACGAACTCCATTGGGGTGTAGTCGTCGTTCAACAGGACCACGCTGTAGAGGGGCGGGTTGCGGACTTCCGGCGCGGTCTCCTCGACCACGACGGAGCTGTGACCCTGCTCTCCCGGATGATCATGTTCGGCACTCATGGGCGGCTTAACCGAGGTTTAACAAACGATTGCTTGAGGGCTCAATCGCCTGCCCATCATAATACCCCCTAGGATGGCCACCGTGGCTCAAACGCTGCGATTCGACGGCGAGCTGGGCAGCCGGCTTCTCGCCTCCCTCCCGCGTCTGGTGGCCTATGCGCTGGTGGTGCTTGTCGCGGTGCGGGCGGCCCTGCTGCTGGTCGACCTCACCCTGCCCCCCGCCTCCGCCATCCCCGAAGCCGTGGCGCCCGTCGCGCCCGTGCGCAGCGTGGTCGATGTGCCCTCGATCCTGCGCGCCAACCTGTTCGGCCAGGCCCCGGCGGCCGCTCCTGCCGGCAATGCGCCGCTGACCTCCATGCGGCTGGTGCTGGCCGGCGTGGTGGCCGCCCCCGACGAGAAGCAGGGCTGGGCCATGATCGGAACGGCCCCCAACACCATCGAACTGAAGAAGGTCGGCGATCCGCTGCCCGGTGGCGCGCGCCTGCATGCCGTGCACGTGGACCGCGTGCTGCTCGACCGCGGCGGCAGCATCGAGTCGCTGCCGCTGCCGGAGCTGGCCACGGTCAGCTTCACCCCGCCGCCGCCGTCCACCGGCGCCGCCGCCGTCACCGTGCAGCGCGTGGAGCAGGCCATCCGCAGCAACCCCTCGCTGATCGCCCAGGTCATGCACCGCACCCCGGTGATCGTCGACGGGCGCCTGCGCGGCATCCGCGTCACCGCGGGCCCCAACGCGGAGGCTTTCGCCAGGCTCGGATTGCGCAACAATGACCTGGTCACCGCCATCAACGGCATCGAGCTGAACGACGAGGCGCGCAGCCGCGACGTGTTCGACTCGCTGGCCGGCGCCGCGGAAGCGCGCGTGACCGTGGAACGCGGCAATGGCATGACACAGGAACTGGTGCTGAACCTGGCCGAGATCGCCAGCGAGGCCGAACAGCTGGCGCAGGCCGGCCCCGACAGTCCGGTGGACGGGCAGCCCGGCCCGGACGCCGAGAGCGCGAGGTAAGGATGAGAAGCAAGATTCTGCTGTGCGTCGCACTGTGGTGCGCCGCCGTCGCCGGCGCACAGACGCCCCGCTCCAGCACGCTGCTGACGCCCAACTTCCAGAACACGGACGTGGCGGTGGTGGCCAACTCGGTCAGCGAGGCCACCGGCATCACCTTCATTCCCGACCCGGCCGCGGCGGCCCGCAAGATCACCTTCGTGAACCGCCGGCCGATGACCCCGCAGGAGTACTACGACGCCTTCCTGTCCATCCTGTCGGTCCACGGGCTGGCGGCGCTGCCGGCCGGCCGCAACACCATGAAGATCGTGCAGGAGGCCAATGCGCGCACGCTGCCGGGCCGCGAGCTCTCCGGCGCCACCGGCCCTGACGAGATGGTGCACGTGGTGGTGCCGGTGCGGAACGTGAACTCACAACAGGTCGCCACGGTGCTGAACCAGTTCCGCTCGCAGTACGGCGTGGTGCAGGCCGTGCCGGGCACCAACCAGATCATCATCAACGACCGCGCCGCCAACGTGCAGCGCATGCGCAACATCATCGAGCGCGTCGACACCACCAGCGGCAGCGACCTGGAGGTGATCCCGCTGCAATACGCCACCGCCGGCAACCTGGTCGAGACCCTCAACCAGCTGATGGGCGGACAGCAGCAGGCGGCCAACCAGGCCGTGGGCATCGCGCCGCGCATCACCGCCGACTCGCGCACCAACAGCATCCTGGTGATGGGCGAGCCGGCCGCACGGCTGCAGGTGGCGGCCTGGGTGTCGGCGCTGGACACGCCGCTGGCCGAGGGCGGCGGCGAGCCGGCGGTGATCTACCTGCGCCATGGCAGCGCCGAGGAGCTGGCGCCGCTGCTGAAGGAATTCGCCACCGGCGTGGCGCAGGCGCAGGCCGTGGCCGCCGCCGGCGGCGGCGCGACGGGCGCGGCCCCGTCGGTCAGCGTCAGCACGGCGGCGGTGGACCGCAGCATCACCATCCTGGCCGAGCCCAGCACCAATGCGCTGATCGTCACCGCGCCGCCGAAGATGATGCGCGAGCTCTCCGCCATCATCGAGAAGCTGGACATCCCGCGCGCCCAGGTGCTGCTGGAGACCATCATCGCCGAGGTCAGCACCGACAAGGCAGCCGCGCTGGGCGTGAACTGGGCCGTGTTCTCGGACGAGAGCGGCACCACCGTGCCGGCCGGCGGCTTCATCTCGCCCATCGCCGGCGCCAGCATTGCCAACCTCGCCTCGCTGGTGGCCGACCCCGAAGGCTACCTGGCCTCCGGCGGCGGCGTCCCCAACGGCACCACGCTGGGCGTGGGCCGCATCCGCGAGAACGGCGTCAGCCTGGCCGCGGTGCTGCGCGCGCTGCGCACCGACAGCGACTCCAACGTGATCGCGCAGCCGCAGATCCTGGCGCTGGACAACCAGGAGGTGGAACTCACCGACGGCCAGGAGGTGCCCTTCCTTTCCGGCTTCACCTCCTCGCTGGGCAGCACCGGCGGGCAGACCCCGGGACTGAACCTCAACCCCGTGCAGAACGTGACCCGCCAGCAGATCGGCACCACGCTGCGCATCACGCCGCAGATCAACGACGGCGGCACGATGACCCTGGACATCCAGATCGAGAGTTCCGAGCTGGCCGGTGTCACCGGCGATGCGGGCAGCCAGATCACCAACAACCGCGAGCTGCAGACCAAGGTGCGGGTGGAGAACGGCCAGACCATCGTGCTGGGCGGCATGGTGCGCAATTCCGCCTCGCGCACCGAGACGCGGGTGCCCTTCCTGGGCCGCATCCCGCTGATCGGCGAGCTGTTCAGGACCCGCGGCGGGGAGAACCGCCAGCGCATGCTGATGGTGTTCATCCGCCCCACCATCCTCGCCGACTCCACCCAGATGGGCGAGGCCACGCGCCAGAAGTACAACCTGATCCGCGACGAGCAGATGCGCCAGGGCACCCGTCGCGAGGTGCTGCCGCTGCTGCCCGGCACGCCGCAGCCGCAGCTGCCGGAGATCGAGGCCGTGCCCAATGCCATCCAGCCCGGGCCGCAGGAGCAGGGCGCCACCACCGCCCCGGTGCCGTGAGCCTGGACATGCAGGAAGCGCTCGCAAGCCGGGATGCGGCGCCCGCGCCGCAGGAAGCGCCCGCAGCGCCCGAGGCCCGCAACCTGCCCTTCGCCTTCGCCCGCCGCCACGGCATCGTGCTGAAGGAGTTCGTCGACGGCACGGCGCTGTGCGCGCTGCGTCCCGACGCCAATCCCGCCGCCATCGCCGAGGCCAGGCGCGCGCTGCGCGCGCCGCTGAAGCTCACCCGCGTCGGCGAGGAGGAGTTCGAGCAGCTGCTCCGGCTGGTCTACGAGAGCGGTGCCGGGCAGCTGGCGCTGGCCGGCGGCGAGCTCACCGACAACGCCGACCTGGAACACCTGGCGCAGGAGCTGCCCGAGCAGGCCGACCTGCTGGAGAGCGATGACGAGGCGCCCATCATCCGCCTCATCAACGCGCTGCTGTCCCAGGCCATCCGCGACAACGCCTCGGATATCCACATCGAGACCTTCGAGAGCCGCCTGGTGGTACGTTTCCGCATCGACGGCGTGCTGCGCGAGGTGCTGCAGACCAAGCGGCTGGTGGCGCCGCTGGTGGTCTCGCGCATCAAGGTGATGTCGAAGCTGGACATCGCCGAGAAGCGCCTGCCGCAGGACGGCCGCATCTCGCTGCGCATCGCCGGCCGCGCGGTGGACGTGCGCGTGTCCACCATCCCCACCGGCCACGGCGAGCGCGTGGTGCTGCGCATCCTGGACAAGCAGGCCGGCCGGCTGGACCTCACCGCGCTGGGCATGGACCCGCGCACCATGGGGCTGGTCGACGAGCTGATCCACAAGCCCCACGGCATCATCCTGGTCACCGGCCCCACCGGCTCGGGCAAGACCACCACGCTGTACGCGGCGCTGGAGCGGCTCAACGACAAGAGCCGCAACATCATGACGGTCGAGGACCCGATCGAGTACTACATCGACGGCATCGGCCAGACGCAGGTGAACAGCAAGGTCGACATGACCTTCGCGCGCGGCCTGCGCGCCATCCTGCGCCAGGACCCGGACGTGGTGATGGTGGGCGAGATCCGCGACCTGGAGACCGCGCAGATCGCCGTGCAGGCCTCGCTCACCGGCCACCTGGTGCTCTCCACCCTTCACACCAACACCGCGGTGGGCGCGATCACGCGCCTCAGGGACATGGGCATCGAGCCGTTCCTGCTGTCCTCCAGCCTGATCGGCGTGCTGGCGCAGCGCCTGGTGCGCGTGCTCGACCCGGCCACGCGCGTGCCGGTGGAGCCGGACGAGTACGAACGGCGGCTGCTGAACATCCCGCCGGATGCGCCGGCGCCGACCATCTACCGGCCCGGCAAGGGCGCCGGCAACGCCGGCGGCTACCGCGGCCGCATGGGCATCTACGAGCTGGTGCTGGTGGACGACCAGCTGCGCACCATGATCCACGACGGCGCGGCCGAGCACGAGATGGAACGCCATGCGCGCACCCTGACGCCCTCGATCCGCGACGACGGGCGTGCCAAGATCCTCGCCGGCAGCACCACCCTCGAGGAAGTGCTGCGCGTGACGCGCGAAGACTGAACCGGCCGCCGTGGGAGCATTCGAGTACACCGCGCTGGACGCCTCGGGCAAGGAGCGCCGCGGCGTCATCGAGGGCGACACCCCGCGCCACGTGCGCAGCCTGCTGCGCGAGCAGAAGCTGCTGCCGGTCAGCGTCACCGAGGTCGAGGAGAAGCAGCGCGGCGGCAGCCGCTTCACGCTGGGCCTGGGCGGCGGCGTATCGGCCACCGACTTGTCGCTGATGACCCGCCAGCTGGCCACGCTGGTGCGCGCCGGCCTGCCGCTGGAGGAAGCGCTGCTGGCGGTGTCGCAGCAGAGCGAGAAGCCGCGCGTGCAGCGCATCCTGCTGGGCGTGCGCGCCAAGGTGATGGAGGGCCATCCGCTGGCCACCGGCCTGGCCGAGTTCCCGCGCGTCTTCCCGGAGATCTACCGCGCCACCGTGTCGGCCGGCGAGCAGGCCGGGCACCTGGACGAGGTACTGGAGCGGCTGGCCGACTACACCGAGAACCGCGAGGTGATCCGCCAGAAGGTGATGGGCGCGATGCTGTACCCCATCGTGCTGACGGTGCTGTGCTTCGGCATCGTGTCGATGCTGCTGGTGTTCGTGGTGCCCAAGGTCACCGAGGTGTTCGACAGCTACCGCACCGCCCTGCCCCTGCTCACCCGGGTGCTGATCGCCACCAGCAGCTTCTTCCGCCGGTGGTGGTGGCTGCTGGTGCTGGGGCTGGCGGCACTGGTGGTGCTGTGGCTGTGGCTGCGCCGGCGACCGGAGGTGCGGCTGCGCGTGGACGGGCTGAAGCTGAAGCTGCCCATCATCAGCCGCGTGGTGCGCGGCTTCAACACCGCCCGCTTCACCCGCACCCTGGCCATCCTGACCAGCAGCTCGGTGCCGGTGCTGGAGGCCCTGCGCATCGCCGGCTCGGTGGTGAACAATCTTCCGATGCGCGAAGCAGTTGCCACGGCAACCCTCCGGGTGCGCGAGGGCGCCCCCATCGGCCGCTCGCTGGCGACCGGGAAGTTGTTCCCGCCAATGACCATCCACCTGATCTCCAGCGGCGAGTCCAGCGGCGAGCTGGACACCATGCTGGAGCGGGCGGCGGTGAGCCAGGAGCGGGAGCTCGACAGCCTGCTGACCGCGCTGGTGGGCCTGCTGGGCCCGCTGCTGATCATCGTGATGGGGTTGTTCGTGATCGGCATCGTTTTTGCGATGCTGTTACCAATATTCCAGATGAACAACCTGATCCGCTGAGGTATATATTCGGGGCGTCAAGGATTCGATTTCTGGTTTTGGTTCTTCTTTCATGAGCGATGGTCATGATCGAGAAAGAGGAAGCAGAGGAATTCGACGACGCTGACGAGGAGGACACCCTCGACTCCGAAGACATCGAGGAAGAGGTCGACCTCGCCCGACTGGCGCGCGACATGGACATGGCGCGGCGGCGCAGTGCACGCGCCGGCATCCCGGCCTGGCGCAAGCTCGAGCTGCTGGCCGAGCAGAAGCGCATGGCCGAGCTCACCTCCGACTTCGACGACTACGAGATCGACGATCCCCAGCCGCCGCCGAAGGCGCGGCGCATGCGCATGCGGCTGTAGCGCTCAGTGGAAGTCGTGGCCGGGCACCGCCAGGGCGCCCAGCAACGCGCTGCGGTCGATCAGCTCGCGCGCCACCACGTGCGTGACGCCCCCGTCCCCGCGCTCGAGGTGCCCGTGCACCTCGAGCAGCCTCGCGCCCACCAGCGCGGCATTGCGCCGCTCGGCCAGCGACCGCCACACCACCACGTTGAGCTGCCCTGATTCGTCCTCGAGCGTGACGAAGGTGACGCCGCGCGCGGTCTGCGGGCGCTGGCGCACAGTGACCAGGCCGGCCACGCGCACCGCTGCGCCGGCGGGCTGCTCCAGCACCTGCGCCGCCGGCAGCACCCGCACGCGCGCGAAGCGCTCCCGCAGCATGGCCAGCGGGTGGCGGCCCAGCGTGAAGCCCAGCGCGCGGTAATCGGCGATGAGGTCCTCGGCCTCGGTGGGCGCGCGCAGCAGCGGGCGCGTGCCCTCGCGCACCGCATCGGGCGCCACCGGCAGCGGCGGCAGGTAGCCGGCCACCTCCCAGGCGGCCAGGTGTCGATGTCCCTCCAGGCCGGCCAGCGCACCGGCAGCGGCCAGAGCCTCCAGCTCGTGGCGCGACAGGTCGGCGCGCTCGCCCAGGTCGCGGCTGCTGGCGAACGGCGCCTGCCGGCGCGCGGCCACGATGGCAGCCGCGGCAGCGGCCGACAGTCCGCGCACGCAGTTGAAGCCCAGCCGCAGCGCCGGGCCGCGCGCGCCATGCCGGGTGCGTGCATCAGCTGGCGAGGCGCCGGATGCCTCATCCGCCGCTGCGGCTGGCGCCTCGCCGGGCGGCGGCGGCGCATCGGCCGGGCGCGGCTCCAGCGTGCAGCCCTCCTCGCTGCAGCGCACGTCCACCGGCAGCACGACCACGCCATGCTCGCGTGCATCGCGCAGCAGCTGCGCCGGCGCGTAGAAACCCATGGGCTGGCTGTTCAGCAGCGCCGCGGTGAATGCCGCCGGGTGGTAGTGCTTGAGCCAGGCCGACGCATAGGCCAGCAGCGCGAAGCTGGCCGCATGCGCCTCGGGAAAACCGTAGTCGGAGAAGCCTCGGATCTGGTCCATCACGCGCCGCGCGAACTCCTCCGCGTAGCCATTGGCGCGCAGGCCGTCGATGAGTTTCCTCTCGAAGCGCTCCATGCCGCCGCGGCGCTTCCACGCGGCCATCGCGCGGCGCAGCTGGTCGGCCTCGCCGGCGGTGAAGCCGGCTGCCACCATGGCCAGCTGCATCACCTGCTCCTGGAAGATGGGCACGCCACAGGTGCGCTCCAGCACGCCCCTCACCGCCTCGCCGGGATAGCTCACCGGCTCCAGGCCGGCGCGGCGGCGCAGGTAGGGATGCACCATGTCGCCCTGGATGGGACCGGGGCGCACGATGGCCACCTCGATCACCAGGTCGTAGTAGTTCCGCGGCTTCAGGCGCGGCAGCATCGACATCTGCGCGCGCGACTCGATCTGAAAGACGCCGATGGTGTCGGCGCGGCAGATCATGTCGTAGACGTGGCGGTCGCCCTGCGGGATGCCGGCCAGCGTCAGCGGCTCCCCGCCGTGGAATTCCTGCAGCAGCCCGAAGCACTTCCGGATCGCGGTCAGCATGCCCAGCGCCAGCACGTCCACCTTCAGCAGGCGCAGGTCCTCCAGGTCGTCCTTGTCCCACTGGATCACCGTGCGCTCGGGCATGGCGGCGTTCTCCACCGGCACCAGCTGCGCCAGCGGTCCCTCGGAGATCACGAAGCCGCCCACGTGCTGGGAGAGGTGGCGCGGGAAGTCCACCATCAGCGCGGCCAGCCGGAGCAGCTGCCGCACCACCGGCGCCTCCATGTCGACGCCGTCCTCGTGCCAGGTGGAGGGATCGAGGCGGTGGCCGCGCCAGCCGCGCAGCGCGCGCGCCAGCGCCGCGGCAGTGTCCGGGTCCACGTCCAGCACCCGGACCAGGTCGCGCACCGCGCTCTTCGGCCCGTACCGGATCACCGTGGCGGCCAGCGCCGCGCGATCGCGGCCGTACTTGCCGTAGATGTACTGGATCACCTCCTCGCGCCGCTCGTGCTCGAAGTCCACGTCGATGTCGGGCGGCTCGTCGCGCGCGTCGGAGAGGAAGCGCTCGAAGAGCATGGTACCGACCTCGGGCGAGATTTCGGTGATCTCGAGCGCATAGCAGACGATGGAATTCGCCGCCGAGCCGCGCCCCTGGCAGAGGATCTGCCTGCTGCGCGCATGGCGCACGGCATCCTCGACGGTCAGGAAGAAGGGCGCGTAGCCTTTC
>CAYVZE010000047.1:0-20273 GCA_964455685.1 uncultured Steroidobacteraceae bacterium
GCTGGCGGTGGAGATGAAGGTGCTGATCGAGCAGATGCGCGAGCAGGTGCAGAACGTGGAGTGAGCCGGCCGCGGCGCAGCCAAGGACAGGGCGCCCCTTGTAGGACCGCTCTTTCACCGTGCGCTGGTGGCGGTCCGATGGGCGCCGGCGCACCGCAGGCGCATGTTGGTGCCATGCCGGCGCAAGCCGGGGATCCCAAGGAGTTCGTCATGGCACTCGGCGTCAAACATGTCTTGCTGTTCGGTGCAGTGGCCTGGGGCGTCAACGCCCTGGTGTGCGGATCGCGCAATGCCAGCCGCCGGCGCCACGCCGAGGGGCTGCTCGATGACGGCCTGGAGGGCACCTTCCCCGCCAGCGACCCGGTGTCCACGCAGGACTTCGACATCCCGGTGAACCGCCGGGACGACGCACCGGCAGCGAGCAGCCCGGCCTGACTTGCAGCCTCGCCGCTGGCGACGCCCCTCGCTCGCCAGCTTCCGGCGTGGGCTTTGGGGCCTGTGGGCCGGCGCGGTGGCGTGGAAAAAGCTGCTGGCGCGGCTACCGGCGCCTTGCCTTGCGCTGGCTGGGGCCGGTGGCCTTCGCCGTGCCCTTGTTCGCCTTGCCTTTGTTCGCCTTGCCGTTGCTTTTCCCCGTCCGCCGGGGGCGCGATCCCCGCGCCGGCGCAGCGTCCGCGCCTGCGCCGGCGTCCACCTCGGCCAGCGCCCGCATGGCCTTCTGCAGCCACTGGCGGGAACGCTCGTAGTCCTTCCAGGGCTTGTTGCCGATGTCGATCCGGTCACCCGGATCGAGGACATTCCAGGACGGCCGCTCGCGAAGTTCCGCCAGTTCATCCCACCACAGCGGCACGGAGATGCCCATGCCCGGCCGTGCCCGCGCCGACCAGGCCGCCACCGTGGTCGCGCCGCGGCCATTGCGCAGGAAATCCGCGAAGATCCGGCCGACCCGGTTCTTCGGCCCGCTCTTTGCCACGAAGCGCTGCGGCAGCACGCGGGCCAGGTGCCGGACCACCCGCGCGGAGAATTCCTTGGCCTCGTCCCACCCCAGCTCGGGCTGCAGCGGCAGCACGATGTGCAATCCCTTGCCGCCGCTGGTCTTCAGGAAACTCTTCAGCTCCAGCTCATCCAGCAGCGCGCGCACCAGCACCGCACCCTCGGCCACTTCGCTCCAGCCCACGCCCTCGCCCGGATCAAGGTCGAAGACCAGCCGGTCCGGCTGCTCGATGGCCTGGCAGGTGGCGTTCCAGGTGTGCAGCTCCACCACGTTCATCTGCGCCACCTGCACCAGCGCATCCGCCGAAGGCACCAGCAGCAGCGGCCGGTGCCCGGGATCAAGTTCCCGCGGCAACAGCTCCACGCCAGGCAATGCGCCCTCGTCCGCATGCTTCTGGAAGAACGTGGTCCCGGCCACGCCCCGCGGCGCACGCAGCAGCGCCACCGGCCTGTCCTTCAGGTGCGGCATCATCAGCTTGCCCACCGTGGCGTAGTACGCCACCAGCTCGCCCTTGGTAATGCCGCCTTCGGCGTCGATCACACGTTCGGGATGCGTGATGCGCAGGGTCGGTGAGGATGCGATGCGGGTCGAAGCACCAGACTTCGAGGACTTCGCCCGTTGCTTCTTCATTCCGCCTCCCGCGTTACCTTCATCGCCGCCCGAAGGCAGGGGCCGTTCGCGCACGATCTGCCGCGGCGGCTTGTCTTCGCGCAGTCCGTGGAACACGGCCTGGCGAACGTGGCTGTCCCGGGTCCATCCCGCAAACGAGACCTCCGCGACCAGCTTCGGCTTGACCCAGTGCGGCACCGCGCGACGCGTGGTACCCACACGCAGCGGGCCTTCCTTGAACGGGCTTTGCGCGGTCTCGATGGCCGACAGCTTCGCGTGCAGGGTGCGCAGCGTGGCCTCGTCGAGGCCCGACCCCACATTACCCGCGTACCGCAAGGCACCGCCCTTGTCGTACACCCCGAGCAGCAGCGAACCGAGGCCGGTGCGCGAACCCTGCGGGTCGGTGAAACCTCCGACCACGAACTCCTGCCGCAGGCCTGCCTTGAGCTTGATCCAGTCGCGGCTGCGGCCGGCGCGATAGGGTGCATCCGCGCGCTTGCCGACCAGCCCCTCGAATCCCGCCTTGCGCGAAGCGGCCAGCAGCTTCGCGGGTTCACCGCCCACCACCGGGCTGCGCTGCACGATCGAGTCGCGCGGCGCGCCGGCGATCAGTTCCTCAAGCCTGCGGCTGCGCTCGTGCTGTGGCCGCCCCCGCAGGTCCTCGCCCTCCAGGAAGAGCAGGTCGAACACGAAGTAGCGCAGGTTGGCTGCCTCGTGCCGTTCGAAGGCATTCTGCAGCAGCTGGAAGTCCGGCACGCCGCGGCGATCCAGCGCCGTCAGTTCGCCATCCAGCCAGCAGGGTGCCAGTCGCAGCGCCTTCAGCGCCGCCACCATCCGTGGCACCCGGGCACTCCAGTCATTGCCATTGCGCGTGAACAGACGCACGTCGTCGCCATCGACGCGCGCCAGCATGCGGTAGCCATCCAGCTTCAGTTCGTACAGCCACTGGCCCTGCGCGGGCGGCGCGCCCACCAGCGTGGCGAGCTGCGGCGAGACCAGCGGCGGCAGCGCAGGGGCGCGCCTGCCGCGCGCACGTCGAGGCGCAGGCTTCTTCACGCTCTCCGGCATTTCCGCCAGCACATCGAAGTCCTGCTCTGCCCGCGCATGTTCATCCTTTTCCTTCACCAGCAGCCACGAGGGCTGCCGCTCGCGGCCGCGCGCCTTCATCCTCACCAGCGTGAAGCCGCCCTTGAGCTTGCCACCCTCGAGCCGGAACTTGAGCCGCCCCTCGCGCCGGCCCTTCGCGACATCGCCCGCCGGCTTCCAGCGCCCGCGATCCCACAGCAGCACGGAACCGGCGCCGTACTGCCCCGCGGGGATCATTCCCTCGAAATCGCCATAGGCAACCGGATGATCCTCCACCTGCACCGCCATGCGCTTCACCGCGGGATCCAGGCTCGGCCCCTTCGGGATGGCCCAGCTCTTCAGCACGCCCTGCCACTCCAGGCGGAAATCGTAGTGCAGGTGGCTGGCGGCATGCTTCTGCACCACGAACCGCCCCGCACTGCCTCGTGTGCCGGGCCGACCCTGTGGCTCAGGCGTGGCATTGAAGTCACGCTTGCGGTTGTAGGCCGAGAGGCCGTCCCGGGCCGTGGCCATCTCAGGCCGCGCGCCGCCGGCCACCGTTCCGGCTCGTGCCGGAGCGCGAGCGCGCGGGAGGCTTGCGCGATCCCCTGGAAGGTCCCTTCCCTGCCCCGCCGCCGAGGCTGCGCCTGAGCAGTTCGGTCAGGTCGATGATGTCGGCGCTCTTCGGCAGTTCCTCGACCGGCTCGACCACCTGCGCGGTCTTGCCCGCCTTCGCCCGTTTCGCAACCAGCTGCATCACCTGCCTGCGGAAGCGGTCCTCGAACTTCTCCGGCCTGAACCCACTGCTCATCGAGTCGATGAGCTGCGAGGCCATCTTCAGTTCGGCCGCGGTCACGCCCGCGCCCTTCACGCCGTCCGCAGGAATCCCGAGTCCCGCGTGGTCGCGGATGTCGGCGTCCCAGCGCAGCAGGTTCAGCACCAGCACCGGCCCCAGCGGCAGCACCGCGGCGAAGTGCTGCTTCGTCTGGATCACCACGCGCGCCAGCCCGGCGCGGCCGCTCTTCTTCAGCGCCTCGCGCAGCAGCGCGTACACCTTGGCGCCGCGTCCCGTGGGCGCCAGGTAGTACGGCCGCTCGAAATAGATGAAGGGAATGTCCGCAGCCGGCACGAAGGACTCGATCTCCACCATCTGCGTGGAGCGCGGATACACCGCGGCGATCTCCTCGTCCGACAGCACCACGTACCTGCCGTTGCCATGCGCCACGCCACGGACGATGTTCTCGCGGGCGACTTCTTCTTCGCCATGAACGCTTCTCCATCCCTCGGAATGAAGCGCCATTAGGGCCGCACCGTCGCCTTGCGGTCAGCCCCCGGGGCCTGCGAGCCGCTGTGGGAAATCACCTACCCGCGGCGCCGGACCGGCCCGCTTACCAGATGACCACCCGCTTCGCGCCGGCATGGACCATGGGGTCGGTGTCCTTGCAGCCGAAAGCCTCGGCGAATGCCGGGTGGTTGGTCATCGGCGCCCAGGCGCGGACCACGGCAGGCGCATGCGGATCGGAAGCCAGCCGCACCTTCAGCGCCTCCGGCCGGTAGTGCGCGCGCCACATCGCCGCCCAGCCATGGAAGAAGCGCTGCTCGCGGGCCAGCCCGTCGATCATCGGGTCCTCCTTGCCCGCACTGGCCTTCTGCAATGCATCGAACGCAATCGACAGCCCGCCCAGGTCGGCGATGTTCTCGCCCAGCGTCAGGTTGCCGTTGACCTTCTGGCCATCCACCTCATAGGCGTCGTACTGCTGCACCAGCCGCGCGGTCAGCGACCTGAAGCGCTTCGCATCCTCCTCGTTCCACCACTGCTCGAAGTTGCCCGTGGGCCCGAAGCGCGAGCCCTGGTCGTCGTAGCCGTGCGTGAGCTCGTGGCCGATCACGCCGCCGATGGCCGCATAGTTGATGGCGTCGTCGGCCTCCGGGTCGAAGAATGGCGGCTGCAGGATGGCTGCCGGGAAGACGATTTCGTTGAGCAGCGGGTGGTAGTAGGCATTCACCGTCTGCGGCGACATGCCCCACTCGCTGCGGTCCACCGGCTTGCCGATCTTCGACAGCGCCCACTGGTAGTTGTGCGCCGCTGCCACCGCGGCATTGCCGAAGTAGCTGTCGCGCGAGGTCTGCAGGGCGCTCCAGTCACGCCACTTGGAGGGATAGCCGATCTTGGGCGTGAACGCGGCCCACTTCTCCAGCGCGCGCGCCCTGGTCTCCTCGCTCATCCACTCCAGCTTCTCGATGCGCTCCTTCAGCGCCGCCGACAGGTTGGCGACCAGCGTCTCCATGCGCTCGCGGGACTGCGGAGGGAAGGCCACCTGCACGTAGAGCTGGCCCATGGCCTCGCCAGCCGAGTCCTCCAGCACCGCCAGCACCCGCTTCCAGCGGGGCCGCTGCTCCTGCATGCCCTGCAGGGTGCGGCCATAGAACTCGAAACGCGCATCGGTGAACTGCCGGCCCAGGTACGGTGCCGCCGCATCGGCCAGGCGGAAGCGCAGGTAGGCCTTCCACTGCTCCACCGGCACCTCGCCGAGCATGCGGTTCACCTCGCGGTGGAAGTCCGGCATGGCCAGCGAGAACTTCTCCGGCGCGGCCACCCCCTGCGAGGCGAAGAACTTCGACCACGGGAAGGCCGGCGTCAGCGCATCGGCCTCGGCCAGCGTCACCGGGTGGTAGTACAGCGAGACGTCGCGCGAGAGCTCCTCCTGCGACTTCGACACGCGCGCCAGCCGCGTCTCGAACGCCATCACCACGTCCGCCTGCCGCGCGGCGTCCCCGGCCGGCACGCCCGACAGCTCCAGCACGCGCGCGATGTACTTCACATAGGCATCGCGGATGTCCTTCTTGTCGGCGTCGAAGTAGTAGCTGCGGTCAGGCAGGCCGGTGCCGCCCTGCTCGGCGTAGGCGATGACCATGGAGGAGTCCTGGAAGTCGGCCTCCGGACCGAAGCCGAACAGCGGGTTCTCGCCGCGCGCGGCCGCGGTGCGCAGGTACTGCGCCACCGAGGCTTCATCGGTGAGCGCCTCGATCTGCGCCAGCCGGCCCTGCAACGGCGCGATGCCGTCCGCATCCAGCTTCGCCTCGTCCATGCCCGTGGCCCAGAAGTCGGCCACGATCTTCTCGATGCCCGCCAGGCCGGACCGCGCCGCCACCTGCTCGGCGATCTGCTTCTGCACCTGCAGCGAGCGCTCGGCCAGCACGTCGAAGGCGCCCCAGCTGGTCTGGTCGCCCGGGATGGGATTGGCGGCAAGCCAGCGGGCATTGGTCCGGGCGCCGAAGTCGACGCAGGCGCCGATTTCCGGGTCGATGTCCGAGGCGTGGAAGCGGATGGGCTGGATCAGCTGCGACTCATCCAGCACCAGCCGCTGCGCCGTCGGAGAAACGGCATCACCCCCGGACTTGCTGCACCCGGCAAGCACCATCAGGACGGCAGCGGCAACGGGGGCAGCGGGAGTTCGCGGCATGGAACGGGACATGAGGGACTCCTGCGGACTGGACATCCGGGAAGGGATGGGGGGTGGCGGCGAGTTTATCCCCCGGGGGGCGCGGGTCGAGCGCAAGCCCTTGCCCGGGCATGCGAAAATAGGTGAATGTCTGAGCGCCTGTTCGTCATCTCCGCCCCCTCGGGCGCCGGCAAGACCAGCCTGGTCAAGGCGTTGCTGCAGCGCCTGCCGGACCTCAAGGTGTCGGTTTCGCACACCACCCGCCCGCCCCGCCCGAACGAGCAGGACGGCCGCGAGTACTACTTCGTCTCCACCACCGAATTCGAGCGCATGGTGGCCGAGGGGGCCTTCCTCGAGCACGCCCGGGTGTTCGACAACTACTACGGCACCAGCCTGCACCAGCTGCGGGAGAAACTGGCCGCCGGCCACGACGTGATCCTGGAGATCGACTGGCAGGGGGCCCGGCAGGTGCGCGCGGCCGTCCCCGGCTGCTGCTCCATCTTCATCCTGCCCCCCTCCCTGGAGGCCCTGAAGACCCGCCTGAACGGCCGCGGCACCGACTCCGCCCAGGTCATCGCCCGCCGCCTGGCCGACGCCGTGGCCGACATGTCCCACTGGGAGGAGTTCGACTACGTGGTGGTCAACGACGACTTCGACCAGGCCGTGGACCAGCTGGCCGGCATCATCCAGGGGGCCGGCGAGGGGCTGCGCAAGGACCGCCCGGAACTCGCCCCCCTGTTGGCGAATCTGCTAGAATTTCCAACCCCTTAGAGAAAAGACCCTCCAGAGAACATGGCCCGCGTAACCGTCGAAGACTGCCTGCCGAAAGTCGACAACCTCTTCCAGCTCGTGCTGCTGGCCGCCGCCCGTGCGCGTCGCCTGGCCAACGGCGCCGAGCCCACGGTGCCGGTCGACAACGACAAGGTCACCGTGATCGCGCTGCGCGAGATCGCCGAGGGCACCATCACCCCGGAGATGCTGGTGGAGCCCGAGCCGGTGCCGGAGCCGGTGGTGAACGACATCGACGCGCAGCTCGAGAACTTCCGCGCGCCGCAGTTCGGCCTGGTGGGGGAATAAGCCGCCACCCGTATGGACTATGCGTCGTCGCTGCTTGGCCTGATCCCAGGCACCAGCGCCCGGCGCACACCCGGCCTCAAGGAGCTTCTGGCCAAGGCCGGGGAATACCTTCCCCCGGAACAGGTCGAGCGCATCCGCGAAGCCGCGGAGTTCGGCGCCGAGGCCCACCAGGGGCAGAAACGCCTTTCCGGCGAACCCTACATCGCCCATCCGCTGGCAGCCGCGCAGCTGCTGGCGGACCTGCACCTGGACGCCGACACCATCATCGGCGCCATCCTGCACGACGTCATCGAGGACACGCCGGTCGCCAAGGACGAGATCGCGCGACGCTTCGGCAATGACGTCGCCGAGATCGTCGACGGCGTCACCAAGCTCGACCAGATCAAGTTCAAGAGCCGCGAGGAAGCGCAGGCCGAGTCCTTCCGCAAGATGCTGCTGGCCATGGTGCGCGACCTGCGCGTCATCATGGTCAAGCTGGCCGACCGCACGCACAACATGCGCACCATCGGCGCGATGTCGCCGTCCAAGCGGCGGCAGATCGCGCGCGAGACGCTGGAGATCTACGCGCCGGTGGCCGAGCGCCTCGGCCTGTACAAGATCAAGCTGGAGCTCGAGGACCTGGGCTTCCGCGCGCTGTACCCGCAGCGCTACCGGGTGATCGAACGGGCACTCAAGCGCGCCCGCGGCAACCAGAAGGAATTCCTCGGCAGGATCGAGAACGTGCTGCGCGAGGCGCTGGAGAAGGCCGGCATCGAGGCGAAGGTCGAGTCGCGAGAGAAGCACCTGTACAGCATCTACAAGAAGATGCGCCGCAAGCGCTCGATGCTGGCGCAGGTGGTCGACGTCTACGGCCTGCGCATCCTGGTGGACACGCCCGACACCTGCTATCGCGCACTGGGCGTGGTGCATTCCGCCTACCGGCCCATGCCGGGCCGCTTCAAGGACTACATCGCCATCCCGCGCGTGAACGGCTACCAGTCGCTGCACACCACGCTGTTCGGGCCCAACGGCGTGCCCATCGAGGTGCAGATCCGCACCCACGAGATGCACGTGCTGGCCGAGTCCGGCGTGGCCTCGCACTGGCGCTACAAGGCCAATGCCCGCCCTGGCGAAGCCGACACCGCGCAGCAGGAACGCGCGCGGGCCTGGCTGTCGCACCTGATGGAGATGCAGGCCAGCGGCAACGCCGAGGAGTTCATCGAGAGCGTCAAGGTCGACCTGTTCCCGGACAAGGTCTACGTGTTCACGCCCAAGGGCGCCATCCTGCGCCTGCCGCGCGGCGCCACCGTGGTCGACTTCGCCTACGCCGTGCATACCGACGTGGGCAACCGCTGCGTGGCCGCCAAGGTGGACCGCCGCCTGGCGCCGTTGCGCACCGTGCTGCGCAACGGCCAGACCGTGCAGATCATCACCGCCAAGGGCGCCTCGCCCAACCCGGCGTGGGTGAACTTCGTCGCCACCGCCAAGGCGCGCAGCGCCATCCGCCACTACCTGCGCGCGCTCCAGCGCACCGAGGCGGTGGAACTGGGCGAGCGGCTGCTGAACTCCGCGCTGCAGGAGTTCGAGCTCAGCGTCGAGAAGGTCGACCCGGCGGTGATGTCGCAGGCGCTGCTGGAGTTCAACATCAAGGACCGGGACGAGCTGCTGGCGCAGATCGGCCTCGGCGAGCGCCTCGCGCCGCTGGTGGCGCGCCGCCTGCTGCCCGGCGGCCACGACGAGGCCGGCAAGATCACGCCGCTGACCGTGGCCGGCACCGAGGGCCTGCTGGTCACCTATGCGCGCTGCTGCCGGCCGATCCCCGACGATCCCATCATTGCCTTCCTGTCGGCGGGCCGCGGCATCGTCATCCACCGCGAGGCCTGCGGCAACGTCGAGGACTACCACAAGCATCCGGAGAAGTGGCAGCCGGTCACCTGGCAGAAGAACCTCAACCGCTTCTTCAGCGCCGAGATCCGCATCGAGGCCGCCAACAGGATCGGCATGCTGGCCAGCATCTCCGCCGCCATCGCCGGCACCGGCACCAACATCGGCCAGGCCTCGGTGGAGCAGCGCGACGGCGACGTGGCGCTGATCAAGCTCGAGGTCGAGGTGAAGGACCGCAAGCATCTGGCCCGCGTCGTGCGTACCATTCGCCAGATGCCGGACGTGATGCGCGTGTCGCGTCACCTGGCATCACGACGCCACCTGGAAGAATGATGAAGCAGCCCATTTCCACCCCGAACGCCCCCGCCGCCATCGGCACCTACTCCCAGGCCATCCGCTCCGGCAACCTCGTCTGGTGCTCCGGCCAGATCCCGCTCGACCCGGCTACCGGCCAGCTGGTCAGTGGCGACATCGACGCCGAGATCACGCGCGTGTTCGACAACCTCAAGGCCGTGGCCGAGGCCGCCGGCGGCACGCTGGACCACGCCGTGAAGGTCAATGTCTACCTCACCGACCTGGCGCACTTCGCCAGGGTCAACGAGGCCATGACGCGCTACTTCAGCCAGCCGTACCCCGCGCGTGCCGCCGTGCAGGTGGCGGCGCTGCCGCGCGGCGCCCGCGTGGAAGTGGAGTGCGTGCTGGCCCTGTAGCGGACACGGCCGCCGCGCGCGCCGATCCGCTGTTCCTGCTGCCGCACCGCTACGAGGACCGCACGCGGATCACCGCCATCGGTTCGCTGGTGCCCGGCGCGCGCGCCGTGGTCGAAGGCGAGGTACAGCTCGCCGACGTGGTGTTCCGCCGCCGGCGCTCGCTGCTGGTGCGCATCTCCGACGGCTCGGGTTTCCTCACGCTCAGGTTCTTCTACTTCTCCCGCGCCCAGCAGGAAGGCTTCGCGCGCGGCACGAAGCTGCGCTGCTTCGGCGAGGTGCGCCGCGGCCCGCAGGGCCTGGAGATGGTGCATCCGGAGTACCGCCGTGCCAGCGCCGCCGGCCCGCTCGAGGACCGCCTGACACCCGTCTATCCGCTCACCGAGGGCCAGAGCCAGGGCCGCGTGCGCGCCGCGGTGGACCGCGCGCTGGCGCGACTGGCCGCCAATCCTGCCCAGGACCTGCTGCCGGCGCACGTGGTGGAGAAGCTGCAGCTGCCCACGCTGCGCGAGGCGCTGGAGTTCGTGCACCACCCCCCGGTGGGCACCTCGCTGGAATCCCTTGCCGCCGGCCGCCATCCCGCGCAGCGCCGCCTGGCCTTCGAGGAGCTGCTGGCGCACCAGCTGTCGCTGGCGCAGCTCAAGCGCCAGGTCCAGTCCGAACCGGCATTGCCGCTCGCCGATGCAGCGGGGCTCGCCGCCAGGTTCATCGCCTCGCTGCCCTGGCCGCTCACCGGCGCGCAGGCCCGCGTGCTCGAGGAGGTGGCCGCGGACCTCGCCGGCGCGCGGCCGATGATGCGGCTGGTGCAGGGCGACGTGGGCTGCGGCAAGACCGTGGTGGCGGCCGCCGCGGCGGCCCGCGCCGCCGGCAGCGGCGCGCAGGCCGCGCTGATGGCGCCCACTGAACTGCTGGCCGAACAGCACTTCCGCGCGCTGGAGGCCTGGTTCCGGCCGCTGGGCCTCACGGTGGCACTGCTCACCGGCTCGCAGTCCGCGCGGGGAAAGAAGAGCGCGCTGGAGGCCGTGGCCAGCGGCGAGGTGCAGGTGGCCGTGGGCACGCACGCGTTGTTCCAGCAGGGCGTGGTGTTCCACCGCCTGGCGCTGGCCATCGTGGACGAGCAGCACCGCTTCGGCGTGCAGCAGCGCATGTCGCTGAAGCAGAAAGGCGAAGGCGCCGGCCACACCCCGCACCAGCTCATCATGACCGCCACGCCCATCCCGCGCACGCTGGCGATGACGGCCTACGCCGACCTCGACGTGTCGGTGATCGACGAGCTGCCCCCCGGCCGCACGCCCGTCCGCACGGTGGCGCTGGCAGAGGAGCGTCGCGCCGACGTGGTCGAGCGCATCCACGCCGCCTGCCGCGAGGGCCGCCAGGCCTACTGGGTGTGCACGCTGATCGAGGAGAACGAGGAACTCGGCTGCCAGGCCGCAGAGGAAACCGCCGCGCAGCTGGCCGACGCCCTGCCCGGCATCCGCATCGGCCTGGTGCACGGGCGCATGCCGCCGCGCGCCAAGGACAAGGCCATGCAGGAGTTCAAGGCCGGCCACACGCAGCTGCTGGTCGCCACCACCGTGATCGAGGTGGGCGTGGACGTGCCCAATGCCAGCGTGATGGTGATCGAGAATGCCGAGCGGCTGGGACTGGCGCAGCTGCACCAGCTGCGCGGCCGCGTCGGCCGCGGCGCGCGCGAATCCACCTGCGTGCTGCTGTACCGCCCGCCGCTCTCGCAGCATGCGCGCGAGCGCCTGGCCACCCTGCGCGACACCACCGACGGCTTCGCCATCGCGCAGAAGGACCTGGAGCTGCGCGGCCCCGGCGAACTGCTGGGCACGCGCCAGACCGGACTGGCGGAGCTGAAGGTTGCCGACCTGGTGCGCGACGCGGACCTGCTGCCTCAGGTGCGCTCGACCGCCGAGGCGCTGCTGCGGGAGAATTCCCCCTGCATCGCGCCGCTCACGCAGCGCTGGATCGGGGACGCGGAAAGTTATGGCCGTATCGGATAGCGCATGGCTTTGGGGATGGCGCGGGGCGCCGCTGCTGCGGCGCCTGCATCGCCATGCCCTGCTGATGCGGCTCGACCGCCCCATCGGCATCGGCCTGTTGCTCTGGCCCACGCTGTGGGCCTTGTGGATCGCGGCCCGCGGCCTGCCCGGCTCACCCGGCGTGCCGCCGCTGATGCTGCTGGTGATCTTCATCGCCGGCACCGTGGTGATGCGCTCGGCCGGCTGCGTGATCAACGACTTCGCCGACCGCGACATCGATCCGCACGTCAAGCGCACCCGCGGCCGCCCGCTGGCGCAGCGCGTGGTCTCGCCGCACGAGGCGCTGGGCCTGTTCGCCGTGCTGGTGCTCATTGCGCTGTGGCTGGTGATGCAGCTGGACTGGAAGACCGTGCAGTTCGCCTTCATCGGCGCGGCGCTGACCATCAGCTACCCGTTCATGAAGCGCTTCTTCCCGCTGCCGCAGTTCTACCTTGGCGCCGCCTTCGGCTGGGCCGTGCCCATGGCCTTCGTGGCCACGCTCGGCGGCGTGCCGCAGGTGGGCTGGCTGCTGTTCTTCGTCACCGTGGTCTTCGCCGGCGTCTACGACACCCAGTACGCCATGGTGGACCGCGACGACGACCTGAAGCTCGACGTGCATTCCACCGCCATCGCCTTCGGCGACATGGACCGCTTCCTGATCGGCGTGATGCAGGCCATGGTGCTCGGGGGACTGGCGATGACCGGCTACCTGCTGATCCTCGGCTGGCCGTTCTGGCTGGCGCTGGCCGGCGCGGCGGCGCTGTTCGCCTTCCAGCAGTGGCTGATCCGCGATCGCGACCGGGAGGGCTGCTTCAAGGCCTTCCTCAACAACAACTGGGTGGGCGTGGTCGTGCTGGCCGGCGTGATCGCCGGCTGAGCGCAGGCCGCACCGCAAGCAAAAAAGGGCGGCGCCCCGCGGGGAGCGCCGCCCTTCTGCTTCAACGCCAGCGGGACGTCAGTTGAACGTCCGCGTGAAGCTCGCGTACCACTCCCTCCTGCGTCCGGGCTGGCCCTCGGTGTGCGGCTGGCCGAAGGCCGTCAGGTCGAACTTGTTCAGGAAGTAGGTCTTGTCGCCCAGGTTGGTCGCGCCGACGGCAATGCCCCACGCACGCGTCGGGCTGTCCCACTGCAGCCGGGCATTCACCAGCTCGTAGCCATCCGAGCAGCTGGCGTACGGCAGCGGCGCAGCAAGGTTGACGTTGGCCGTGCAGATGCGGCTCTGCCCGTACATGTCCACACGCGGCGTCAGCGTGGAACCGTTGGCGATGTTGAAGCGGTAGGCTGCACCCACCGACCAGTTCTTCTTCGGCACATAGGCCGGCGTGTCGGACACGATGTCCGGGTTGTCGTCGATGTCCGGCGACTTCCAGCCCAGCAGGCCGGCCGAGGCATTGATCGACAGGCCCGCCACCGGATACCAGGTGAGCTCCAGCTCGGCGCCCTTCACCTTGCCCGGCTGGTTCACGTAGTACGTGCGCGAGGTGGTGGCCTGGCCACCCGGCGCCAGCGGCAGGCACCAGTTGCCCTGCGAGTCCTGCACCGCGCCCGGGTCGCCGGGGTTGCCGGTGTTGTACTCGGGCGGGTTCGTGCCCGGGATGACCCAGCACTCGGTGCCGCCCTGCGGCACGATGCGCGTGCCCCAGTCGGTGTAGAACACCGCCAGGTTGCTGCGCAGGCGGCCCTGGAACAGGTCGGCCTTCACGCCCAGCTCGTAGGCGGTGGACTCTTCCTCGCCCACGGCCACCTGCTGCGTGACCTGGAACGGACGCGGGTTGTAGCTGCCCGGGCGGTAGCCGGTCGACGCGCTGGTGTAGAGCATGACGTCGTCGGTCAGCTTGTAGTCCAGGCCCAGCCGCCAGTCCACGCGCTTGCCCTCGATCTCCAGCTGGAACTGGGCGATCGAGTTGTCGAAGTTCACATCCTTGGTGTCACGCGAATAGCGCAGGCCCGCGGTCAGCCCGAGCCGGTCGGTCAGGTCCACCACCGCGTGGCCGAACACCGAGATGTTCTCGCTGTCGTGCCGGTTGTTGGTATTCGCCAGCGGCACGGGCGCGCCGGGATTGCCGACGAAGAACGGGATGTACACCTGCTGGGCGTTGGAGGCAAAGCCATCGTAGTAGAAGCCGCCCAGCGTCCAGTCCACGCGGTCCGCGGCGCGACCGCTGAAGCGCAGTTCCACGGTGGTGAAGTCCATGTTCTGCGTGCCGGCGGTCTGCTGGATGTTGATCGGCGACCCGTCCTGGTCCGACACCAGCGTCGAAGTAATGTCCGAAGTGGCGAGGATCAGCGCCGCGTTCACCGTGTCGGTGAGCTTCAGGTCCGCGCGGCCGGAGATGGTCCACTTGTCGAGCTTGATGCTCGGATCAAAGGCCAGGCCCGTGCGCGGGTCGCGATAGGTCGCGTACGAGACGTAGGGGTTCGGCGGGATGAAGCGTTCGTCGTACGGCACGCCGAGGTCGGCCGGCGACCAGACGTTCGGAACGACGGCGGTCAGCGTGTCGGCACGCGGCTCGCCCCTGGACTTCATGAAGTCGCCGGCCAGGTTGAGCTCCAGCCGGTCGCTGGCCAGCCAGCGCAGCGCACCGCGGGCGGCGTTGACCTCCTCGCCCCCCTGCGTGCCGAGGAAACAGCCGGTTTCCTGGTTGGGCGGCGTCCGCGGCAGGTTGCCGGCCAGGTCCGGGTAAAGGCACGCGAAGTCGTACACCTTCTGGTGGCCGTCGCGGCTGGTGGAGACACCGGAAACGCGCGCGAACAGGTTGTCGGACAGCGCGAAGTCGTAGGAGGCGCGCACGTCCACGCGGTCGTAGCGGCCCACCGTGACGGCGACCGAGCCGCTGTCATCACCCTGCGGCTTGCGGCTGATGTAGCGCACCGCGCCGCCGATCGAGCCGCGCCCGAACAGCGTGCCCTGCGGGCCGCGCAGCACCTCCACGCGCTCCAGGTCGAGCAGCTCGATCGAGGAGCCCATCAGGAACGGGTAGTAGACGTCGTCGATGTAGGTCCCCACGCCGGGCTCGAAGGCGAAGTCGAAGTCGTACTGGCCCACGCCGCGGATGTAGGCCGACATGGCGTTGCCGAAGGCCGCCTGTGCGGGGCGGAAGGAAGCGTTCGGCACCGTGTATGCGACTTCATAGGCCGAGGTCACCGCCCGGGCTTCCAGTTCGGCCGCGGTCACCGCCGTGATCGCGATCGGCGTCTCCTGCAGCGACTCCTCACGGAACTGTGCGGTGACGATGATCTCCTCGAGCTCGACGATTTCCGAATCAGCCGCCTGGGCTGCGCCAATGGCGAACAGGCTGCCCGCCATTCCAACAAGGGCGCGCCGGACGGCCCGCCTCACCGGCATGTGTTCCAATCCCATGGAAAATCCCCCGAAGTGATAACTCATTAGTCGGCAATTACTGCCGTGGTTTTCAACGCAAGGGAGTATGTACAGGCTGTTGCGTGCACACAAGATGTGGCGCGCGAAAGCAACAGAAGCATCCCGCCCGGGACCTCACGATCATCTGTCGTGATGATGACTGCATCGGCAAAGAAAAAGGCCGCGGTGCGAACACCGCGGCCTTTCCGGCAGATGCCAGTCTTCCTGTCTTAGAAGCGAGCCTTCACACCCAGGAAGTAGCGACGGCCCAGCACGTCGTAGTAGCCCGGGCTGGTGGTGCCCGAACCAGAGCTCGGCAGGCTGTAGCTGTTCGGGTTCTGGCAACCCAGGGCCCGCTCAGCCTCGCTGCAGACCGCGCTCAGGTCGGTGCCCGCCGGACGGCCGGTCGTTGCACCGGTGATGCGCGGCAGGATATCGAACACGTTGTCGATACCGGCACGCAGCGTCAGGCTGCTGTTGATGTCCCAGCTGCCCGACAGGTCGAACACGCTGTAGCTCTTCACCTTCTTCGCGGTGCTCGGCGTGTAGCTCAGGATGATGCCTTCCTTCTCGCCGGCAGCCACGGCCTTGTTGTTGGCGATGATGGCATTCTCCGTGCCCTTGCCCGCGCCCCACACCGAGGGCAGGTAGCGCCAGCGCAGGCTCACGCTCTTGTTGTTGAGGAAGTAGCTCAGGCCGGCGTTCAGGCGGAAGTCATAAGCACCGCCGTTGGTACCCGTGAGCGTGGGACCCAGGGTGCCCTTCCAGTCGGTTTCGACGTCGAAGTCCAGCGGCGAGGTCTTCGTCTTGTAGTAGTCGAGGATCGTCGTGCGGACGTTGAAGCCGAGGCGGCCCGGCGCGTTGCCGAAGCCCAGCTCGGACAGCGCACCCGTCCAGTTCAACGCGATGTCGATACCCGAGGTCGAGATCGTCGCCATGTTGTCGTAGGCCAGCAGCACGGTGGTCGTGCCACCGTTGGTCTGGTCACGACCCACGTTCTGGCACTCCGGCGTGGCAGCGCGGGCGGCAGCCTCTGCAGGCGTGCTCACCAGGCCGCCGGCGCCGTAGCACAGCCAGCGGGCGTAGTCGATGGAGTACTGCTGGATGGCGTCCTCGATATCGACCTTCCACCAGTCCACGGCGGCGGAGAAGCCGCGCAGCCACGGATTGTCGGAACGCGAGGTGAACACGAAGCCCGCGGTCCAGGTGTCGGCCTTCTCGGACTTCAGGTTCGGGTTGCCCTGCTGGTACATCCACGCGAAGCCGCCACCCGCCTGGCCACCGGCGTCGTTGCTGTAGTAGGTCGCGGCACCGGGACCCATCTGCGCCTGGCAGATCAGGTAGGTGCTGTACGCGCCCTCGGCCGTCTGGCCGGCAGCCAGCCTGGTCTCCTCCTCACCCGGGTTGAGCACCGGGTCCGGGGCCGCACCACCGGCGCCGAACGGCGAGTTCGAACGCAGGCCGCACGGGTCGCCGTAGGCGCCGCCGCCGCCGAACACTTCCTGCAGGTTCAGGAACAGCTCGCCGAGGTTGGGCGCGCGGGTCGCACGGTTGTAGCCGCCGCGGAAGCGCAGGCTGTCGTTCACCTGCCAGGAGCCGTTGACCTTGTAGGTCCAGGTCTCGTCGGTGGCGCTGTAGTTCGAGTGGCGGCCGCCGATCTCCAGCTCGATGTTCTTGGCGAACGGCAGGTCACGCACCAGCGGGATCAGCATCTCGCCGTACACGTCGCGCGTGATGATGCCCTTGTCCATGTAGCCCGTCGGGTACACGCCGATCACCTGGTCGGTGAACGAGGCAGTGGACTGCAGGATGTCGGGGTTGAACTGCGCGCGGTTGCGGCGCCACTGGAAGCCGAGGGCCGTGCGCACCTGGCCGGCCGGCAGCTCGAACAGGCCGCCCTGGACGTTGAACTCGTAGTTGTCCAGGTAGTTCTGCGTGCGCGTCTGCAGGATGGCCTGCACTGCGTACTGGCAGTCCTCGCTCGGCGGGGTGTCGCCGTGGAACAGCGTGTCGTAGAAGCCGCTGGTGCAGGGCACGGGCACGGTACCGAAGTTGACGTTGGCGCCGTCCGCGTTGCCGAAGAAGCGGGCATTGCGGCCGTAGTCCGGCGCAGTGACCGCCTGGCGCCAGCGCTGCAGCGAGTTGTTGCCGAACGCCACGTTGTAGGTGCTCGACTGGCCGTGCGAGGCATACAGCTCACCCGTCCAGTCGCCGAACGGCAGGCCGAAGCGCAGGCCGGTCTCGATCTGCCAGACGTTGTTGACGTTCAGCGTGGCACGCTGCGGGAAGCTCCTGGTCGGGTAGGTCTCGGCCATCCAGGGGGCGGTCGGGTTGCCGCGGCTGTTCAGCATCACCGCGAATTCCAGCGGCACCGGGTGCTGGGCGCCCGGGGTTCCGGTGGGAATGAAGCCCGGGTTCGCGTAGGCGGCCGGATTCGCCAGGATGGCCGCCACCACCGCCGGGTCGCTGTAGTCCAGGCTCGGGTCGACCGGGCTGTCGGTGGCCGGGTTGTACGGGATCTGCGCCTCCCAGCCATAGCTCGCATTGGTGCCGAACAGGCGGGTGCGGGTCTTGCTCTCGGCGTAGGTCGCGCGGGCGAAGAACTCGAGGTTGTCGGTGATGTCGTAGTGGCTCGACGCGAAGAACGAGTAGCGCGTCTGCGGCGCGCTCACCATCGCCTCGAGGTTGTTGAACTTCACCGTCTGGATCACCGGCGGGGCGCCGGCCGGGCTGTTCGTGTACGTGTTGTCGTACACGTACTGGTACGCGTACTCGCGCCCGTCGATCGTCAGGCCGAAGCTCTGCAGGTTGTTGCCGGCCGGGTTGTAGATCGTGCCATCCGGGTTGAAGCGGAAGGTGTACAGGAAGTTACAGCCGAACGGACCCGACGGGCAGACGCCGGTGCCGGCCGGACGGTCGGCGAACAGGGTCTGCAGCACGGCATTGCTCGGGCCGTTGAAGACGCCCGTGTTGTAGCCGTTGAGGCCGAACAGGAAGAAGTCGTTCGACGCCACGTTCGGGTCGGCCCAGGAACGGGTGTAGAACTTGCGGTTGCGCTCCAGTGCCTCATTGCGGTCGTAGTACTCGGCACCGAAGGTGATGTTGCCGCGGCCGTCGCCGATGTTGGTGCCGAGGGTGGCGGAGAAGCGCATTTCCTCGCCGTCACCGGCTTCGGTCAGGCCGGTCTGCGCATCGAGCTCCAGGCCCTGGAAGTCCTTGCGCAGGATGAAGTTGGTCACGCCGCCGATGGCGTCGGCACCGTACACGGCCGAGGCACCGCCCGAGATGATCTCGACGCGCTGCACCATGGCCGACGGGATGCCGTTGATGTCGGTCACCATCAGTGCGTTGGTGGGCACCGGGCGGTGGCCGTCGACCAGCACCAGGTTGCGGTTGGCGCCGAAGCCGCGCAGCGACACGGCCGAGATACCGACCGAGTTCACCGCGGAGATCTGCACGTCCTGCTGCGTCGTGACGGGCGAGGCAGCGGGGTTGTACGTCGGCAGCTGGTTGAGATAGGACTCGATGTTCAGGCCGCTGCGGTTCTCCAGTTCCGCAGCTTCGACCGTGACCAGCGGGCTGTTGGCGGTCTGGTCGCGGCGCACAATGCGCGAACCAGTCACCTGGATCTCTTCAAGCTCGAGTACGTCGTCACCCGCGTTCTGTGCTGTGGCGCGGGTACCATGGCCCATGAGAACCGCCGTGCCGATAGCGGCGACGACGGCTGCCCGAACAAGATTCTGCCCGGAACTGGCATGTGAATTTGACACCGGATTCCCCCTCAGAAGATGACGCTTGCGAAAGCCCGCACGCGGCCTTTTTCAAGCCGGCGCGGGCTGATTTTCAAACTCTTAATGTGAGTCTGGCGGCATTCTTTTCGGCAATTCCCCGCGGCGCAAGTACATAGTCACCTGTCTATTGGTTATCGCTCACTGCCGGGGCACCGATTTATGTTGCGAGAAAGTCGCCGTGGAATGGCCTCAATAGGCACCCGGTGCACCATCCGGCACGTCGACGTCGAAGGCCGGCGTCTGCAGGCGCCGCACGTCTTCCTGGGCCTCCTCGATCTGCCGCCGCGTGCGGCACACCTCGGTCGTGGACACGCGTGAGCCGGTCACCGTCTCGTTCCGGCACAGGTATTCCTCGCCGTCCCGCTGCACGACGCGGTACTGGCTGCCGCCCACCTGCACCTTCTGCGGCGACGCGCATGCCGTTGCCATCATCGCGGCCACCGCCACCCCCAGGATCCCCACCACCTTCAATTCCATTCGGTCGCTTCCTTTGTTTCTTCTGGCCGGACCACCCGGCGGCAAGAGCATACAAGGTTGCGCCGGGCCCTCCGGGGGGATTGGCCACGACTTGCGCGTATCGCCGCACGTCGAAAAAAAAGCGGCGGGTGTCGCCACCCGCCGCCCTGGCTTGCGTGGAAGGCGGGGACTTGCCCCGCGCGGCATCAGGCCCGTCGCAATGCGCGATTCAGCGCCAGCGTCGCCAGCAACAGCAGCGCTGCGCCGGCGTTGTGCGCCGTGGCCAGCCACAGCGGGAAGCCGCGCGTCACCATGAAGATGCCGATCATCAACTGCAGCACGAGCGCGGCCAGCACCAGCACCGCCGCGACCCGGCTGTTGCCCTCGCTGCGACGAACCAGCGTGATCACCGCGGCCAGCAGCAAGGCGAGCGTGGCGAGCACCGCGCCCAGGCGATGGGTGAAGTGGATGGCCACGCGTGCCGGGTGGTAGAGCACGCCGCCCTCGTAGTTGATGCCGAGGCCGCGCCACAGCACGAAGGCCTCGCCATAGTCGGCCTCAGGCCACCACGACGCCTGGCAGGTCGGGAAATCGGGACAGGCCACCGCGGCATAGTTGGAGCTGGTCCAGCCGCCGAGCAGGATCTGGATCGCCAGCGCGATGAGGCCCACCAGCGCCAGCTTGCGCAGCTTCAGCGGCGCAGGCAGCAGCAGCGCGGCGGCATTGCCGCCGGCGCGCGCCTTGCGCGTGCCCGACCACGGGTTCGAGGACATGCGCCGCAGCGTCATCCACAGCCACCACAGCAGTGACATCGTGGTCAGGCCGCCGGCGAGGTGTGCGGTGACGATCAGCGGCTTCAGCAGCAGCGTCACCGTCCACATGCCCA
>CAYVZE010000048.1:0-20146 GCA_964455685.1 uncultured Steroidobacteraceae bacterium
GTGCGGAATCGCAACGCATACACCGACCGCAAAGATGCTCGTGTACGCGAGCGAGCGCTGGTGTGTATCCACGAGCACGTAGCCGCGGGGATTGCACAGCCCGGGCACAGCCGCCACCGCCTGCACGCCGCCGAACGCCGGGATCACCATGCTGTACGCGAACGGCAGGATGTGCTCCTTCTTCGGCCGGCCATCGTCGTCGTGCTCCACGACTTGCATCTGTCCCTTGCTGTCACCGACGCCCCCGAGACCCATATGGCCGATGTACGGCTCACTCGTCACGTACGTCATGGGAACCCGGTCGCGCAGCTTGCGCTTGCGCAGATCCGCATCGACGAGCAAGGCGAATTCATACGCCGGACCGAAGCAGCTTGCGCCGCTCGCCGCGCCGACCACGATCGGTCCTGGACTCTTCAGGAGCTCCTGGTAGGCATTCCATGCGTGCACTGCGTGATCCTGCGTGCACACCGATTCGGTATATCCCTCCGGGCCCAGGCCGGGCACTTCGTCGAAGGCGAGCCGAGGTCCGGTGGCGATGACGAGATAGTCGTAGCTCAGGCGCTGCCCGCCGCGCAGCGTCAGCACCTTCGCTGTCGCGTCGATCGCCTCGACAGGCTCGGGTATCCAGCGGATACCTTTGGCCTCGAGGGGCTCGCTCAGCTCGATGCGGGTCCGCTCACGCTCGCGCCAGCCGATCGCGATCCACGGGTTCGACGGAGTGAACTCGAAGTACGGCGACGTGCCGATGAGCGTGACCTGGTGCGCATCACGGAGCTTCTTGCACAGCCCGAACGCGCAGGGAACCCCTCCGATGCCGGCGCCGATGATTGCGATGTGTGCCATGGATCATCCCCCCGTGGCTGCGGCGCGCGCCTGGCGCCTCCTCTCGTATGCGAAGTAAAGGACCGGAATCACGACCAGCGTGAGCGCGGTCGAGACGAAGATGCCGAAGATGAGCGACACGGCGAGCCCGTTGAAGATGGGATCGTCGAGAATGAAGAGCGCACCGATCATGGCCGCGAGAGCGGTCAGGGCGATGGGTCGCGTCCGGATCGCCACCGCGCGGATCACGGCATCCTCCAGCGGTCGGCCTGCACGCACCTCTGCGGCGATGAAGTCGACCAGCAGGATGGAATTCCGGACGATGATGCCCGCCAGAGCGATCATGCCGATCATGGACGTCGCCGTGAACTGCGCTCCGAGGAGCGCGTGCCCGGGCATCACGCCGATGACGGTGAGCGGGATCGGCGCCATGATGATGAGAGGCAGCGCGTATGCGCCGAACTGCGCTACGACCAGCAGGTAGATGAGAACGAGTCCGACCGAGTACGCGAGTCCCATGTCGCGGAAGGTCTCGTATGTGATCTGCCATTCGCCGTCCCACTTGATCGCCAGGGAATTGGGATCGTCCGGCTGGGTCGTGAAGCGCTGCTCCAGTCCGATCTCGCGCGCGATGCGGCCGACGAGCGCGAACATGCCGTAGAGCGGGCTGTCGAGACGTCCGGCCATGTCGCCCGTGACGTACACCACGGGCAGCAGGTCCTTGTGGTAGATCGCCCCATCCCACAGCGATTCGCGCACCTCGACGAGCTCTGAAAGCGGCACGCGCGCTCCGCTCGCTGCGCGCACCTCGAGCTCCAGGAGATGCCGAACGTCCGCCTGGTCGGCCACCGGGAGCTCGACGCGGACCGGAATGGGATGGCGCTCGCGGTCCATGTGAACGTACGTGACGTCCGCCCCCTGCAGTCCTATAGCCAGCGTCTGCACGAGCTGCTCCTGCGACACGCCGAGCAGCGCCGCCTTCTGACGATCGACTTCGATGATGAAGCGCGGAGCAGGCTCCTCCATGCTGTCGTCCACGTCGACGATGTCGGCCGTGCTTTCGAAGATCCTGCGGATCTCGGCTCCGAGCCGCCGCTGGTCGGCATAGCGCGGCCCGTAGACCTCGGCCACGATCGGCGCCATCACCGGCGGGCCTGGCGGCACCTCCACGACCTGCACCGATGCGCCGTACTTGCGGCCGATCTCGGCGAGCGCCGGCCGCACCGCGAGCGCGATGTCGTGACTCTTGCGGTCGCGGTGGTCCGCGTCGACCAGGTTGACCTGGATGTCGCCGAGCTCCGGGCTGCTGCGCAGGTAGTACTGGCGCACCAGGCCGTTGAAGTTGATCGGTGTCGCCGTGCCTGCGTAGGCCTGGTAATGGCTTACCTCGGGCACCTGCTCAAGAACGTGGGAGAGCTCATCGAGCACGCGCGCCGTCGTTTCCACCGCCGTGCCCTCCGGCATGTTGACGACGACCTGGAACTCCGACTTGTCGTCGAACGGCAGCATCTTCAGGACCACGAGCTCCACGACCAGGAGGCCGACGGCGAGCACGATGGCGATCAGGATGCCGGCATAGAGCCGGTGTCTGCGCGCGCGTGCGCGCGGACCCGACAGAAACGGCCGCATGTAGCGCTCGAACAGGGCCGCAAGCCGTGGACTCCCGGCGTGACCGCCTTCCGGTGCCTGTCGCCCGCCGAGGAGCTTCCGGCACATCCATGGCGTGAAGATCAGCGCCACGGCGAGCGAGATCAGCATGCCCATGCTGGCATTGATGGGGATGGGACTCATGTACGGGCCCATCAGGCCGCTGACGAACGCCATCGGCAGCAGCGCCGCGATGACCGTGAAGGTCGCAAGAATCGTCGGCCCACCGACCTCGTCGACCGCGCGCGGGATGAGCTCCCACAGCGTGCCGCCGCCAATGCGCATGTGGCGGTGGATGTTCTCGACGACGACGATCGCATCGTCCACCAGGATGCCGATGGAGAAGATGAGGGCGAACAGCGACACGCGATTGATCGTGAAGCCCCACGCCCACGAGGCGAACAGCGTGGCGGCCAGCGTCACAAGCACTGCCGCCCCGACTACGACGGCCTCGCGGCGCCCCATCGTAAGCACGACCAGCAGCACGACTGACGCTGTGGCGAACAGCAGCTTCTGGATCAGCGTCTGCGCCTTGTCGTTCGCCGTCTCGCCGTAGTTGCGCGTGACCGTGATCTCGACACCATCGGGTATGTACGTGCCGCGGAGCTGCTCGACTCTGCGGATGACCTGATTCGCCACGTCGATCGCGTTCTCGCCCGGCTTCTTGGATACCGCGATCGTCACGGCCGGCGCATGGGCGATCTCCGGCAGACCCGCCGTAGCGGCGGCCGGACCGGTGCCCATCCAGACATACGCCTCGGGCTGGTCGGGGCCCGCCGACACATCGGCCACGTCCTCCAGGAAGACCGGCCGGCCGTCGTGCAGGGCGACGATCAGACCGGCGACGTCGTCGCGGCTGGCGAGAAACGAGCCGGCTTCCACGGGTACTGCCTGACCGCGATCGACGACGGTGCCGACGTGCCGAACGGCATTCGCAGCAACGAGGGCGCGTGTGAGATCACCGACCGTAAGCCCATACCCGGAGAGCTTCTGCGGATCGAGCTGGACGTGGACGGTGCTTTGCGGACTGCCCACGGTGTAGACGTTGCGTGTGCCGGGGACACGCTTGATCTCCGTCTCGATGGATCGTGCGACCTGCCCGAGCTCGTGTGCGCCACGCCGCGGGTCTGCCGTCCACAAGGTGAGCGTAACGATGGGAACGTCGTCGATGCCTTTCGGCTTGACGAGCGGTTGCAGGATACCGACGTTCTGAGGGCGCCAGTCCTGGTTCGAGTAGATGGCGTTGTAGAGGCGAACGATGGCTTCAGTGCGCGGCTCTCCCACCTCGAACTGCACGCCGAGCACGGCCAGTCCGGGACGCGAAACGGACGTGATGTGCTCCACGCCGGAAATCTCGCCGAGCACCTGTTCCATGGGTGAGGAGACCAGATTCTCGACCTGCTCGGCCGAGGCTCCCGGGAAAGGAATGAAGATGTTGGCGAAAGTGACATCGATCTGCGGCTCTTCCTCCCGGGGCGTCACCAGGACGGCGAACGCACCCATCAGGAGCGCGGCGAGCGCCAGCAGCGGCGTGAGCCGGCTGCCGAGAAACAGCCGGGCGAGCCGTCCGCTGAAGCCCAACGCTTCGCTCATTGCCGCGGTCCCGGCGCCGGCGCGTCCGGCTGCAGATGTCTCATCGCCACCAGAGGATCCACGACGACCCGCTCTCCGGCGGCGAGGCCCGCGAGCACTTCGACTTCGTCGTCGAACCGGCGGCCGAGCCGTACATGGCGCATCGTGACGCGGTTGTCCGGTTCGATCACGTACACGGCAGTGACCTCACTGCGCGTGACCACCGCGTTCCTTGGAACGAGCAGACGCTCGACCTCGCCCACCACGAATCCGACTTTCACGTACATGCCCGGGTACAGATCGGTGGCGTTCTCCGGAAGCTCCACACGGGCACGGAACGTGTTGGAGGGCGCGGATGCCTCGGGGAAGATCGTGAGACGGGTAGCCTCGATCCGCCGGTCATCGACATAGACCGCCGCCTTCCTGATCCGGCGGACCTGCTCGACGGCGGACTGCGGGATGTCGACTGCGACGCGCAGGTACTGCAGTGAGAACCCGCTCATGATCGGTGTGCCGGGAGCGACGGTCTCGCCGACCTCGACGTGCCGCTTCGTTACGATCCCCGCGTACGGCGCGCGAATCTCCGTGTAAGCGACGCCTTCGCGCGCACTCTCGAGCGCCGCCTGTGCCGCGGCGAGCCTTGCTACGGCGGCGTCGCGGTTCGCCTTGGCCTGGTCGTAGGTTGCCTTCGGCACGACCTTGCGGTCGTACATGTCCTCGATGCGCCGAAACTGCTCCTGGGCCTCGGCTTCGCGGGCCGTGGCCTCGCGCAGAGCCGCCTGAGCCTGAAGCAGCCCGGCGCGCTGCTCCGTCGCGCGCAGTCTCACGATGACCGCGCCGGCCGGCACGAAGTCATTGACGTCGTAGAGGATCTCGGACACCCGGCCGGAGGTTTGTGCCGCCACGGTGCTCTGATTGACCGCCTCGATCGTCCCGTCGAGCTCGCGCTCAACGGGTGTCAGGCGAGGCCGAACGGTGACGGACTCGAGCTCCGGCGGGGATGCGGACTCGGTGACTCGGGCGGACTCCTCGCATGCGGCGAGCGCCAGCATGCTCAGCAGCACCGCGACGGAGCGTCGTGCCGCAAAGGAAGCGGTCATTTCAAGCCTTCATCAACGGAATGCGGGGCCGGGAGCCACACCGAACTTCTTAAGAAGGATGGCCAGCGGACAGAACCCCGTGAATGCCGACTGGAAGAGATTGAAGCCCACGAAGGCCGCGAGGATCAGCCAGTAAGGGCTCACCAGATGCCCAAGCAGCAGGCTCAGCAGTACCATGGAGCCGGCGAAGGCTAGGACGATTCGATCGATGGTCATGGCTCGTCTCCTTCGATCGCATCCCGAGCAGGGACACGACCAGTCTGCTGTCACCCGGTCTTCCCATCCGCAGGAACCGCAAGCCGGCCGCGGCAACGTCGAGAACCGGGCGTGCGGCGAGTGACTTGCTCCCGCCGCGGAGTCATTATATTCGACGTTGCTAATTTAGCAACTACGGATTAATATTCCCGCACCCGGAAGTCGAAGGAGTATCCGTGAGCATCCCGGGACGCATGAAACGAGACGGCACGCAACGAGCACGCGCTCCAGCCATCATGCGAGCTGCGCGCGACATGCAGCCTCACGCTGCGCAGGCGGCTGCGCTGTTGCGGGCGCTCGCCAATGAGCAGCGACTCGCAATCCTCTGTCACCTGGCGGAAGGACCGCTGTCGGTCAGCGAGCTCAACAAGCGTGTGCCGCTCAGTCAGTCCGCCCTATCGCAGCATCTGGCGGTCCTGCGGCAGCCCGGAATCGTCACGACGGTGCGCAGATCGCAGAGTGTTCTCTATTCGCTGGCGCCGGGCGTGGTCACTCGCATCATCGAAGCGCTGCATGACGAGTTCTGCAAGGGCCGGCAGCCCGCCGGATGAAACTGCGTGAGCAGTACCGACCACAGACCCCGAGTAGTAGAGTCGGCGCACGAGGTGCTGTCTGGGTGAGCATCGCCCGCTCCCCGGACGCGAAAGCATCATCCTCGCAGAGTACTCCCAAGGAGATAAGGTCATGGACATTTCCGGTGACCGCTCCAACAACAATGGCCGCCGTGCCTCTCTCGCGCGCGACGAGGAGGTCGACGCGGGTTTCATCATCAATGGACTGCCGATCCTGACAGAGGAGCCGGCCCTCGACCGATACTTTCGGGAAGAGGTCATCGGTGGCCCCGGTGCTTTATTGGTGGTGGTTGAGAACCTCGAGTCATTCTCAACGGCAATCGTCAAAAAGCTGCTCGTTGAAATCTCCGGCACCGTCGATATTGGCCGGCCACCGAGGCACGGAGGGAACTGACCCGCGGTAGTGCCCGCGCGGGTACCGGCGAGGCAACCTGCGGCCGCAGCCTCACTTGCTATTATTCTCCACTATCCATCAGGCCATGGCCGAGGTTGCCCGGCTCCTCAGCACCTGCAGGCTGCCGCCCGCACCGACAGCCAGGCAGGTTGCCGTCTGGCGCCGACTGAAGGGCGGAGTTCTCGAAAGGCGTTATTCGCGTTGTTGCAGCATCAGCGAGCTCCATTGCTCCGACCGGACTCGATTCGCTGTGCGGGCGCGCCGGCCAGCCGCCGGAAGCGCTTTTGGCGCCTTCCTTGGACCGGGCACAGATGACCTGGAGCCTGCTGGTCTTGCTGGCAGTGACGAGCGCGGCCGGCGGCGCGGCACGTTTTCTTGTCTCCGGGCTGGTCGCCCGCGGCTTCGGTGAGTCCTTCCCATGGGGCACGCTGGTCGTGAACGCGACCGGCGCCTTTGCCGTCGGTGTATTGGCAGCCGCTACCGACAGCGGCGTCTTCGCCGAAACGTCCCTTGCCTGGCCCGCAGCCGTCACCGGCTTTCTCGGCAGCTATACGACCGTATCTTCCTTCAGCCTGCAAACCTGGAACCTGCTGCGTGATGGCGCGCGGGCGCGGGCTGCAGGCAACGTTCTGCTGTCGCTGCTGCTATGCCTCTGCGCCGTTGCCTTGGGTTTCGTGACCACGAGGACATCTCTCGGTGGCGCGCCATGAGTTCTCTGGACCCGAGAGAACAAGCCGGGGGCGAGACGGACCAACGTGCAGAGCTGGTACAGCTGCTCAAGGCAGGCGCGCTCGCGCAAGGTTTTGCCACCGAGCTGTGGACGCTGAAGCGAGTGGGCGAGTTGATCGCACGGCGCTTTGGTGTGCGATACAGCCATACACAGGTGTGGCGACTGCTCGGCAAACTGGGGTTCAGCGTACAGCGACCGAGCAACAAGGCGCTGGAGCGCGACGAAGCGGCCATTGCCGCTTGGAAGAAGAAGCGCTGGCCGACTTTAAAAAAAACGCCGCAAAAAACGGCCGCGTAATCGTCTTTGTGGACGAGTCGGGGCTCTCCGAGCGTCCAACCCGAGTCCGTACCTGGGCGCCGAAAGGCCAAACACCCGTCCTTCAATACCACTTCAATTGGCATCAGCTCTCGGCGATCGCTGGGGTCACCTTCTATCGTTTCTACTTTCGGCTCTTCCCCGGCACGATCAAAAGCCCGCAGATCATCGAGTTCTTGCGGGCGTTGCACCAAACCGTTGGCAAGAAGCTGCTCATCATCTGGGATGGACTCCAAGCTCATCGCAGCCGTCTGGTGCGGGAGTTTGTCGAGACAACGCGCGGAGCGATCCAGCTCGAGCGGTTGCCCGCCTACGCACCCGAACTGAATCCGGTGGAGTACGTCTGGGGCTACTTGAAACACCATGCGCTGGCGAACTTCTGCGCCCATGACTTCGCTCAACTCAGCGATGTTGCCCGGCGCAAACTGCGCGGCATGCAGCGACGCCCCACGCTGGTAACGGCGTTTTGGAAACAGGCGGAATTGGCGTGGTAACCCGTCAACCATTTACGTGAAACTCAATAGGAGATGCGCCCTTCTCGTTACATCATCCTTCCGGTCGTCCATCCAGAGCACGGTTTAGTCGCCGTCTCACTCGCTCACGCTCGCTCGCCGGCTGGCGACGTGCTCGCACAAGCGGCAGCGTGTGGCCTAACCGTCGAAGCCTATCTGCTCTGGCAAACACAACAGTCTGTTCAAGCCGAAGTGCTCTCGGAGAGCCGAGGAGCACACACCGCGACCTAGCATCCAGTGAGCGCGGTCGCGCTCTTCGCCCTCACTCCCGTTCGGGCTCTTTTCGCGCCCGCAAATCCGTTTTTGTTTTGCCCCGAACCCGGTCCAGTCCGGCTGGGTCTCACGGCGGCTGACTGTCGCACACCCTCGCGGAGTTTAAAAGCACAGTTGCTATACGTGTTGCACGGCTGATCACCGTGCCCATTCAAGGCAATACGTTAACGTAGGAGTCAACAGTGCATGCATTCTCTAAAGCACTCTCTGCCGTGAAAGCAGCCGTACTGTTTCCAGTGCAGAACTTGGCAAGTACGTGGGCGGCTTTGCAAGCACTCGATGCTCAGACTGCGCGCGAAGACCTCGACGCACAGATTCAACTGATCGAGCAGAACGCGAGAGTGTGGGACGAAGAAAAACTGCGAGAGGAGTTCAACAAAGCCACGAAGCTGCAAGCGGAACTGGACAAAGCGCGCACGAAAGCAGCTGCGGCAGACGCACGAGCCGAAGCGATTCGCTTAAAGCGAGTAGCCTAGCCTTCAGTGCCCAAGTGACCATAACTGGTACCCTCATTCATGAGCCCCCTTTCGGGGGCTCCTTTTTTAGGGCTGCGGCTTCAGTGCAGGATGCGCGTGCGATTCTTGAAGTCGACCCAAACAACCTGACCGCGAGCCGCGGCACACGCCTCGTACTGCCGCACGTAGTCGACCATGCCCTCGACGGACATCGTGGCCAGCGTCTTCAGGACTCGAATCGCTTCGTCCGGATCGATTCCATCAATCTCGACCCCGTGCTCAGCAGCAAGGTGCAGGCTGTGGATCTTTAGCACGAACTTTCGCAGGGCATCTGTCGTCGTGAGGGCGTCCACTTCCGTGGGTGACAGTTTGAGGAGGATGCACACAGCCCGATAGAACGCCTCTCCGCGATCTGTGAGAGCAATCCGACCGCCCGGGAAGAAGCGCACGTGCTCAGCACGCGCCTCGAGCAACGCGTCGTCCTCGCGGAGCAGCGCAAGGTCCGCAGGATTGAGGTTCTTCATTGAGTACATCTACAGCCTCAAACTGTGAGTCTCTTCTCAATATATCCCCGAGTTTTTGTTGTGCGCACAGTTCAATTCCGAACGCCGCACGGAAACTCCACAAAGAAAAGCCCCCACCCGCAGGTGGAGGCTCTTCCTGGGGTTCCCAGGCCCCGACCGTCAGTGTCCCGGTCGAGTGTGTATAGCAACGTTCGGGCGCGGATCTCACGCTGCGGCTTTATCGCTCCCACCGCGGGCCTCGCGGGTGTCGATGCCGACGCCTTCGATCTCGCGGGCCTGGTCGTATGCAGCACGGGCGTCCTCGGTGAGCCCTTGGGTAGCGGCCTTGAGTGCGAAGTCGACGGCTTTGTTCATCGCCTCGCGCATCTGCTCAATCTCAGTGACGACGTAGCCGGTCGTGACCGCTTCGCGTACAAGCGACGAGTGCAGTACGTGCGATAGAAAGCGCTTCGTGATGAGCATGTCGCCGCCGTTCGCCGTGAATACCCAAGTCGCTCCGGTCCTGCGGAAGGCGTGAGGCGACAGGGAGATTCCCGTGCGCTCGAGCAGGGAGAAGGCCTTGCCGCGCTTCTTCGCCTTCGACTCACCGCTCAGCAGGGTACGCACGGACGTGTATGGCTCGCCCGGGCGCTTGTTCGATTCGATGACCCACACTGGGTGCCGATCGGGAGCATTCCACCGCGGGAGGAACACGTGTTCCATAAGGTAGTCCGGGATGGGAAACACGACCCACTTGCGGCGCTTATTGCCGCGCACGTTCGGCGGCACAAGCATCGTGCGGCGCTTAATGTCGATCTGCTCCCACTTGAGGTTTGCGACGACCGAGCGACGCAGCCCCATAAACAGACAGATCAGGATGAAGTCGCGTGCCGCAGGGTGCGCACGTGAATGCAGCCAAGACCAGAAAGCCGGGATGTCGTCGGAACGCAGAGCAACCGCCCGCGGTTCGCCGGCCTGCATATAGCCCTTGTTCGATAGCGGCGACATCGGGTTCTTGCGCAGCCAGTTCTCTTTGACTGCGTACTCGAACATCATGTGCAGCCAGCGGCCAAGGGACGTGATCGTCGCGCGCCCGGTGTACCTGGACCGCTTGCGACGAGCGTGGCGACGCTGGATCTCCTCTTCCGCTTGGTCGAGCACCGACTGCAGCTTCTCGGTCGTGCATTGCCCGAGTTTTAAATCCCACAACCCGAGAATGTACGTCGCGGTGGTCGGCATCTTCTGCGGATCCCGCTCGCCTTCCGGCGGAACGAATCGCTCATAGTTCTCGAGAGTCGTCTCTGACCAGGCACCGGCGCGTAGCTTCTCCTTGCGCACGATCTGCCAGAGTTGCCGGAGGGTGTAAGTCGCCGGCTTGCCTTCAGCCTCGTATTCGGCGTGCAAGCGTTTCGCTTCTTTCCGCGCTTCAGTGAACGACATCTCCGCGGTGTGTGCGAATCGCTTGCGCTCATCACCGAGCCGAACGAAATACTGCCGGGTAACATCGCCGTTCTTCTTCGGGCGCATGATGCAGCAGCCGAACCAGGGCTCTGATTCGTGCCGGGCGTAGATCGCAGGCTTATCCGTGGGCGGCGGGATGGCTTCTAGGTCAGCCAGGGTACGGAAAATCGGGGTCTTCATGCTGCTCATTGTCGTGCGGCTCGAGCCTTGAGAACATGCGGCGAGCCCGAAGGGATCCCGGGCCATCCGGCTAATTTTTCGCGGTCGAAAATTAGCCGGAACGTTAGCCGACACGGGAAGAGATGAAAGCCCCGAGGGAAGCGTGTACAGGCCAGGGAAGAGCGTAAGATTGACCGCATTTATACGCATAAACTATTGAATTTAAACGAGAACTCACGGATAAAGGTGATGCAGAGCACGAAGCCGGAGGAGGTCTTAAACCATACGCCTATGATGCAGCAGTACCTGCGCATCAAGGCGGAATACCCCGACGTCCTGCTCTTCTACCGCATGGGCGACTTCTACGAGATGTTCTACGAGGACGCCCGGCGGGCGGCCTCGCTGATCGACATCGCCCTGACCACGCGCGGGCAGTCGGCCGGCGAGCCCATCCCCATGGCGGGCGTGCCGGTGGTCAGCGTGGAGAACTACCTTGCCCGCTTGGTGCGGCGGGGCGAGTCGGTGGCCATCTGCGAGCAGATCGGCGACCCGGGCAAGTCCAAGGGCCCGGTGGAGCGGCGCGTGGTGCGGGTGGTGACGCCGGGCACGCTGGTGGAGGACGCCCTGCTCGACCGCCAGCGCGAGAGCCTGCTGGCGGCGCTGGTGTTCGACGGCGAGCGGCACGGCCTGGCCTGGCTGGAGCTGGCCAGCGGCCGCTTCTGCACCAGCGAGCTGGGCGACGCCGCGGAGGTGGCGGCGGAGCTGGAACGCCTGCGGCCGGCCGAACTGCTGCTGCCCGAGGACCAGCGGCGCGACCACCTGCCCAACACCCGCCTGCGCCCGCCCTGGCACTTCGAGCTGGACTCGGCCCGCCGCCTGCTGACCGAGCAGTTCGGCACCAGGGACCTCGCCGGCTTCGGCGCGGAGGAGCTGACCGCGGGCCTGCGGGCTGCGGGCGCGCTGCTGCAGTACGCGCGCGACACGCAGAAGGCCGCCCTGCCCCACATCCGCGCGATCTCGGTGCAGACCCGCGACGAAGGCCTGCAGCTGGATGCGGCCACGCGCCGCAACCTGGAACTGGACCGCAGCCTCGGCGGCAATGACGACGCCACGCTGTTCGCGCTGCTGAACCGCACCGCCACCGCCATGGGCGCGCGCGAGCTGCGCCGCTGGCTGAACCGCCCGCTGCGCGACCGCGGCGTGCTGCGCCAGCGCTATGCCGCCGTGCAGGCGCTGGGCGAATCCCGCCGCTTCGAGGCGCTGGCCGAGGCCATGCGCCCCATCGGCGACCTGGAGCGCGTGCTGGCCCGCGTGGCACTGCGCTCGGCCCGCCCGCGCGACCTGGTGCAGCTGCGCACCTCGCTGGCCCAGCTGCCGGCCGTGCACGCGGCGCTCAACGGCGCCGACATCCCGCTGGTGCGCTCGCTGGCCCAGCGCATCGGCCAGCACCCCGAGCAGCTCCACCTGCTGCAGTCGGCCATCGCCGAAGAGCCTTCCGCATTGCTGCGCGACGGCGACGTGATCGCCGCCGGCTACGACGCCACGCTGGACCAGCTGCGCCGCATCGCCACCAACACCGACGAGTTCCTGCTCGAGCTGGAGAAGAAGGAGCGCGAGCGCTCCGGCATCCCGCAGCTCAAGCTCGGCTACAACCGCGTGCAGGGCTTCTTCATCGAGATCCCGCGTGCGCATGCGGAGAAGGTGCCGGCGGACTACCTGCGCCGCCAGACGGTGAAGTCGGCCGAACGCTTCATCACGCCCGAACTGAAGAAGTTCGAGGACGAGGTGCTGGGCGCACGCGACAAGGCGCTGGCGCGCGAGAAGGAGCTCTACGACGGCGTGCTCGACCAGCTGATCGCCGCCCTGCCCGCGCTGCAGGACTCGGCCGCGGCCCTGGCCAGCCTGGATGCACTGAACAACCTGGCCGAGCGCGCCGACACGCTGCGCTGGGTGGAGCCCGAGCTCACCGACGCCACCGTGTTCAAGGTGGAGGCCGGTCGCCACCCGGTGGTGGAGCAGTACAGCGGCACGCAGTTCGTGGCCAATGACCTGCACTTCGATGACTCGCGCCGCATGCTCATCGTCACCGGCCCGAACATGGGCGGCAAGTCCACCTACATGCGCCAGGCGGCGCTGATCGCGGTGCTGGCGCACATGGGCAGCTACGTGCCGGCGCGCTCGGCGGTGATCGGCCCCATCGACCGCGTGTTCACGCGCATCGGCGCAGCGGACGACCTGGCCGGCGGCCGTTCCACCTTCATGGTGGAGATGACCGAGACCGCCAACATCCTGCACAACGCCACCGCCCAGAGCCTGGTGCTGATGGACGAGATCGGCCGCGGCACCAGCACCTTCGACGGCCTGTCACTGGCCTGGGCGGTGGCGCGGCACCTGGCCACGAAGGTGGGCGCGTTCACGCTGTTCGCCACGCACTACTTCGAGCTGACCAGCCTGGCCGAGGAGCTGCCCGGCGTGGTGAACCTGCACCTGGACGCCACCGAGCATGGCGAGGAGCTGGTGTTCCTGCACGCGGTGAAGGAAGGCCCGGCCAACCGCAGCTACGGCCTGGCGGTGGCGCGCCTGGCCGGCGTGCCGCAGCCGGTGATCGCGGCAGCGCGCAAGTACCTGGCGGCACTGGAGGCGCAGCGGGATGCGAAGGCGGAAGCCCTGCCCTCGCCGCAGCAGGCGCTGCCCTTCCACGATGAACCGGCAGCCGGCACCGCCGCGGCAGAACCGCAGCCCGATCCGCTGCGCGAACGGCTGGCGTCACTGGACCCGGATGCGCTCTCGCCGCGCGAGGCGCACGCCCTGCTTTACGAGCTGCGCTCGCTGGCCGGGCCCGCAGGCTGAGGCCCGGCAGCGCGGACGCCAGGAGGCCAGCCACGCCGGGCGCAACCGCGCCCGGCGTGGATTGCGCTCAGTCCTTCGACGCCCTCACGTCCAGCGCATCGCGCAGGCCATCGCCGATGAAGTTCAGCGCGAACAGCGTCACCGACAGCGCGATGCCCGGGAAGATCAGCAGCCACGGGTATTCCTCCATCGAGTCCGCGCCCTCGGAGATCAGCGAGCCCCAGGAGGACATGGGCGGCTGCACGCCCAGGCCGAGGAAGGAGATGAAGGCCTCCAGCAGCATCACCGCCGGGATGGTCAGCGTGGTGTAGACGATCAGCGGACCGACGGCATTGGGGATCAGGTGGCGGGCGATGATGGTCCGCCGCGGCAGGCCCAGCGAGATGGCCGCCTCGACGAACTCCTGGTGCCGCAACGCCTGGATCTGGCCGCGGATGATGCGCGCCATGGTCAGCCACTCCACCGCGCCGATGGCCAGGAACAGCAGCAGCATGCTGCGCCCGAACACCACCGTCAGCAGCACCACGAAGATCATGAACGGCAGCGCGTAGATGATGTCGACGATGCGCATCATCACCGCGTCCACGCGGCCACCGAAGTAGCCGGCGATCGAGCCCCAGGTCACGCCGATCAGCAGCGCCACCGCGGTGGCGATCAGGCCCACCATCAGCGACACCCGCCCGCCGTACAGCACGCGCGTGAGCAGGTCGCGCCCGAAGGTGTCGGTGCCGAACCAGTGCGCGGCCGACGGCGGCGCGGCACCCAGCACCAGGTCCTGCTCCTCGTACCCATAGGGGCTGATCCAGGGCCCCGCCACGCAGGCCAGCACGATGAGGCCGAACACGATGCCGCTGGCCACCGCCAGGCGGTTGTGTCGCAGGCGCGCCCAGGCGTCCTGCCACAGCGAGGTGCCCTGCTCGAAACGGATGGATTCCCCGGTGGCACTCATGGGCGGGCCTGCATCGCGGTGCGCATGCGCGGATTGAGCCAGGCGGCCAGGATGTCCGACAGCAGGTTGAAGACGATGATCAGCACCGCCAGGAAGGTGGTAGTGCCGAGCACCATGGTGTAGTCGCGGTTGAAGGCGGCCTGCACGAAGAAGCGGCCCAGGCCGGGGATCTGGAACACGGTCTCGACCACGAAGGAGCCGGACAGCAGCGCCGCGAACGCCGGCCCGAGGAAGGCCACCACCGGGATCAGGCCGCCGCGCAGCGCGTGCTTGAACACCACCACCCGCTCGGGCAGGCCCTTGGCCCGCGCGGTGCGGATGTAGTCCTGCGACATCACCTCGAGCATGCCGCCGCGGGTCAGGCGCGCGATGTAGGCGGCATAGGCCGCGCCCAGCGTCAGGCTGGGCAGCACCTTGTCGCCGGGCAGGTCACCCCAGCCCGACACCGGCAGCCACTCCAGCCACACGCCGAACACCAGCACCAGGATGGGACCGAGCAGCAGCGTGGGCAGGCCGATGCCGATCATCGCCAGCGACATCGGCAGGTAATCGCGCCAGGTGTTCGGCCACAGCGCGGCCATGATGCCGGCCGACATGCCCAGCACGATGGCCACCAGCAGCGCATACAGGCCCAGCTCTGCCGTGGCCGGGAATCCGGCCGCGATCAGCTCGTTGACGCTGCGGCCCGGATACTTGAACGACGGCCCCAGGTCACCCCGCAGCAGGTCCTTCAGGTAGCTGCCGTACTGTGACAGCAGCGGCTGGTCCAGCCGGTACTGCGCCTCCAGCGCGCGCTTGACCTCGGGGATGACCTCCTTCTCCTGGTCGAAGGGGCCGCCGGGCGCGAAGCGCACCAGGAAGAAGGTGGCCGTGATCACCACCAGCAGCACCGGGATCGCCTGCAGCAGGCGCGAGAGGATGAAGCGCCACATCAGGCGTCGGTCTCCAGGTACATGTCCCTGAACGAGAAGTAGTCCATGATGTTGGATGGCGCGCCCTTCACCACCGGGTCGACCAGGTGCTTGTTGTCGTAGGTGTAGATCGGAATGATGGGCATCTCGGTCATCAGGATGGTCTCGGCCTCGTAGAAGCCCGCCAGCCGCTCCTCGTGCGACTTCATGTTGGGGATGCGGCGCAGGATCAGCTCGTCATAGGCCGCGTTGGACCAGCCGGTCTTGTTGTTGCCGCTGTCCCTGGTCCACATGTCGAGGAAGGAGTTCGGGTCGACGTAGTCGCCGATCCAGCCATAGCGGCAGATGGTGTAGCTGCCCGAGTCGCGGGTATCGAGGTAGACCTTCCACTCCTGGTTCAGCATCGACACGCTGATGTTCAGGTACTTCTTCCACATCTGCTGGATCGCCACCGCGATCTTCCGGTGCGTGTCGTGCGTGTTGTAGAGGATCTCCAGCGGCGGCAGGCCGCGGCCGTCCGGGAAGCCCGCATCGGCCAGCAGCTGCCGCGCCTGCTCGGGGTCGAAGTCGAACAGCTTGGGCGGCTGGTAGCCCAGCGTGCCCGGCGGCGTGACGGCGTAGGCCGGCGTATTGACGCCATGCAGGACCGTGTCGATCAGGCTCTGGCGGTCGATGGCCATGGCCAGCGCGCGGCGCACGCGCACGTCGTCGAGGCCCGGTTTGGTGGTGTTCAGCGTGTAGAAATAGGCCCCCAGGTAGGGCTCCACGCGCAGCGCCTTCGAGCCACTGGCCCGGTACTGCGGGATCTTGTCCACCGGGATGTCGTTGGTGACGTGCAGCTGCCCGGAGCGGAACATGCGCTCCTCGGTGGCGATGTTCTCGGTGGGGTAGAACATGATGGCGTTCAGCCGCACCCGGTCCGCATCCCAGTAGTGCGGGTTCTTCTCCACCCGCACGTGCTTGTTGAGCTTCCACTCCACCAGCGTGAACGGCCCGTTGCCGACGAAGTTGCCGGGGCGCGTCCAGTGCGAGAAACGGTCGGTCACCTCGCCGAACTTCTCGATCACGTGCCGCGGCAGCGGGTAGTAGCTGTGGTGGTCGAGCAGCTGCAGGAAGTACGGCGTGGGCGCGTTGAGGTGCAGCTCCAGCGTGTGCTCGTCGATGACCTTCACGCCCACCTGGTCGAAGTCGGTGACTTCGGACTTCAGGAACTGCTCGGCATTCACCAGCGGGAACAGCATGTAGGCGTATTCGTTGCCCATGGCCGGCAGCAGCCCGCGCCACAGGCTCCAGCGGAAGTCCTCGGCGGTCAGCGGCGTGCCATCTGACCAGCGCGCGTCGCGCCGCAGGAAGAAGCGGTACAGCAGGCCATCCTCGCTGACCTCCCAGCGCTCGGCCACGCCTGGCACGGGCTCGAGCGTGTGCGGATCCTTGCCGACCAGGCCCTCCAGCAGCGCGTACTGCAGGCGCGACTCGGGCACGCCGGTGGAAACATGCGGGTCGATGCTCTGCGGCTCGGTGCCATTGCCGAAATGCAGCACGCCGCCGGCATTGCCGGATTGCACGCGGCGCTCGCCGCTTCCGCAGGCTGCCAGCGTCGTGCCCGCCATTGCGGCCAGCAGCACTTCCCTGCGGTTGAAGGACTTCATGCCTGCGCCACCTCCACGGTATCCGCCAGGCCGCGCGTGGTGCCATGGGCGAGCAGCATGCGGCCGTAGTCGGTGCGGGGATTCGCCCAGAGTTCCTCGGTGGGCGCCGTCTCCAGCAGGCGCCCGTGGCGCATCACCATCACCCGGTCGCACAGGTAGCGGACCACGGCAAGGTCATGCGAGATGAACAGCATGCTGAGGTTGTGCTTCTCCACCAGCGCCAGCAGCAGTTCCAGGATCTGCTTCTGGATGGTCACGTCCAGCGAGGAGACCGGCTCGTCTGCAATGACCAGCTCCGGCCTGGTGGCGATGGCGCGGCCGATGGCGATGCGCTGGCGCTGGCCGCCGGAGAACTCGTGCGGGTACTTGCGCACATGCGCGCGCGCCAGGCCCACGTCGTCCATCAGGCTGAACACCGCCGCGTCGAGGTTGCGCCGCCCGACGAGCCCGTGCAGCAGCAGCGGCTCGGCCAGCGTGTCGTAGATGGTCATGCGCGGGTTCAGCGACGCATAGGGATCCTGGAAGATCATCTGCATGCGCCGCCGCAGCGGCCGCATGGCCTCGGCGGAACGACCGATGAGCTCCTCGCCTTCGAAGCGCACCGAGCCCTCCGCCGGCACCAGCCCCAGGATGCTGCGGCCCAGCGTCGACTTGCCCGAGCCGCTCTCGCCCACCAGGCCCAGCACCTCGCCGCGCATCAGGTCGAAGTCCACGTGGTCGACGGCCAGGAAGCGTCCGCCGGGCGCGGTGGCGCTGCGGAAGCTGGTGGTGAGGTTGCGCACCTCCAGCAGCGGGCGCGGCTCGCTGCGCGCAGGCACGGGCTTGCTGCCTGCGGGAATGGCCGCCAGCAGCTTCTTCGTGTAGTCGGCTTCGGGCGCGGCGAAGATGCGGCGGGCCGGCCCCTGCTCCACCGCGCGCCCCTGCTGCATCACCATCACCTGGTCGGCCAGGCCGGCCACCACGCCGAGGTCGTGGCTGATGAAGATCACGCCGAGGTTGCGCCGCTTCCTGAGCTCGTTGATCAGCGTGAGGATCTGGTGCTGCACGGTGACGTCGAGCGCGGTGGTCGGCTCGTCGGCGATCAGCAGGCTGGGTTCGGCGATCAGCGCCATCGCGATCATCACGCGCTGGCGCATGCCGCCGGAGAACTGGTGCGGCCAGGCGTCGATGGTGGACTCCGGGTCGCGGATGCCCACCTCGGCCAGCAGCTCGATGGCCCGCGCGCGCGCCTCGCGGCGGCTCTTGCCGCGGTGGTACACCAGCGGCTCGATCAGCTGTTCCCCCACCGTAAGGAAGGGGTTCAGGCAGGTCATCGGGTCCTGGAACACGAAGGCGATGTCGTTGCCGCGCACCTGGCGCAGCTCCTCGCCGTGCATCCTGAGCAGGTCGCGGCCATTGAACAGCGCCGTGCCGCCATCGATGCGCCCGGGCGGCATGGGCACCAGGCCCATCAGGGAGTAGCAGGTGACCGACTTGCCGGAGCCTGATTCGCCGACGATGCCCAGCGTCTGCCCTCGCTCGACATCGAAACTGACGTTGCGCACCGCCTGCACCACACCGTTGCGGGTGTGGAAGGAGACAGAGAGGTCGCGGACTTCCAGCAGCGCCAAGGGCTCTCCCTTATGTCAGCACCCCGAAGGGGTATTGCCGGATTGTACGATTGCGGATCAGCGCGGCGACAGTCAATTTCCCGCCCCGGCCATCGCCGCTGCAGCGCTGCTGCCGAAGCGGCCGTGCTCGAGGAAATGGTCCACCTGGTCGGCCACCAGCGCCGACAGGCACATGGACACATGGCTCACCGGCAGCACGCAGCGGTCGGTGGCGCCTTCGATGTAGGTCTCCTCGACGCTGACGGTGCCATCGTGCGGCCGCGACAGCCGCGCCACGAGCATGCCGAGGCCATGGCCGCCGGAACCAGCGATGACGCCGAGCTGGGGCGCGAAGGTCCAGCGTGGTGGCACGCCGCGCAGCAGGTCGCGCTCGCCCACGTGGCCGAGCAGCGGCCGCGCCAGGCGGTGCTGCGCCAGTGCACGCGCCGCGGCGCTGCCACGTGCCGGCGTTCCGACGAACACCACGCGGCAGAAGTCGCGGCAGAAGGTTTCCGGCGGCAGCAGGCCGGTCTCGAACATGCGGTAGATCACCAGCCCGCCCAGGCTGTGGCCCACCAGGTGCACCGGCTGGGCCGTACGCTGCGCCAGCTCCTGCGCCATGCGCGCGCAGCGGCTGGCGACGCGGTCCATGGTCTCGGCCAGCGAGGAATAGGGAAAGACGCGCAGGCGCCAGCCGCGCACCTGCATGCGCCGGCGCAGCATGAAGGCCTCTGCGCCGGTCATCCACAGGCCGTGGACGTAGAGGATGGTCCCCTTAGCCAGCGGGCTGTGGCGTGCGGACACGGATCGACAGCTCGCGAAGCTGGGCCTCGCCCACCGTCGTCGGCGCGTCGGTCAGCAGGCACGCGGCCGTCTGCGTCTTCGGGAACGCGATCACGTCGCGGATGCTCTCGGCGCCGGACATCAGCATGGTGAGGCGGTCGATGCCGAAGGCAATGCCGCCGTGCGGCGGCGCGCCGTACTTGAGCGCATCGAGCAGGAAGCCGAACTTGCGCTGCGCCTCCTCCGCGTCGATGCCCAGCAGGCCGAACACCACCGACTGCATCTCGGCGCGGTGGATGCGCACCGAGCCGCCGCCGATCTCCGAACCGTTGAGCACCATGTCGTAGGCGCGGGCCACGGCATTGCCCGGGTCGGCGGCGAGCTTCGCCGGATCGTCCTCGCGCGGTGCGGTGAACGGATGGTGCATGGCCACCCAGCGCTTCTCGTCCGCATCGAACTCGAACATCGGGAAGTCGATCACCCACAGCGGGCGCCAGCCCGGCTGCAGCAGCTTGAGGTCATGGCCCAGCTTGAGCCGGAGCGCGCCCAGCGCGTCGCAGACCACCTTGGCCTTGTCGGCGCCGAAGAACACCAGGTCGCCATCCACCGCGCCGGTGCGCTCGAGGATGCCGTTGACCGCCTCGT
>CAYVZE010000049.1:0-19917 GCA_964455685.1 uncultured Steroidobacteraceae bacterium
CTTCCTGCAGCAGGTGCGTGGCTGGAAGGAGCAATGGCTGGCCGCACTGGCGGCCGGCGCACGCCGTCCCGGCGAGCCAATGAAGCCGCAGCGGGTGGTGTACGAGCTGGACCGCCGCCTGGCTGACGACGCCATCATTGCCACCGACTGCGGCCACAACACCGGCCTGGCCGCGCAGTACCTGCAGATCCGCGGGACCCAGCGCTTCGGTGTGTCGGGCACGCTGGCGTCGATGGGCGGCGGCCTGCCCTATGCCATCGCCGCCGCACTGGCATATCCGGGCCGGCAGGTGGTGGCCGTGGTGGGCGACGGCGGGCTGGGCATGAGCCTGGCGGAGCTGGCGACTTGCGCGCGCTATCGGCTGGCCGTGAAGGTGGTCGTGATCAACAACGGCTCGCTGGGCCAGATCAAGTGGGAGCAGATGATGTTCCTGGGAAATCCCGAGTTCGGCTGCGAGCTGGCGCCGGTGGATTTCGCCCGGGTCGCCGAGGGCCTGGGCGTGCCGGCGCGACGCATCAGCTCACCGGCGCAGGTGCAGGAAGCCATCGAGGAACTGCTGGGCAGCGAGGGCCCGATGCTGCTGGATGCCGTGGTGGATCCCGACGAGCCCATGCTGCCGCCGAAGCGGCGCGAGGAATACATGGAGAAGCTGCAGCGGGCGCTGGATGCGGGTACGCCCGGCCGCGGACGGATCGAGCGGGCCCTGCGCGAGGAGCCCGCGCGCACGTCGTTGCAGGACTGAGGACTTGCCGAGGGCCACTGCCTCCAGGCCGCACCAGGCGGCCTGGAGGCAGGCGTGTCATTGCGGCAGCGATTCCAGCAGCTTCACCACCGCCTGGCGGCCTTTCTCCAGTCGCTCGCGCTGCTGCTCGTTGTTGATCGCATCGGGAATGGGCTGGCGCGCCGCATCGAGGGCGGTCATGCCGGCCGCGTCGCGCATGCGGTGATCCGCGCCGTGCTCGAGCAGGTAGCGCACCATCGGCTCGTTGCCGCGCGCCGCGGCCGCGATCAGCGCCGTGCGGCCTTCCTGGTCCTTGCGGCTGGGCACGTAGGACACCAGCGCCGAGGTGCGACGGTGGCTGCCGATGACGCGCGCGTTGATGTCCGCTCCGCCCTCCAGCAGCAGGTCCAGGGCGCGGAACACGCGCTCGCCCGACGGGCCGGCGGCGCCGTCATTGCCGGTGCCGCTCATGCCGGTGGCCACCATGAACGGCGTCATGCGGAACACATTGGGCAGGTCCACCTCGGCGCCGTGCTTGAGCAGGGCCCGGATGGCCGCCTGGTCGTAGTTCATCGCGGCGATCATCAGCGGGCCGGCGCCGCCGCGGCGGTCGTACTCCTGGAAGCGGCCGCCGCCGGTGCCGTAGGGACGCTTCTGCGTCAGCTCGTGGTTGGGATCCACGCCCATCTCCAGCAGGCGGTTGATCACGTCCAGGGCCGAGGGACCGCGCGCAGGCTGCGGCGCACCGGCACCCGGGCCGCCGAAGCCGGCCGGGCCGAAGCCGCCGGGGCCACCCGCACCGCCGGCCGCGGCACCGCCACCGGGGCCACCCGGGCCTCGCGGACCGGCGCCGCTGCTGCCGTTCATGGTCACCGCCACGTAAAGCGGCGTGCGGCCATGCCAGTCCCAGGTGTGCGGGTTGGCGCCGCTGTCCAGCAGGAACATGGCGATGTCGAAGCGGCGGTTGTCGATGGCGTTGATCAGCGGCGTGACGCCATCGGGATTGGGCAGGTTCACGTCGGCGCCGGCCTTCACCAGCGACACCGCGCACTTGTAGCAGCCCGAGCGGGTCGCATACAGCAGTGCGGTCAGGCCGCCGGTGTGGCGGGAGCCGAACTGCGCGCGCGGCTCGGAGGTCATCTGCCGCGCCCAGTCATCGTGCCTGGCGCGCAGGTTGACCTGCCTGGCGCCACCCTTGGCCAGCAGCGCGTCGACCACCTCGGGCTGGTTGTTGCCGGCCGCCCACATCAGCGCGGTCTGGCCGCGGAAGGTTTCCACTGCGGTCACGTCGGCGCCGCGGCGGATCAGCTCCAGCGCCATCTCCGGCTGGCCCACGCTGATGGCCAGCATCAGCGCGGTCTGGTTGTCGAGGTTGGGCGAGTTCACGTCGGCACCGGCTTCCAGCAGCCGCTTGAACAGCGCCATGTCCTGCAGCCGGATGGCCTCGGTCAGCGCCGAGGCACCGTACTGGTTCTTCACGTTGACCTTCGCTCCGCGCTTGAGCAGCGCGTCGACCATCTCGTGGTCGGCGGAGAACACGGCCCACATCAGCGGCGTGGAGCCGTCCGGGGCAAGCACGTTCACGTCCACGTGCGGCGAGGTGATGGCCGCCAGCACCGAGTCGCGCTTGCCCTCGCGCACGAGGTCCACCAGCGTGCGCTGGGGCGTGTCGGCAGCGTGCGCTCCCATCCCGATCGCAATCAGGCCCGCCGCGGCGATCGCGCGCAGTCCGCGGGCTCCGTGAAGCAGCTTAGACAACGTTCACCCCGATGTTGGTGTAGTGGGCCTGGTAGCCCTTGGCCAGGTCGTAGAGGAAGCGGGCCGGGTCCTTGAAGGTGCGGCCGACATCGTTCAGCGCGCCTTCCTCCAGCATGTCCTTCGCGCTGCGTCCCCTGGAGGTGAGGCTGGTGGTGATCTCGTAGATCTTCTTCATCACCTCGTACTCGGCCTCCAGTTCGGCGCGGCTCATCACCGGGCCGTAGGCCGGCACGATACGCGTGGCGTCGTTGGCCAGCGCCAGCAAATCCTCGAGCGCATCCACGCGGCCACCCAGCCAGCCGCCGGCAAACCAGTCGTGCACCGGGTCGCGCTCGGGCGAGGCCACGTCGCCGGCCACCAGCACGTTGGAATCACGGAAGAACACGTAGGCGTCGCCGCGGGTGTGCGCCTCGAGCAGGTAGCCGTACTCGATGGTCTCGTTGCCGGCCTTCAGCTCGCCCTTGTCGCGGAAGGTCACCGTCGGCACGGCCTGGCTCGGCGGGGCCTTGATCCAGCGGTCTTCCTGCGGCGACCAGTAGTCGGTGGCCAGCCACTGGCTGGTCACCTTGTGGGCGCGGATTTCCGCGCCCGCTCCGGCGAACAGTGCATTGCCGCCGGTCTGGTCGGGGTGGTAGTGCGTGTTGAACAGCGTGCGGACCGGCACGTCGCCCAGCTCGCGCTTCAGCGCAGGCGCATGGTCGGCGGAGCCGGCATCCACCAGCACGATGCCGTCGGCGCCGGTGAACGCGACCACGTTGCCGGGAACGCCGGCGATCACGCGGATGCGGTCGGCCAGGGGCCGCACGTCGATGCGGGGGGCCGCGGTGCGCGCACCGGCGGCGCCGGGCGCCGACTGGCAACCGGCCAGGCTGCCCAGCAGCGGCGCGGCCGCGAGGCCCGCCACGGTGCCGAAGCCGCCCTTCAGGAACGTCCTTCGATCAGTTGAATGCATGCTCACAGTTCCGAAATGCGTCCGGTGCTGATGCCGAACTTCTCTTCCTCGATGCCCAGCTTGTCGAGGAAGGACAGGTGCAGGTTGGCCAGCGGCGTGCGCTCGGGCAGCGTGAGGTTCTTGCCACCCTTGTGCCGGCCGTTGGCGCCGCCGATGACGATCTCCGGCAGCGGGTAGTTGTCGTGGGCATTGCTGTTGCCCATGTTCGAGCCGTACAGGAACAGCGAGTGGTCCAGTACCGAGCCTTCGCCTTCCTTCGTGTCCGCCAGCTTCTTCACGAAGCGCGCGAAGTGCTCCATGTGGTAGTGCTGGATGCGGATCAGCTCCTCGATGCGCTCGCGGGTGTTGGTGTGGTGGCTGACCGGGTGGAAGCCGCCGGATACGCGCACCTGCGGGTAGGGCCGGTCGGTGCCCTCGGCGGCCATCACGAAGGTCACCACACGGGTCAGGTCGGCCTGGTAGGCCAGCGCGATCAGGTCGAACATCAGCTTCAGCTGTGCGTCGAAGTCGTCCAGCACGCCCACCGGCGCGTCGGGCACATCCATGTCGCCCATGTCGCGCGAGCCGGCCATCTGCACGCGGCGCTCCAGTTCGCGCACGGTCTCCAGGTAGTCGTCCAGCGCGCGCTGGTCGCCGGGGCCCAGGGTGCGCTTCAGCATGCCGGCGCGCTCGGCGATCATGTCGAGGATACTGGCGTTCTTGCGCAGCAGCGCCTCGCGTTCGGCGGCGGTGTCACCCTCGCCCAGCAGCTGCACGAACACCTTGCGCGGGTTGTACTCCATCGGCAGCGGCTTGTTCGGCGCGGCGTAGGAGGTGGTCACGGCATAGAAGCCGCCGTTGCCGGCCGCGATCTGCACCGTGGTCTCGGAGGCGACCTCGAGCGAGGGCAGGGCGGTCTCCTGGCCGATGCGCTGCGCAATCAGCTGGTCCAGCGTGATGCCCATGCTCGGTCCCTTGGCCGAGGTGTCGGGCGTGACGCACGACAGCCAGGTGGCCGGGTTGAGCACGTGCACCGAGTTGTTCGGCGCCTTGTTCTCGAGGTTCTCGAACGTGGTCAGGTACTGCTTGTACGGCTCGAGCGGCGACAGCGTGTAGCCGAGCTTGAAGTCGGCGCCGCGTCCCGTGGAGGTCCACTTGTCGTATTCCTTGCCGTACGGCGTGTTGTTCATGATCGCGCCGTGCGGCAGGTAGAAGAAGCCGGCGCGGGTCTTCGGCGCGGCGCCGGAGTTCGCCAGCGCCGTGCCCGCGGGCACCATCGCATCGAGGAAGGGCAGGGCCAGCGCGACCCCGCTGCCGCGGATGAAGGTGCGCCGGGACAGGTGCTTCTTGGTGAGGAAAAACGCCATCGCCATTCTCCCTTAAGGATGCGTTGCGGCCCGGGAGCCGCTGTCATGTGCCGCCAGCGTCTGCTGGCCTTGCCGTTCGGAACCTTGGCGCCGGAAGGGCTCGCTGTTGACGATGCCCTTGAGGATGGCGCCGAAGCTGTAGTTGCTCGCCTTCGCGTCGCGCACGATCTGGCGCACCACGGGCATGTCGTAGTACTCCAGTTCGCGGTTCAGCGCGTAGATCATCAGGCGCGAGGTCACCGTCATCGGGAACTGGTCCTCGCGGCTCTTGATGTACTCGCGCAGCTGCACCGGGCCTTCGATCTTCACGCCGCTGGTCAGCACCGTGGAGGCGTCGATGGGCACGCGCGCGGCGGCGTCGACGTCGCGCCAGCGGCCGGTGTTGTCGAAGTTCTCCAGCGCCAGCCCCGGCGGGTCGATCAGCCCGTGGCAGCCATTGCAGGTCGGGTTCTCGCGATGCACCTCGAGGCGGTGGCGGATGGTGGTCGGCGCCTCCCCGTCATGGATCGACAGGTCGGTCTCCACGCCCGGCGGTGGCGGGGTCGGCGGCGTGCCCATCAGGTGGTCGAGTACCCAGGCGCCGCGCACCACCGGCGAGGTGCGGTCGGCGTAGGAGGTGCGCAGCAGCACCGCGCCCTTGCCCAGCAGGCCGAAGCGGTTGGGGTTGTCGAGCTTGACGCGGCGGAACACCGGGCCGCGCACGCCCTCCACGCCGTAGAACTGCGCCAGGTCCTGGTTCAGGAAGGTCCAGTCGGCGTCGAGCAGGTCCACCACGCTGCGGTTCTCCAGCAGCACGCTGGCCACGAACATGCGGATCTCGGTCTCGAAGTTGGCGCGCATGGCGGGCGTGAAGCTGCGGTCGATGGGATCGACCTTCTCCAGCTCATCCACGTTCAGCCACGCCATGGCGAAGTTCTCGACCAGCGAGCCGGCGCGCGGGTCCTTCAGCATGCGCTCGACCTGCGCGTCCATCACCGCCGGGTCGGACAGGCGGTTGGCGGCGGCCAGGTCGATCAGCTCCTTGTCCGGCGGGGTGTTCCACAGGAAGAAGGACAGGCGCGAGGCCAGCTCCAGGTCGGTGAGCAGGCGCGACTCGCCCTGGGCGGGCGCCGGCAGCGCGCGGTACAGGAAGTCAGGGCTGGAGAGGATGGCGGTCACCAGCTCGGTGATGCCGGCATCGAAGCCACCGGGTTCGCCGCGGCCCAGCTCGTAGAACTTCATCAGGAACTGCACGTCGTCGTCGGTGACGGGACGACGGAAGGCCTGCGTCGCCATGTGGCGCGCAATGCGCTCGGCGCAGGGGCGCTCCTCGGAAGCCTTCTTCGGCTGGCAGACGAAGATCCTGGCGCGGCTCTCGTTCATCGACAGGCCCTGCGGGGCGATCGGGCCCTCGATCTCGATGCCGGTCTGGATGATGGGCACGTTGTTGACGCGGCCCGCCGGGCCGAAGCCGCCGAAGCCGCCGCCGGCGGCGGCCTCGTTGCTCAGCGAACGGGCGCGGTCGATGAAGGTGATGGCGACGTGGTGGCGGCCGGCGGTGATCTTCGCCGACATCGACACCATCTGCAGGATCCTGTTCTTGCCGTCGGCGCCGTCACGGTCGGCGATGTCCAGCCATTCACCGCCGCCGATCTCGCGGCGCGCCACTTCCTTGCCGTCGACGATGATCACCATCGTGGCCGGGTTCTCCGCGCCGCGCGGATACAGGCCGATGTCGAGGTTGTCTTCCTCGGTGACGTTGAAGCGGTATTCGCCGTCGGCAGGGAATACGTGCCAGAAGCTCATGCCGGGGGCGCGGCCGCCGGCGGCATTGGCGCGGGTGCCCAGAGGATAGTCGGAGGGACGGCCCACGTCGGCGGTGATGAACACCTTCTGCAGCTTGGGCGTGGGCTCGCCGATGGCCAGCCTCACCGCACGGCGGGTGGCCGACAGGTACTGCTCCATGAAGGCGGGCGACACCGCCAGTGCCTGGGCGATGTTGTTGAAGCCGTGCACCTCGATCTCGGTGGGCAGGGCCTGGCGTGCATCGATCTCCACGCCCAGCAGCGACTTCACCGTGGCGGCGAACTCGGTGCGGTTCAGGCGCTGGATGGGCACGTGGCCCACGCGCTCCTTCGACGCGGCCGAATCCAGCGAGGTCTCCAGGAACCTCACCACTGCGTCGACCTCGTCCTGCGAGGGCTGCTTCTTGCCGGCGGGCGGCATCAGGCGGCCACGGAGCTTGTTCACCGTGGTCTCCCAGATGCGCGCGTCCTGGTCCACCGCATCCAGGTCGAGGGTGTCGTAGGCCAGGCTGCCGGCCCAGTCCTCGGCGTTGTGGCAGTCGAGGCAGTAGCCCTCGACCAGTCTTGAAAGGGCGGCAGGGTTGCCGGCGTGCGCTGACGCAGGCTGTGCCGCGAGGGCCGGCGTCGCCGCCAGGCCGAGCAACGACAAGGTCGCCGCCAGCCTGGTCATGGATCCGGAAACAGCCCCGCTCATTCGCATCGAAACCCCCGAAACAATCGGTACTTGCGTGTGTTCTGGAAGCACGGCCGGCTGGCCGTGCAAACCCTCATAGTCTAATGGAGATAAGAGGGTCGCCGGCGCCAGTTGGTTCCGCGCCGGGCGTTAGTTCGCATAGCGATTTCAGGCCTGCACGTCCCGCAGCGAGGGATCGCGCGCAAAGCGGGCCAGCACGTACGAGCAGCTCGCCGACAGGCGGGTGCCGGAACCGCGCGCCCAGGCCGCTGCCGCGTCAAGCAGTCGCCCGGCCACGCCACCGCCGCGCAGTGAGGGGTGCACCCAGGTGTGGTCGATGAGCACATGGGATTCGCCCAGCCGGCGGTAGGTCATCTCCGCCATTCGCGCGCCGTCCTGCTCGATGAGGAAGGCCCCGCCCCCTGGGCGCTGCTGGTGCGTGATGTCCATGTCCATGGGGCACGGATAACAGAACCGGTGCCGGCGCGACAGGGGGAGCAGGGGCCGGGATGACGCTGCGGAAGACGAAGCGCGGCTCAGGCCGTTCGGCCGGCCAATGCCGCCAGCCGATGCAGCATCGCTGCATGCGCGGCCACCTGCAGGCGCTCCTCGGTCGTCAGCCACGCCAGCGCCTCCTGGAGCGAAGTGGCGTCTTCCAGCTTCTTCTGCGCAGTGAGCCGGGCAGCCACGGGCTGGCCGCGCGGCTCGAGCGGGGGCGGCGGGTTCACGCCGAGGTGGGCAGCCACCAGGGCCGGATCGCAGGCCAGCGCCGCCAGTCCATCCTCGGGCAGGGGTTCAGCCTGCGCCAGCAGCGCGTCGCGGCGCGCGACGATGGCCGGCGTGTCTTCTTCTTCGGGGATGCACAGCAGGCCGTGCCGCCCGAGCGCATTGCCCACAGCGGTGCTGCCCGACAGGCGCGACAGCGGCACCGCCAGCAGCATGCCGGCCAGCACCGGCGACAGCCAGGGCAGCAGCGGCGGCGCGAGCCATGCGAACAGCGCCGTGAGCAGCACGCCGGCCAGCGTGTGCCCCCAATGCATGCGCCAGGCCTCGCCCCAGCTGGCCGCGCCCTCGTCGCGGCGCTGCGAGGACCAGCCCGAATCCCGTCCCAGCAGGATCTCGGCCACCGAGCGGCTCTGCATCAGCATCATCACCGGCGCGTACAGCGCCGACAGCACCAGCTCCACCACCGTGCTGGCCACCATCTCGATGGTGCCGAGGGTGCGGTGCATGTGCAGCGAGAAGAAGGCCCGCAGGAAACCAATGGCCTTGGGCAGCAGCAGCACGCCCATGCAGAAGATGAACAGGTCGAGCATGCGCTCGGCATCGAAGCGCGGCCAGTTGGGGAAGAGCTGGATCTCGAGCGGGAAGTACTCGGGGTTGTGCAGGCCGGCCTGCACGGACAGCGCGAAGCTCAGCACCAGCATCACCAGCCACAGCGGCGAGGCCACGTAGCTCATGATGCCGAACGCCAGGTGCATGCGGCTGGGCATGGTCAGGCCGGAGGTGCCGAGCACCTTGGCATGCTGCAGGTTGCCCTGGGCCCAGCGCCGGTCACGCACGGCCAGGTCGATCAGCGACGGCGGGCTCTCTTCATAGGAGCCCAGTACCTTCGGCAGCATGCGTACTTTCCAGCCGCGGCGGCGCATCAGCGCGGCCTCCACGAAGTCGTGCGAGAGGATGTGGCCCCCGAAGGGCTTGCGGCCCGGCAGTTCGGGCAGCCCGCAGCTTTGCGCGAAGGCCGCCACGCGGATGATGGCGTTGTGGCCCCAGTAGTTGCCGTCGTTGCCGGACCAGGCCGCAAGGCCGCGCGCGATCACCGGCCCGTACATGCGGCCCGCGAACTGCTGCAGCCGCGCCAGCACGCTGCGCCGGCCCACCAGCAGGGGCACGGTCTGCAGCAGGCCGAGCTGCGGATCGGCGCACATGGCGCGCGCCAGCGTCATCAGCGTGTCGGCACTGAGCAGGCTGTCGGCGTCGAGCACCACCATGAAGTCGTAGCGAGCGCCCCAGCGCTCGACGAACTCCTGCACATTGCCCGACTTGCGCCCGATGTTGCGCCAGCGCCGGCGATACCACACCGGCATCACGCCGGCGAGGCGCTCGCGCAGGCGGGCGATGGCGATGGACTCGCTGATCCATGCATCGGGACGAGTGGAGTCCGACAGCACGAAGATCTCGAACCCCCCGGCATGGCCGGCGGCTGCCAGTTCCTCGGCCATGGCCTGCAGGGCGGTGGTGGTCCGCAGCGGATCCTCGTTGTAGATCGGCATCACCAGGGCGGTGCGCCGCTTCGCCACTTCGGACGGCGGCGCCAGCGGCGGGCGTCGCTGCGGCAGCAGGCCGGCCACGGATGCCGCGGCCGCCTGCGCGATCCACGCCAGCGTCAGCCCGAAGAACACGATCAGCGCCACCTGCAACGACGTCATGTCGTCGTTGCGCATGATGCCGATCATCTCGGTCACGCCGTAGGCGACGATGGCGATGGTGCCTGAAAGGGTCAGGGCACGTGCCAGCACGGCGCGGAAGTCCAGCTCCTCCATGAAGCTGGTGTCGGGGCGGCTGGAGAGATCCTGCACCGGCATCGCGAGCGGTGCCGGTGGCGGCATCGCGCCGCGCTGCCCGGCGGCAGCGTCGGCGGCGGATGGCATGACGCGGACGGCTAGCTGGCCGTCCATCGATACAGCCAGGTCTCGCTCACCGGCTTCTCACCCTCGCGTACCTGGGCGCGGAACTCGATCAGCGGCGCGGAGCCGGGATCGAACTCGAAGCTGACCCGCAGTCCGCCGATGGAGGGATTCTCGTGCACCACCGGGTTGTACACGGTGCCGGCCGAGGCGTTGACGTCGAGCACCAGGCCCTCCGGCGAGCGGCCTGCGCCGGTGAGGTCGAGCACCACCAGGCGGCGGTCACCGCGCATGTTGGCGCCGATGCGGGTGGCCACGAAGCGTCCCAGCTCGCGCTCCACCAGCGATTCCGCCGTCCACAGCAGGCGGTAGGAACCGGAGTGGGGCTGGCCCGCCGGCAGCACCTGCGTGGGCTGCCAGAAGGCGACGATGTTGTCATTGGCCTCGGTGCGGGTGGGAATCTCCACCAGCTTCAGCATGCCGCGCGCGGGACCGCCTTCCTCGTCGGGAAACTCCACCCAGGCGCTGGGCCGGCGCTCATAGCGGGCCTCCAGGTCCTGGAAGTCGGAGAACAGCCGCGCGCGCTGCATCAGGCCGAAGGCCTTCGGCCGCTCGCTGGTGAAGGCCGAGATCTGCAGCGTGGCCGGATTGGCCAGGTGGCGCCACACTTCCTCGCCGGCGGAGCTGACGAACATCAGCCCGTCGGAATCGTGGGCGCGCGGGCGGAAGTCATCGAAGCGCGAGCGGTTCGACGGGTCGAACAGGAACATCGAGGTCAGCGGCGCGATGCCCACGCTGCGCAGGTCGGTGCGCGGGAACAGCGTGTAGCTGACGTCCATGCGCGTCTCGCGGCTGGCGGCGATCACGAACTTGTAGGCGCCGGTCACCGACGGGCTGTCGAGCAGCGCATGCACGGTGATCGAGCGGGCATTGCGTCGCGGCTTCTCGATCCAGAAATGCGTGAAGTTGGGGAACTCCTCGCCTTCGGGATCGCCGGTGCGCAGCGCCAGCCCGCGCGCCGACAGGCCGTAGTTCTGCCCGCGGCCTACGGCGCGGAAATAGCTGGCCCCCTGGAAGACCACGAACTCGTCCCAGTAGCTGTTGGAGTTCAGGCGCGAGCGCAGGCGGAAGCCCGAGATGGACAGCGCCTTGTCGCGCAGCTCATCGGGAAAGCCGGGAGCGAGGTCGAACAGCCCCGGTTCCGGCAGGATCTCATGCACCTCGCCGTCCTCGACCACCGATACCCTGACCGGCGTCCGGTAGATGGAGCCGGCGGGCAGCACATCCAGGCGGAAGGGCAGCGGTTCGTCCGACCAGAAGGCGCGCTCCGGCGGAAAGCGGATGTCGCGGTACTGGTCGTAGCCCAGCTTCTCCAGGCCGGGGGTGATCGAACCGGGCGGGACATAGGGTTCTGCGGCCAGGCGGCGTGCGATCTCCAGCACGTCGTCGGCGTCGAAGCCGTCGGTGGTGACGGTCTCGAGGAGGGGGGCGGGAATGGCCGCCTCGGCGGGCGCCGGGGCCTCCGATTTTGCGTTGCGGCCCATCAGCACTGCGGCGGGAATGGCAAGCATGGCCAGCGACAGCGCCAGCGTCACATGGCCTGCCAGGCGTCGTTGGTTCACGGTTTTCTTCCTGCGCAAGCGGGGGACACTGCCACCCACGATGGGGTCGGGGGCGCGCAGAATCAACGTGTCGCAGCCTGCATACTCAATAGGAGTCGTCCGACATGCGAAGCTGGCGATTTCCAATGATTGTCTGCAGCAGAAACTGGCAGGTCACGCGGGCGTGCGGGTTAGACTCGCCCACCGGCTCCACACGGGAATAACAAAGAGAAGGGGAAGATGTCCGGCGCCATCAACATCCGTCATCAAGACAGGCTTTTCATCGGCGGCCAGTGGGTGGAACCCTCCACCAGCGATCGCATCCCGCTGGTCAACCCGGCCACCGAGGAAGTGTTCACCGAGGTGGCCGAGGCCCGCGAGGCCGACATGGACCGTGCGGTCGCCGCAGCACGCGAAGCCTTCGACAACGGCCCGTGGCCGCGCATGAGCCATGCCGAGCGTGGCGCCAGGGTGGCCGAGCTGGCGCAGCTCCTGGCGGCGCGTCACGGCGAACTGGCGGCCGCGTGGACCCGGCAGATGGGCGGCGTGGCCAGCTTCGCGCCCAATGTGGTCAACGGCGGCACCTTCCAGCTGCAGTATTTCGCGAGCCTCGCGACCACCTGGCCCTTCGAGGTCCGCCAGCCGGCATCGATGGGCAACGGCAAGGCCATCATCGTGCGCGAGCCCGTGGGCGTGGTGGCCGCCATCGCACCATGGAATGCGCCCTACGCCATCATGGCGCAGAAGATCGCACCGGCACTGGTGGCCGGCTGCACGGTGATCATGAAGCCCTCGCCGGAGACGCCGCTGGAGGCCTACATCATCGCCGAGTGCGCAGAGCAGGCCGGCTTCCCGCCGGGCGTGATCAACCTGGTGCCGGCGCATCGCGAGGCCTCCGATCACCTGGTACGCAACCCGGGCGTGGACAAGGTCGGCTTCACCGGCAGCACGGCGGCGGGCCGGCGCATCGCCAGCGTCTGCGGCGAGCGGATCGCGCGCGTCACGCTGGAGCTGGGCGGCAAGTCCGCTGCGCTGGTGCTGGATGACTTCCCGGTCGAGCAGGCTGCCGCCATCCTCACCGGCACCATCTGCACCATGAGCGGCCAGGTGTGCGCCACGCTGTCGCGCGTGATCGTGTCGCAGCACCGTTACCGGCAGCTCGCGGACGCCATCGTGGCCGAGATGGCGAAAATCAAGGTCGGCGACCCGGACGACCCGTCGACTGTGATGGGTCCGCTGGCCATGAAGCGCCAGCTCGAGCGCGTGAAGGGCTACGTGGCCAGTGGCCTGGAGCAGGGCGCGAAGCTGGCCTGCGGCGGCCGCCAGCCACCGCACCTGGCACGCGGCTTCTACTTTGAACCCACGCTGTTCACCGACGTGGACAACCGCATGGTGATTGCGCAGGAGGAGATCTTCGGCCCGGTGATCTCGCTGATCGCCTGCAAGGACGAGGACGATGCGGTGCGCATCGCCAATGACTCCATCTATGGCCTCAACGGCGCGGTGTTCACGCCCGACGCGGAGAAGGCCTACCGCGTCGGCCGCCGCCTGCGCACCGGCTGCGTGGGCCAGAACGGGCTGCGGATGGACTTCATGGCGCCCTACGGCGGCTTCAAGCAGTCCGGCATCGGCCGCGAGGGCGGGCCGGAGAATTTCCTCGCCTACACCGAAACCAAGACCATCCTGACCGATTGAGGCATGTGCCGGGGCGCGGGCCGGGGTCCGGCGCCGGCCGTGCCCCTCCCGGCCCGGCTAGGGGAAACCCTGAAAAGCCGCGTGAGCGGCTCCCACTAAATAAGGAGAGCCCGCCCGATCCGGCCCGTGGCCCCGCCTGCCCTGGCGGAAATGTGCGCCAGCAGGCAGCTTCTGCCGGGGGCGGCCCTTACCTTTCGCCCCATGCGTTCCCTCTTCTTCTGGCGAAAGAAAGAACCCCATGCTGCCCTCGTGCAGGCGGCCGTGGCGGGGACCTCTGGCGCGGCTTCCCAGGTGGCCCAGCCCGAGCCCGAGGAGGCGGCCGCGCCGTCCACCCGGCCACTGTCCCTGCAGCGCCTGGTCTATGCCGTGGCACTGAGCGACCCGCGTGCCGCGGACATGGACGCGCGCCCGGATGCGGCGCACGTGCAGCTCATGCTCGAGGCCAGCGCGACCATCGCGCGCGTGGGGGCCGAGCCGCGCTATACGCCCAGCCGTCCTTCGCTGCTGCCGCAGATCATGGAGATGCTCAACGACGAGGAGGCCTCGCTGCGGGCGCTCTCCGGCATGGTCTCGCAGGATCCGCAGCTCACCGGCGACCTGCTGCGCACGGCCAACAGTCCCCTCTATCGCGTCTCCGCCCAGCCGGTGGAGAGCATCGAACGGGCCACTTCGCTGCTTGGCACCCACGGCATCCGCATGCTGGTGGCCTCGCGCCTGCTGCGCCCGCTGGCCGGTGCCGACAGCAAGCTGGGCCACTTCGGCGAAGTGATCTGGGACCACTCGCTGTACAGCGCATCGGCCGCCGAGGCCTGGGCCGGCCGCAGCCAGGATGCCGATCCCTTCACTGCCCACCTGCTGGCGCTGCTGCATGGCGTGGGCGCAGTGGCCGTGTACCGCGTGATCAACGACCTCTACCTGCAGCGGCCCGGACTCGAGCGCGACATCCCGGCTATTGCCGGTGCGCTGCACGCCAACGCCGCGGTGACCGCGGCGCGCATCGCCGCCAACTGGGGCCTGTCCGAGCGCAGCCGCCAGGCGCTGGAGTCGCAGTCCTCCGCCGCACCGGTGGGCGGTCCTGCCGGCCTGACGCGTGCGCTGCAGTTCGGCCTGCTGGCCGGTGCGGCCACGGCGCTGTGTCGCCATCGCCTGCTGTCAGAGGAGAATGCGCTGAAGCAGCTGGAAGCCAGCGGCTTCGGCGGCCCCGTTGCCGCACGGGTGTGGGACCGCCTTGCCCTGGCGTACATCCGCCACTGATCCCTTCCTGTCCCGGCTGCATGCGCAGCCCGGACGTTCCTGTGCGACGTGCGCCTGGCCGGCCCGCAGACCGCTGGCGCGGCAGGTGCGTTGCGTTACGATGAGTCTTGCCCGGCACACGCCGGGAACACCGACGCGGGGCCGCGGGTTGCGCGGTACCACAAGGAAGTCCATCTGCCGCACACAGCCGACAACACGCCGCCCCTGATTGCGCCGCGAGGCATCTGGCAGCGCATCGTGGGGCCGTTGCTGGTGCTTGCCGCACTGGTGGCGGTGATCATCGGCTGCGCGGCACTGTACCGGGTCGAGGCGGCACGCCTGCAGGACGCGGAGCGCCAGCGCGAGTCGGCGCGGGTGGGCGTGCTGGCGGAGCTGATGCGCAGCGAGGTGCGGCCGGTGGCCGACATCCTGCGCCTGCTCATCGACGGCGACGGGCTGCAGGAATACCTTGCCAGCGGCAACCCCGCGAGCCTGGCGAAGGCCACGCGCCTGGCGCAGGTGGTCAGCGCCAATCATCCCGAGTTCGACCAGATCCGCTTCATCGACGCCTCCGGCATGGAGGTGATGCGCATCGACCATGGCGGGGTGCTGGTGCCGAGGGAGGAACTGCAGGACAAGTCCGGGCACGAGTTCTTCAGGTCCGTGATCGGCCTGGAGCAGGGCGGGCTGTACATCTCGGCACTGGACCTCAGCATCGAGGACGGCGCCATCGTGATTCCGCACAGGCCCATGCTGCGCCTGGGCTCGCCGGTGTTCGATGCCGCCGGTCGGGTGCGCGGCATCTACGTGATCCACTACCTGGGCGAGGCGCTGTTCGGGCGGCTGCGGGATGCGGTGCCGGCCTATGCGCACCGGCTGCGACTGCTCGATGCCGACGGCTACTGGATCGTGGCAGAGCACCCCGGGCTGGAATGGGGTGCACAGCTGCCGGGCAGGGAAGAGGCCACGCTGGCGCGCAGCGATCCGGAACTCTGGTCCCGCATCAGCGCCGAGGACTCCGGCCAGGTCATGCGCCCGGGGGGCACCCCGTTCACCTGGCAGCGCGTGCCCATGTCCGAGCTCGCCGCACGCGCCGGCCTCAACGTGCACTCCCGCCAGCCCTACCTGGTCGTGGCTGCCGAGATCCTGCCGGCGGAGTGGACAGCGCTGACCGCAGGTGTGCGCAACATCATGCTGCTGGTGGCCGCGGGCCTGATGGCGCTGACGCTGTTTTCGGCCTGGCTGATCCGCGGCTGGACGCGGGCGCTGCGCGAACTGCGCGGCACCAACCAGTTCCTGGAGGAACGCGTGCGCTCGCGCACGGCCGAGCTGGCGCGCATCAACCAGGAGCTGCGCGAGCGCGAGGAACTGCTGGAGGAGACGGGCCGGCTGGCGCAGGTCGGTGGCTGGGAGTTCGATCCGGTCACCGGCGAGGGCGCCTGGACGGCGCAGATCGCGCGCATCCACGACCTGCCCACGGACGTGAAGCCCAGCCGCGACATGGCGCTACAGTACTACCCGCCGGAAGAGCGCGAGCGCATCGCGGCGGCCGTGATGCGCTCGCTGCGGGACGGTACCTCCTACGACCTGGAGCTGCGGCTGGTCAACGAGAGCGGCGAGCAGAAATGGGTGCGCACCATCAGCCGGCCGCTGGTGGAGAACGGCCGGGTGGTGCGCATGCGTGGCGCGATGCAGGACATCACCACCCGCAAGCTCACCGAACTGCGCCTGCAGCAGCAGCTGCGCCGCATGCACCTGCTGGAGGAGACCACCCGCGCCATCGGCCAGCGGCAGGATCTCGACAGCATCCTGCAGGTGGTGACTGCCTCGGTGGAGAGCAGGCTGCCGCTGGATTTCGGCTGCGTGTGCCTGTACGAGCCGCCCGATGATGCGATGGCGGTGGCAGCCATGGGTCCCGAGGCCGCGCGCATCGGCGCGGATGCGCAGCTCGCGCCGGGCACGCGCGTGGAGATCGGGGCCAATGGCCTCGCGCGTTGCGTGCAGGGCCACCTGGTGCACGAACCGGACCTCTCCATCCTGTCCGTCCCGCTGGCCAGGCAGCTCGCCGGCGCCGGCCTGGCCGCGCTGGTGGCCGCGCCACTGGTGATGGAAGGCATGGTGTTCGGTGTCCTTCTGGCCGCGCGCCGCAAGGCCCACTCCTTCAGCAGCGACGACTGCGAGTTCCTGCGCCAGCTCAGCGAGCACGTGGCCCTGGCCGTGCACCAGGCGAAGCTGCGCGGCGCGCTGCAGGCGGCCTACGAGGACCTGGCGACCACGCAGCAGGCGGTGATGCAGCAGGAGCGGCTGCGCGTGCTGGGGCAGATGGCCAGCGGCATCGCCCACGACATCAACAACGCCATCTCGCCCATCATGCTGTATGCCGGCTCGCTGCTGGAGAGCGAGCCTGCGCTCTCGGAGCGGGCGCGGCATGCCTTGCTGACCATCCAGCAGGCGGTGAGCGATGTGGCCGAGACCGTGGCGCGGCTGCGTGAGTTCTACCGCAACCGCAACGGCAGTGCGCAGCTGCAGCCGCTGCAGCTGAACCAGCTGGTTTCGCAGGTGCCAGACCTCACCCGTGCCCGCTGGCAGTCCATGCCGCAGCGCCAGGGCGTGGTGATCGACCTGAAGCTCGGGCTGGACGAGGCCCTGCCGCAGGTGCGCGGCATCGAGAACGAGATCCGCGAGGCACTGGTGAACCTGGTGTTCAACGCGGTCGACGCCATGCCCGAGGGCGGCCGGCTGGTGCTGAGGACCGGGCGCGCCGACGGTCGCGTGTTCGTCGAAGTCAGCGACACCGGTACCGGCATGGACGAGGAAACCCGCCGCCGCTGCCTGGAACCGTTCTTCACCACCAAGGGCGAACGCGGCACGGGCCTGGGCCTGGCCATGGTCTATGGCGTGATGCAGCGGCACGAAGGCGACATCCAGATCGACAGCACGCCCGGCAGCGGCACCACGGTGCGGCTGCTGTTCAACGAAGCCACCGCGCGCCAGGAGGGCGCGCGGGTGCAGGCGCCGGTGGTGGTGCGCGGCCTGAACATCCTGCTGGTCGACGATGACCAGGTGCTGCTGCGCTCGCTGCGGGAGATCCTCGAGCTCGACGCCCACACCGTGGTGGCGGCCCCGGATGGCCGCGAGGGCATCGAGATGTTCCGCGCCTCGCTGGCCCCTGGCGCGCGACCGGTGTCGGTGGTGATCACCGACCTGGGCATGCCCACGGTCGACGGGCGGGCAGTAGCGGCCGCCGTGAAGCTGGCCGCTCCGCAGGTGCCCGTGATCCTGCTCACCGGCTGGGGCGAGCGCCTGATCGCGGAGGGGCAGTCCATCCCGCATGTGGACCGCGTCATCGGCAAGCCGCCGCGCCTGCATGAACTGAGGGCCGCACTGGCCGAACTCACCCAGGGCGGTCGCGCCGGCTGAAAGACCCGCCGGATGCGGCATTGTCCGACATCCACGCCCGGGACCGGCTGTGATACTGCCGGTCGGATTCCCAGAGACACTGAATGTCCCCGATTGCGTCCGAGGGCATCGCCGGGCCTGCCCTGGACGACGCCGGCGTCCGATTGAACCGGCGCCTTCCAGCCCGCCTCGTGGTCGGCACGGCCACCGCCATCAGCGTGGTCGTGCTGCTCGCCGCACTTGCCTGGGTGGCCTTGCAGGAGCAATACCGCGCCCGCGAAGCCACCATGGCCACGCTGACCACGGACGCGGCGATCAATGCCGTGATGAAGGGCATCACCGACGCCGAGACCGGCCAGCGCGGCTTCCTGCTCACGCAGCGCGAGGACTACCTCCAGCCGTTCCTGGAAGCGCGCACCCGCCTCAGGGCCGACATGGAAAGCCTGCTGGTGCTGATGCAGGGCGATCGCGAACAGCTGCAGCGGGCGCAGGCGTTGCGCGAGCTGGTGCTGATCCGCCTGGACCTCCTGCAGCAGGTGGTTGACCTGCAGCGTGCGGACGACCACGAAGGTGCCGTTGCGCTGGTGGCCGCAGGCCGCGGCAAGCAGCTGATGGACGAAGTCCGCACCATCGCCGCAGGCATGCTCGAGGCCGAGCGCGACCGGCTGGTCTTCAGCTATGCCGAGCTGGAGCGCTCGCGCCTGCGTTCAGTCTGGACCGTGTTCGGTGGACTCGGGGTGCTGCTGTTCCTGGTCCTCGTCGGTGGCCTGGTTGCCGCGCGCGAGGTGCGGCGCAAGCAGGTGGAGGACTGGCTGCGTGCCTCGCAGGCCTCGCTCGCTGCCGCAGTGCAGGGCGAGCATCGCATCGAGGCCCTGGGCGAGATGGTGCTGCGATTCATGACCGGCCAGCTGCGCGCTCCTGTTGCCGCCTTCCATGCCAGGGTTGCTCAGGGGCGCCTGCAGCGCGTGGCCGGGTACGCGCTGGCCGGGGATTCACCGTCGGACATTGCGCTGGGCGAAGGGCTCGCCGGCGAGTGCGCGCGCTGCGGCCGGGTGATGGAAGTGGCCGTGCCGGCCGGGCATCTCAGGATGGAGTCAGCCGTCGTGTCCTCCGCGCCGTCGTGGGCGCTGCTGGTGCCGGCAGGCTGGGGAGGGCGCGTCAATGCGGTGCTCGAGCTCGGGCTGGATCGCGAGCCGGAGCGGCACGAACTGGAGCTGCTGGAACGCCTGCGCGGCACGCTGGGTGCCGCCGTCAATGCGGCCCTCGACCGCTCGCGGCTGGAGGAGCTGCTGGATGAGACCCAGCGGCAGGCCGAGGAGCTGCAGGCCCAGCAGGAAGAACTGCGGGTCGCCAACGAGGAACTGCAGGGGCAGAGCGATGCGCTGAAGTCCTCGCAGGCGCGCCTGGAGCTGCAGCAGGCCGAACTGGAACAGACGAACTCCCAGCTCGAGGAGCAGACGCGCGCGCTCGAGGAACAGGCGGACCGGCTGGTGCAGCGCGAGGTGGATCTGCGCGCGAGGACCGAGGAGCTGCAGCGCGCCAACGACTACAAGTCGGAGTTCCTGGCCAACATGAGCCACGAGCTGCGCACGCCGCTGAACTCCTCGCTGATCCTCGCGAAGCTGCTGGCGGAGAACCGTGCCGGCAACCTCACCGAGGAACAGGTGCGCTTCGCGCAGACCATCCATGCCTCGGGCAACGACCTGCTGGCCCTCATCAACGACATCCTCGACCTGTCGAAGATCGAGGCCGGCCGCATGGAGATCCAGCGCGAGAGCTTGCCGGTGGCGCGCCTGCTGGATTCGCTGCGCGAGAGCTTCGCCGAAGTGGCACGCGGCAAGGGCCTGGCATTCGACATCGGCTCCGCGCCGGACATTCCCCCACGGATCGAGACCGACGGACAGCGGGTGCTGCAGATCCTGCGCAACATGCTGTCCAACGCGATCAAGTTCACCGCCTCCGGTTCGGTGGCAGTGAAGGTGACGCAGCTCGCGCGGGACGGCGTCAATGGCGTGGCGTTCTCGGTCACCGACACGGGCATCGGCGTCGCGCGCGAGCAGCAGCAGGCCATCTTCGAGGCCTTCCGCCAGGCCGATGGCAGCACCCACCGCAAGTACGGCGGCACCGG
>CAYVZE010000050.1:0-19873 GCA_964455685.1 uncultured Steroidobacteraceae bacterium
CCCAGCAGCAGGCCCGACGGGCCGGCGCCGATGATGGCCACCTGGGTACGGGTGATGCTCATGGATGGTTCTCCGGTAAGGCACGGCACCCACGGGCCGCGCCAGGTCCTTGTCCGATGGCCGATTCTGCGCGCCGCCGCACCGGCCTGCTTGTCAATTCCCGGCAGGAAATTGGACTTTTCGAAGGGGTCCTTCCTACCATGCGGCAATGGCAGCAAGGAGCATCCGCAGGATCCCGGCGTACCTGCTTTACGGCGAGTCGCCACGGCGCATCAGCAGCCCGACGCTGCACATCGAGACCATCGAGGCGCGCAGCGCCGGCCACCACTGGAAGATCGAGCCGCACGTCCACCACGTGCTGCACCAGGTGATCTTCGTGATGCGCGGCAGCGGCGTGGTGCTGGCCGATGGACGGCGCTCGCAGTACCGGCCGCCGGCGGTGGTACTGACGCCCGCGGGCGTGGTGCACGGATTCGAATTCGAGCCGGGCACCCGGGGCTACGTGGTCTCGGTGTCGGTGGAACTCATGCGCGGCCTGGCACAGCACGAACCCGCCGTGGGCGCGCTGTTCTCGCAGCCGGCCACGGTGGAGCTGATGCCCGCCGAGCTGGCCGCCACCGACCTGCCGCAGGCCGTGCGCCTGCTGGCGCGAGAATTCTCGCGGCCGGATGCGCGCGACGGGCTGGCGCTGCATGGTTGCGTGGAAGTCTTTTTCGGCAACCTGCTGCGCCTGGCGCGCGGGCTGCACCATGCGGCCGACCCGGTGCTGGGACAGCGCCGCCAGCTGATGGCGCGCTTCAACGAGCTGCTGGAGCAGCGCTTCCGCGACAATCCTACCGTGGCCGAACTGGCGCGCGAGCTGCACGTGTCGGAGTCGCGGCTGCGCAGCGCCTGCCTGGCCTCCACCGGCCAGTCGCCCATCCAGCTCATCCACGCGCGCCTGCTGGTGGAGGCCAAGCGGCAACTGCACTACACCAGCAGCCCGGTCAGCGAGGTGGCGTATGCGCTGGGCTTTGGCGACCCGGCCTATTTCACGCGCTTCTTCACCCGCCTGGCGGGCGAGTCGCCGCGCGCCTTCCGGAAGCGGGGGCCGGGCCGGCCCGCGGCCCGGCTGTGAGCCGCGGGCCTTCGGAAAGTGCAGGTATTCGTCCTCAGTCGCGGTGGTTGCATTGGTGGCCGTGTTCCTGTTGAGCTTCTGTCCCAGGGAAAGATGACAGGGGGGTGCACCGTGCAGGCACACAGTTTCAGCAAGCTTCTCCTCGCCACCACGCTGGCCATGGCCGCCGGCGTGCAGGCCGCGGCGCCGCCAACGGCACCGGTGAGCACGCCGGCCGCTTCCGCGGCGGCGATGAAACCCGCGCCCACCTGCGACCGGGCCTGCCTCTACGGCGTGCTGGACAACTACCTCGAGGCGCTGCTCGCGCATGATCCCGGCCGGGTGCGCTGGGCCACCGGCGCACGCACCACCGAGAACAACGTGGAATTGCGTCCCGGCGACGGCCTGTGGGGCACGATCACCGCGCTGGATTCCTACGAGATGCGCTTCGCCGATCCGCTCACAGGCGGCGTGGCCATCTTCGGCGTGGTGGAGGAGACCACCACGAAGTCGCCGTATTCCCTGCGGCTGAAGGTGGTGGAGGGATCGGTGGCCGAGGCCGAGACCATCGTCGTGCGTCCCGAGGACGCCGGCATTCCCTTCGTCACCGCCGACATCAAGCCGCTGCCGGTGTGGGAGGAAATCCTGCCACCGGAGCGCCGCACGCCGCGCCAGCAGATGATCAATGCCGCCAACGGCTACTTCCAGACCCTGCAGCGGAACGATGGCACGCTGTACGTCGAATTCACCGACAACTGCGCCCGGCGCGAGAACGGCTTCACGTCCACCAACGTGCCCGACCCGGATCTCGACCCGTTGTGGAAGCTGGGCTGCGCCGACCAGTTCCGCATGGGCCAGTACCTGTACGACGACCGCGTGCGCGACCGCCGCTTCCTGGTGGTGGACGAGGAGCGCGGCATCGTGCTGGCCGGCGGCTTCATCGACCACGAGGGGCGCATCGGGGACTTCAAGCTCACCGACGGCAGCACGCGCACCTCGATCTTCCGCCGGCCGCATTCCTTCGTGCTGCTCGAGGCCTTCAAGATCAAGGACGGCAGGATCGAGCAGGTCGAAGCCAACTTCATCACCGTGCCGTACAACATGCCCTCGGCCTGGCCGGTTCCCTGAGGAGGGGCCGGGTCGCGGCAAGCCGGATCGCTCGACGACAGGGAGATCGCGATGAAACCCATGCTGTCCCTGGTAGTGGTGGCGCTGTTGCTCGGGGGCTGCGGCCTGGCCGGTTCGAGCGGCGCGGCGGCAACCACCGGCGCCGCGGAGGCCGGGCAGGCCAGTGAGGCTCGCAAGAGCCTGGACCGGGTCGAGGCGGACCTCGAGGCGGCGCAGCAGGCCGCCGCCGAGGCGCGCCGCGCTGCCGAAGAAGCTGCCCAATAATGGGGCAGGGGGGTGCCCCGGGCACCCCCTGCGGCGCGCCAGGACGGGGCGCGCGAGGCACGCTTCTTGCTCCACTTCCGCATGCGGAACGGGCACAAGGGGCGCACGATGCGATTCGGAAACGAGGACTACCACCCGCGAGGGGTCTTCGACGAACTGGTGGATGACGGCGGCCAGCCGCGCCCTGCGGCGCGTGCGCTGTGCGACTACCTCTCGAGCCTGGAGCCGGGGGAGATGCGCAAGCGCCGGCAGGCCATCGATGCGGCCATCGTCACCATGGGAATCTCCTTCACCACCTATGACGACGGCCAGAACATCGACCGGGCCTGGCCCTTCGATCCCATTCCCCGGGTGATGCCGGAGAGCGAATGGCGGCGCATCGACGCCGGCCTGCGCCAGCGGCTCACCGCCCTGAACCTGTTCATCGACGACCTCTACAACGGCCAGCGCATCGTCAAGGACGGGGTGTTCCCGGCCGAGTTGCTGGCCGGGTCGCGCAATTTCCGCCGCGCCTGCATGGGGCTGTCGCCCCGTTTTGGGGTGTGGGCCCATATCTGCGGCACCGATCTGGTGCGGGACCGCGATGGCACCGTGTACGTGCTGGAGGACAATCTCAGGGTGCCCTCCGGCGTGTCCTACATGCTGGAGAACCGGCTGCTGATGAAGTCGGTGTTCCCGGAACTGTTCTCGGCCAATGCCATCATGCCGGTGGACGGCTATGCCGCGGCGCTGCACGACATGCTGGCGGCGCTGTCGCCGCGCCAGGATGACCGGCCGGTGATCGTGCTGCTGACACCGGGCATCTTCAATTCCGCCTATTTCGAGCACAGCTACCTGGCGCAGCAGACCGGCGCGCAGCTGGTGCAAGGCAGCGACCTGCTGGTGGGCAGCGACGACGTGGTCTACATGAAGACCATTGCGGGCCTGCGTCGCGTGGACGTGATCTACCGGCGCATCGACGATGACTTCCTCGACCCGGACGTGTTCCGCGAGGACTCGCTGCTGGGCGTGCCCGGCCTGATGCGCGCCTGGGCGGCGGGCAACGTGGCCATCGCCAATGCGCCGGGCGCCGGCGTGGCCGACGACAAGGTGGTCTACACCTACGTGCCGAAGATCATCAAGTACTACCTGGACCAGGATCCCATCCTGCCCAATGTGCCGAGCTGGCAATGCCACAACGAGCAGGAGCGGGACTTCGTGCTGGCCAACCTCGACAAGCTGGTGGTCAAGCCCGCCAACGAATCCGGCGGCTACGGCCTGCTGATCGGGCCGAAGGCCAGCGAGGCCGAGCGTGCCGCCTGCGCGGCGCGCGTACGCGCCGACCCGCGCAGCTGGATGGCGCAACCCATGCTGATGCTCTCCACCGCGCCCACGCTGGCCGGCGACAGCCTCGCCCCGAGGCACCTGGACATGAGGCCCTTCGTGCTGCAGTCCAGGAGCATGTACGTGACCACCGGCGGGCTCACCCGGGTGGCCATGCGCGAGGGATCACTGGTGGTGAACTCCTCGCAGGGAGGCGGCAGCAAGGACACCTGGATCGTGCGGGACGTGCACTGATGCTTTCACGTGCGGCTGAGAACCTGTACTGGATGGCGCGCTACCTGGAGCGCGCCGAGAACACGGCACGCCTGATCAATGCCACGCAGCAGCTGCTGCTGGACCTGCCCGAGGGCACATCCTTCGGCTGGGAGGCGCTCACGCGCATCGTCGGGCTGGGCAAGCTGTTCCAGCAGAGCTACGCGGCGCCGGACGAGGCCAGCGTGGTGGAGTTCCTGATGTCCTCGCCGCGCAACCCGGGTTCCATCCAGTCCTGCATCCGCTTCGCGCGCGAGAACTGCCGCACCATGCGCGACGTGCTGCCACGCGACCTGTGGGAGCGGGTGAATTCACTGTACCTGGCCTCCCGGCGCTACTCGCAGCCGGACATCTCCAGGCCCGAGCGGCGGCGCATGCTCGAGGCGCTGATCCATGACCGGCAGACCATTGCCGGGGTGCAGGCCACCTGCATGAGCCATGACGTGGCCTGGCATTTCCTGTCGCTGGGCGAACATGTCGAGCGCGCCGACATGACCACGCGCATCCTGGACATCCAGTCGGCCGTGCAGGTGCCGCGGCCGCCAGGCTCTGCTCCTTCACCGATGCAGTCACTGTTCTGGGTGGGCGTGCTCAACTCCCTGTCCGCGCTGCAGATGTTCCGCCGGCACGCGCCGGGCGCGGGGGCAGGGGACGCTGGCATCCATGGCGAGCAGGTGCTGGGCTACCTGATCTGCGACCCGCATTTCCCGCGCTCGGTGGTGCACTGCCTGGACGTGATCGAGACTTGCCTGGCCGAACTGCCGCACAATACCGAGCCGCTGCGCGCGCTGCGCCAGGCGCGCCGCCGTGCGGATCGCACGTCGCGCGAGGACCTGGGGCGGGCACGCCGGCAGGAGTTCCTCGATGCCATCCAGTCAGACCTCGCCCAGATCCACCACGCCATCGCGAGCGAGTACTTCCACCTGCATGAGCGGGAGGCCGCGCTCGACGTGGCGGTGTGATGCTTGAGTATCCGAACCCCGAGAACCGCTTCGACGAGCTGTTCGCGGCGCCGGGCGTGCCGCGGGCGAACTGGGCGAAGTTCTACGACGTGATCCGCGGCGCCAGCGCCGGCGCCATCAACGACATGCGCGCCGCGGCCGAGCGGCAGATCCGCGACAGCGGCGTGACCTACAACGTGTACGCCGACCCGCTGGGCCACGACCGGCCCTGGGAGCTGGACGTGCTGCCGCTGATCATCGACGCGCAGGAGTGGGCGCGCATCGAGGCCGGCATCGCGCAGCGCGCGCGGCTGCTGGACGCCATCCTCGCCGACATCTACGGCCCGCAGCGGCTGCTGGCCGAGGGCCTGATCCCGCCGGCGCTGGTACAGGGGCACAGCGGCTTCCTGCGCCCGGCACATGGCGCCAATGTGCCCGGCGGCGTGCACCTGCACGTGTACGGTGCGGACCTGGCGCGCTCGCCCGACGGGCGCTGGTGGGTGCTGGGGGACCGCACCCAGGCGGTATCGGGCGCCGGGTATGCGCTGGAGAACCGGCTGATCGTCTCGCGCACTTTCCCGGCGCTGTACAAGGAACTGCGCGTGCAGCACCTGGCGCGCTTCTTCGCCACGCTGCGCGATTCGCTGCTGCATTACGCGCCCAAGGGCGAGGGTGCGCCGCTGGTGGTGCTGTTGACGCCGGGGCCGTGGAACGAAACCTACTTCGAGCACACCTTGCTGGCCCGCTACCTCGGCTTTCCGCTGGTGGAGGGTGGAGACCTCACGGTGCGCGACGGGCGGGTGTGGTTGAAGACCGTGGGTGGCCTGCGCCGCGTGCATGCCATCCTGCGCCGCCAGGACGACAACTACTGCGACCCGCTGGAGCTGCGCAGCGACTCGGCGCTGGGCATCGCCGGCCTGGCCGACTGCGCCCGCCGCGGCACCGTGCTGATCGCCAACAGCCTGGGTTCGGGCGTGCTGGAGTCCGGCGCGCTGCTGGGCTTCCTGCCAGGGATCGCGCGGCGCCTGTTCGGCGAGGAACTGCTGATGCCCTCGGTGGCGACATGGTGGTGCGGTGAGCCGGCGGCGCTGCGCGATGCGCTCGATCACATGCACCGGCTGGTGTTCAAGCCCTCGGATCCGGGCCGGCCCTTCGACGTGATCTTCGGCGAGGGGCTGGATGCCAGCGGAGAGGCCGCGCTGCGCGCCCGCCTGGAGGCCAACCCCTCGGCCTTCATCGCGCAGGAACTGGTGCACCTGTCGCAGGCGCCGGTGCTGTCGCGCGATGCCGCGCGGCGGGTCGAGCCGCGCTGCATCGGCCTGCGCGTGTTCGCGGTGGCCACGCCCTCGGGCTATGCGGTGATGCCCGGCGGGCTCACGCGCGTGGCCGGCAGCGCCAATGCGCGCGTGGTATCGATGCAGAGGGGCGGCGGGTCCAAGGACACCTGGGTGATGTCGCCGGGGCAGGTGGACGCCAGCTTCACGCTGCTGCGCTCCACGGTCACCGCCGCCGAGCTGGTGCGCGGCGCGCCTGCCGGCGTGCCCTCGCGCCTGGCGGAGAACCTGTTCTGGTTCGGCCGCTACCAGGAGCGCTGCGACGACCTTGCGCGCCTGCTGCGCCTGGCGCTGGGCCTGACGCTGCAGGATGGCGAGGACGAGGAGAACGCGCAGGCACCGCTGCAGGAGCTGGCGCTGGAGACCGGGCTGCTGCAGCCGGGCGAAGCCGCCGACACGGCGCTGCTGCAGGCCGCGGTGTCGATCGAGCGCGCCGGCGGGCTGCCCGCCAACCTGGCGGCGCTGCATGGCGTGGCCTTCAACCTGCGCGAGCGCATGTCGCAGGACAATTGGCGCATCCTCAACAACATCCAGAAGGACCTTCCCGTGCATCCGCAACCGCGGGTGGCCGATGCGCTGGAATGGCTGGATGTGCTGATCACCCGCCTGATGACGCTGTCGGGCTTCGCGCTGGACGGCATGTCGCGCGATGATGCCTGGAGGTTCATGTCCATCGGGCGGCGCATGGAGCGGCTGTCGTTCATGTGCGCCGCCGTGCAAAGCGCCTTCCTGCACGACGGGGTGGCCGGCCTGTCCTGGCTGCTGAGGCTGGCCGATTCCATCGTGACTTACCGCGCCCGCTACATGACCAGCCCCGAGTGGCTGCCGGTGCTGGACCTGGTGGTGCTGGATGGCAGCAACCCGCGCTCGGTGCTGTTCCAGGCGCGCGGCGTGAAGGACTACCTGGAAGTGCTCGAGTCCTCCTATGGGGTGCCCTGCGGCGCCGACCTGTTCGCGCCGCACGTGAAGTTCCTGGCGGGCATGGACCGCGACCGGGACCTCAGTCCCGAGAGCCCGCGGCTGCGCAATGCCATAGCGGGCCTCAGGGCTGCGGCGCTGGCGCTGAACGAGCAGCTCACCCAGCGGTTCTTCAACGTGGGACACGCACCTGCATGGGCGCCGCTGGGGAAGTGATGCACGCCACGACCGCAATGCCGCTGGCCGCCCGTTACCGGGTCCTGCACGAGACCATCTACCACTACTCCTCGCAGGTCAGCAGCAGCCGGCAGATCGCGCACCTGGCGCCGCGCGACACCCCCTGGCAGCGCCTGCTGCGGCACAGCCTGGAGGTCGAGCCCGGCTGCAGCGAGCGCAGCACCGGCACAGACTACTTCGGCAATGCGTACGAGCGCTTCTTCGTCGACGAGCCGCACCACATGCTCGCCGTGCGGGCCTCCTCCGAGGTGGTGGTGTCGCACCGCCAGCCCCTCGCCGGTGACCCGTCGCCGGCCTGGGACGAGGTGGCGCTGCCTGCCGGGGCCCGCCCGCAGGTGATCGACCTGGAAGTGGAGCAGTACCGCGTGGCCTCGCCCGCGGCGCCGGTGTTCGCCGCGGCGCGCGACTACGCCATGCCGAGTTTCCCTGCCGGGCGGCCGTGGCTGGAGGCGGTGTTCGAGCTCACCCGTCGCATCCAGCAGGAGTTTGTCTACGACCCGGGCGCCACCACCATCTCCACCAGCGTCTCGGAGGTGCTGGAGCAGCGGCGAGGCGTCTGCCAGGACTTCGCCCACCTGATGATCTCCTCGCTGCGCAGCCTCGGCATCGCCGCGCGCTATATCAGCGGCTACGTGCTGAACCAGGGCGTGGACGGCCTGCGCAATGCCGGCGCCGATGCGTCACATGCCTGGGTGGCCGCTTACTGCCCGGGGCTGGGGTGGGTGGACTTCGACCCGACCAACGGCAAGCTGGCCAACGAGGAATTCATCACCCTGGGGTGGGGCCGCGAGTACCAGGACGTGACCCCGCTGCGCGGGGTGGTGCTGGGATCGGCCACCCAGCGCCTGGGCGTGGCTGTTCGCGTCACCCCGCTTGCCCTTGATCCTCCGCCCTCATAGAATGCGCGTCCCTTGCGCGCCCGTAGCTCAGTTGGATAGAGCGTCTGGCTACGAACCAGAAGGTCGGAGGTTCGAATCCTTCCGGGCGCGCCATTTTCTCCCTTGCGTTCAGTGCAGGGTCCGGTGCGAGCGGCGCTGCCGCCGGGCCGCGGGCTTCTCGTGCCCGTTGGCGCCATTGCCGGCCGGGGATTTCCCGGGTTCTGGCGGTCCGGCCTGTTTCGTGCGGCTGCGACCCTTCCGTCGCGCGTCGGTCGTGCCGTCCTGCGCATCGCGTCCCTTCATCTCCTCCACCGCCGGTGAGTCCGGCGCTGCCGTCTCGGGCGTGACCGGGCTGTAGGGGGCGCCATGCCCGCCCTCGTAATGCTCGGCGATGCCCTTGTCGCCGGGCTTGCTGCGGCGGCGCAGTCCGGACTGGCGGTTGCGGGGCGTGGACCTTGGCATGCGACCTCCATCGGCGGGGTGGCCACTTCCCCCGCGTGACGCCGCCTCAGGACCGTGGTGGGAGTCGGCCTGGCACCGTGGGGGCGTCGCCGCGGGGGAGTGGTCTGGCCGAGTGTGCGATCTTCCGCCTTCCAGCCCTGTCGCCACGGTGCTGCTTGCCGTGTAGGACGATGCCGCCTGCGAGGACCGCCGGCGTTCCCGTGCGCACATGACGCAGTTCACAGACCGCTTTTCGCCTGGCGGCGCGCAGCCGGCAACCGAACGGGCGTCACATACATAATTCCCGCGCTCCGATACACATGGCGCGCTACCAAGCCGGGCCGCCAGCGGGCCTGCGCAGGAACAGGGGCATGCCCGCGAGAACATCGAAGTCCACGGAAAAGGCATTTCCATTCGATCCGGCGAGCACGGGCGTGCTGAATCCGTCCGATACGCTGAAGCTGCTGGCGTTGCCGGACACCGACCTGCCGCTGCCGCCCAAGGACCTGGGGCTGGAAAACCTGCACCGGGCAACCTTCGTGCAGCTGCCGCTGGGCGTGGGCTACGCCACGCGCGAGGGCCAGTTCATCTGGTGCAACGAGGCTTTCGAGCTGATGCTCGGCCTGGCGCCGGGTGAGTACCGCGACAAGACCATCGCCGAACTGACCCACAAGGACGACGCGAAGGCACAGGATGAACTGCAGGACGACCTCTGGGCCGGCCGGATCAAGTCGTATTCGATGGAGAAGCGTTACGTCCGGCGTGACGGCCAGGATGTATGGGTGCGCGTGTCGGCGGCCATGGTGCGCACCTCCGAGGGCAACCCGGTCTGCTCGGTGGGCTTTCTCGAGGACATCTCCGCACGCAAGAAGATGGAGGCGGAGATCGAGCGGGTGCAGAAGGCGCTGGTCGACGCCTCGCGGCTGGCCGGCATGGCCGAGGTTGCCACCAACGTGCTGCACAACGTCGGCAACGTGCTCAACAGCGTCAACGTGTCGGCCAGCGTGCTGGCCGAGCGGCTCAAGTCCAGCAAGGGCGCGCGCCTGGGCGAGGTGGCGGCGCTGCTCAGGCGGCACAAGGACGACCTGCCGGGCTTCATGGCCAACGACCCGCGCGGCCCGAAGATTCCCGACTACCTCGCGGCGCTGGCGGCGCAGCTCGCCGGCGAGCGCGAGGCCATGCTCAAGGAGCTGGAGGAGCTCCGCAGCAACCTCGACCACATCAAGGAAACCGTCACCATGCAGCAGACCTACGCCCGCCGTTGCGGCGTGGTGGAGGAGATTGCCGTGGTTGACCTGGTGGAGGACGCGCTGCGCATGAACAGCGGCGCGATGACCCGCCACCGCGTGACGGTGCATCGCGACTACGTCGACCGGCCGAACATCACCACCGACAAGCACAAGGTGCTGCAGATCCTGGTCAACCTGCTGCGCAACGCCAAGTACGCCTGCGACGAGTCGCAGGCGCAGGACAAGCAGGTGCGGGTGCGCGTCGAGCAGGTGCTGGACGAGGTGTGGATCTCGGTCATCGACAACGGCGTGGGCATCGCGCCGGAGGTGATGGAGCGCCTGTTCACCCACGGCTTCACCACCCGCAAGTCCGGCCACGGCTTCGGCCTGCACGGCGCCGCCCTGGCCGCTTCTGAACTGGGCGGCACGCTCACCGTGCACAGCGAGGGCGTGGGCCGCGGTGCCACCTTCCGCCTGTGCCTGCCGCTGCCGCCGGCAAGGAGCGCGGAATGAGCAGCGAGACCGGCCGGTTCTCCTCCGGCATCCGCGAGGCGCTGTCGATCTCCAACCGCCGCATCCTGGTGATCGATGACAACGAGGCCATCCATCGCGATTTCCGCAAGGTGCTGGGCTCGGCCGAGCCGGTGGAAGGGCAGGACGTGCTCGACGTGCTCGAGTCCGAGCTGCTCGGCGAGAAGCAGTCCTCGAGGATGCCCGAGTTCGAGGTCGATTCGGTCCTGCAGGGCGAGGCCGGGGTGAAGATGGCGGCAGCGGCCCTGGAAGAGGGGCGTCCCTATGCGGTGGCCTTCGTCGACATGCGCATGCCGCCCGGCTGGGATGGCCTGAAGACCATCGAGCAGCTCTGGCTCGTCGACCCGGACATCCAGGTGGTGATCTGTTCCGCGCACTCCGACTACGAGTGGAACGACGTGGTGGAGAGGCTGAATCACTCCGACAAGCTGCTGGTGCTGCGCAAGCCCTTCGAGCCCATCGAGGTGCAGCAGTGCGCCAGCGCGCTGTGCCAGAAGTGGCACAACGAGCGGCTGATCAGGAGCCAGATCTCGCAGCTGGAGCGAGTGGTCGAGGCCCGCACGCGCGGGCTGGAGATCGCCAACCGGCAGCTGCGCCACATGGCCACCCATGACGCGCTGACCGGCCTGCCCAACCGCACCCTGCTGGAGGACCGCCTGCAGCAGGCCATGTCGCAGGCCCAGCGCAGCGGCAAGAGCTTCGCGGTGCTGGTGTGCGACCTGGACCGCTTCAAGCTGGTCAACGATTCCATGGGCCACCATGTCGGCGACCAGTTCCTGCAGGAGGTGGCCCGCCGCCTGTCCAGCGTCTGCCGCGAGGGAGACACCCTGGCGCGCCAGGGTGGCGATGAGTTCGTGTTCGTGCTGGCGCCGCCGTCGGCCGAGGCCGATGCCGAGGCGCTGACCCGGCGCGCGCTGGCGGCGCTGGCCATGCCCATGCACATCGCCGGCATGGACATCCACATGGCGGCCAGCTTCGGGCTGGCGGTCTACCCGCGCGATGGCACGCGTGCCGAGGCCCTGCTGGCCAACGCGGACGCCGCCATGTACAGCGCCAAGCAGCGCGGCAACTGCCTGCAACGCTTCTCGGCCGCACTGGGTGGATCGGCGCACCGCCGCCTGCAGCTGGAGAACGACCTGCACGCGGCCATCCGCGAGAACCAGTTCGAACTGCACTTCCAGCCCAAGGTCGACACGGCCACGGGCGAGATCGGCAGCGCCGAGGCACTGCTGCGCTGGCAGCACCCCGAGCGCGGCTACATCCCGCCGGTGGAGTTCATCCCGGTGGCCGAGGAGACCGGCCAGATCGGCGCCATCGGCAACTGGGTGCTGCACGAGGCCTGCCGCCAGGTGAGGCGCTGGATCGATGCAGGCATCGCGCCGCTGCGCATCGCCGTGAACATTTCCGCGGCCCAGTTCCATGACCCGGGGCTGGTCGAGAACGTGCGGGCGGCGTTGCAGGAGGCGCAGCTCGACCCGAAGTGGCTGGAGATCGAGCTCACCGAGAGCTGCGTGATGAGCAATCCCGAGGAGTCGATCCGGCTGCTGCAGGAGCTCTCGGGCATGGGGATCATGGTATCGGTGGACGACTTCGGCACCGGCTACTCCAGCATGAGCTACCTGAGGCGCTTCCCCATCGACATGCTGAAGATCGACCGCACCTTCGTGGCCGAGATGGATACGCGCGAGGACGACACCTCCATCGTGCGCGCCATCGTGTCGCTGGCCCATGGGCTCAAGCTCAAGGTGGTGGCCGAGGGCGTGGAGTCCAGCTCGCAGCTCAAGGCGCTGCGGATGCTGGGCTGCGACGAGTACCAGGGATTCCACTTCAGCCCGGCGCTGCCGGCGGCGCAGTTCGAGCAGCTGCTGCGCGAAAGGACGGCCGGCAGGGTCGAGCCGCTGCCGCTGCAGCGCCCGGCGACCTGATGCCGGGCTAGCGCTTCAGCGGGAATTCCAGGGTGAAGCGCGCGCCGCACCCTGGCGCGCTGTCCACGCTGAACTTGCCCCCGAAATCAGCCACGCGGTCGGAGATGCTCCACAGGCCGAAGGTCTCGGGCGTGGGGCCGAACATCTCCATCTGCCACTCGAAGCCGCGGCCGCTGTCGGTGACCTCGACCTGCAGGGTGCTGTCGTCGCCGCGCACGTTCACCCGCGCCACGTCCACGCCCGAGTGCTTGACCACGTTGCGCAGCAGCTCGCGCACCAGCTTGAAGATCAGCACGCGCAGGTCCATGCCGATGGCTTCTTCCTTCACGTCGCAGTGCAGCTGCACGCGCAGCTTGTCCTGGCTGCGGAAGTGCACGGCCAGCCACTGCAGCGCCGGGGCCAGGCCCAGCTCGTAGAGGCCCGGCGGGGAGAGGTCCGCGATCATGCTGCGGGTCCGCTCCTGCACGCGGCGCAGGTTGGCGCGGACATCGTCCAGCAGCTGTGCGACCTGCGGTGCCTGCATGCGCGCCACCTCCAGCGACATGGCCATGCCGGTCAGCGACTGGCCGATGCCGTCATGGAGGTCGACGGCGGTGGCGCGGCGGGCGCGCTCCTCGGCGGTCACCAGCTGGTGGGCATAGGCCTTCAGCCGTTCGCGCTCGCGCAGCAGGCGGGTATTCAGGTCGACGATCTCGGACACATCCCGTCCCACGCACCAGATGCGCCGCAGTTCCCCGTCGGCGACCACGCCGCTGAACGAGATGATGAAGGTGCGCATGCGCCCCTCGATCTGGGCGCCGAGGTTCAGGCCGTCCAGCGAATAGCCGTTGGCGGCGGCGCGCTCCAGGTTGCGCTCGTACAGTGCGCACCAGGAGCGGTCCGGCTCCCAGTTGGCGGTGTGCGGCACCCCCTCGGTGCAGCCGGAGGAGAAGCGGTCGAACACCACGTTGCTCTCGGCCACGCGCGCGTGCCGGCGCAGCCACTGCTTCTGCTCATCCAGCGGCAGGTCCACCGGCATGGGGGGCGTGATCTCGACGCGCCAGACGGCCTCGGAACTCAGCGCAATGAAGTTGCGGTAGCGGGCCTCGCTGGCCGACACCTGGTCCAGTGCCACGCGCATCGAGGTCACCAGCATGCCGACGATGAGGGGCAGGGCGGCCATCAGGATCAGGTAGGTCTGCAGTACCAGCATCCGTGCCATGGGCTGGTCGCCGATGATGTACTCCGGGTTGGAGGCGCCCAGCGCTGCCGCGATCATCACCGAGACCATGGCCAGCAGGCTCGACCAGCGGGGCGGCAGGCGGAAGGCGATGGCCAGCAGCACGCCCAGCAGCACCGCGGGCGTGCGCAGCAGCGAGTCGATCTGCGTCATCGGCGCGCGGAACAGGAACCAGGTGCCCACGGCCAGCAACGTACCCAGTGCCAGCACTTCCCTGTGGCGCACGCGGCGCAGCGAGGCGTACAGGCGCCGCACCGGCAGCGCCCAGAACAGCACCGGCGGCGCGATGATCAGCGCACCCAGCCAGTTGCCGGCCCACCAGACCTGCCATTGCTCCCAGTAGTTCTCGGTGCCGTAGTTCAGCAGCGTGAACGCGGCGCCCAGTGTGGCGCTGGCGGCAGCGCCGGCCGAGCTGGCCAGCATGAACTGCAGAGCCAGCGCCGTGCGCACGAGGCTGAACCGCCACACGCGCGAGCGCAGGATCAGGGCGCCCACGATGCCCTCGGTGGTATTGGCCAGCATGAACAGCACCAGGCCGCCTGGCCCGGAAGGGTCGCCGGCCAGCCGGCCGATGATGTACTCGATGACCAGCTGCAGGGCGATCAGTGCCGGCCAGCGGCGCATCGGTGCAAGGATCAGCGCCGCCAGCAGCAGGCCCACGGCCGGCCAGGTCACTGTCAGCTCGCCGGAGGAGGTCTTGAACAGGTAGCCCAGCCATACCAGCGGCGCATAGGCCAGTCCGAAGGCGGCAGTCAGCCGCCACTCGCCACCGATCCGGGACACCAGATCCGGCCAGGCAAGGCTGGTGTCCTGCATGTCATGCTGTTCTTCGCTGGCCAAGATGCTGCTCTTGATTCTGTCGGTCAGTGTGGGCGGGGCGCGGGGTGCCTTCAGTGCAGCCGGCCGGCGGCGACCAGCCTGCGGCGGTACCAGTCATCCTCCAGCCGTCCGGTTTCCACGGACCGGCCGCTCTGCGGTGCATGCACGAACCGGCCGTCGCCGGTGTAGATGGCCACGTGCGAGACCTTGGGCCCCTTGTCGAAGCGGAAGAACAGCAGGTCGCCCCTGGCAAGCTGCCGGGTGGGGACGGGGCGGGCCGCGTCGAACTGCGCCTCGGTGGTGCGTGGCACGCGGATGCCCAGCGAGGCATAGGCGAAGTGGACCAGCCCGCTGCAGTCGAAGGAATCCGGCCCGCTGCCGCCGTAGCGATAGGGCCTGCCGACCTGGGCGAGCGCCACGCCGGCCACGCGCGCGCCGACACTGTCGGCGGACTCAGGCGCGCGGCGCGGGCCGCTGGCGCAGCCGGCCAGTACCAGCAGTGCCAGCAGCATTGTCGTGAACCGGGCTGCTTGCATGGAGTGCGCCATCATGACCTTCTATCCCACCCGGCGGCCCGATGCCGCAACCACCTTCACGGATTGCCCTCCTGTGCTCCCCCCTTGCCGCCATTGTGCCATCGGAGCTGCGCCTCGCGTTCGCGGTCTCAAAGGGCGGAGAAGAACTCCCACATCAGGTCATTGGCGCGGATGGCGGTGGAAGGATTCCCGCCGCGTGCCTTCGAGCCACCAGGCCAGGAATGGCCGCCTGCGCGGGTGACGCACAGTTTCACCGGCGCGCCTCCGGTGCCGGCTTCGTGCAGGTCGCACCATGCGCCGGCCACGTCCAGCACGCGACGTGGAACGCTTGCCGCGCCGTTCAGGCGTGCCCACTTGCGGATGGTGTCGGGAACCGAGGTGAAACTGGTCACCCTTGCCTCGCTGCGGAAGGCGGCGCCGGCGCCGCCGCCGAAGAGCACGCGGTCGTCGTCCTGCGCATGGATGTGCAGCACGGGCACGGGGCGTGAGGGATGGCATTCGCGGGTGTTGTCGGTGCCGGCCACCGCCATGATGCCGCGGATGACATCCGCCGCCTCGCAGGCCAGCCGGTACGACATCATCGCGCCATTGGACATGCCGATGGCGTACACGCGCGCCGCGTCGATGCGGATGCGTTGCTTCACGTCCTCGATCACCCTCCGCAGGAAGCCGACATCGTCGACGTTCTCGTCTCGGGCACGGGCACAGCAGTCACCGGCATTCCAGGTGGCCAGCATGCCCGAGCGGGCAGGGCCGATGCCGTTGGGAAACACCGCGATGAAACCGGCCTGCTCCGCCTTGCTGATGAGCCCGTAGTTCGAATCATCGGCCTGGTGGATGGCGCCGCCGCCACCACCATGCAGCGCCAGTACCATGGGCGCGGCGGTGGCGGCATCCCATGAACGGGGCACATGCACCAGCGCCATGCGGTCGCGGCCGCCATGGCGCAGGCGGATCTCGTAGCGGCCCGGTGCGCTGATCTGCTCGCCAGGCCAGAGTCGGCGCGCGGCCGGTGCCCTGGCCGCGATGCGCTCACCCGCGCGCGCAGCCAGTCGCTCGCGCAATCGTTCGCGGCCGCTGCCGGCTTCCCCGGCAATGCAGCCTGCGACCAGCATCGCCGCCAGCAAGGCGGTCGCTGCCCTGGTGATGCTGTGGTGGGTCATGCCTGAGGCCTCCTGGGCCGTGCGACGGCGGGGGATGCGATACATTTGCCCGCCATGACATACGCCGTAGTGACGGGCTGGGGCAAGTGCCTGCCGCCCTCCATCCTCTCCAATGCCGACCTGGCGACCTTCCTGGACACCAGCGACGAGTGGATCCGCACGCGCACGGGCATTGCCGAGCGGCGCATCGCGCACACCGGGCTGACCGACATGGCCGAGGTGGCCGCGCGGCGCGCGCTGGCGGCGGCCGGCATGGCGCCGTCGCAGGTGGAGCTGGTGGTCTTCGGCACCACCAGCTTCGACGACCAGGCGCCCAACCAGGCCTCCGGCCTGCAGCAGCGACTGGGTGCAAAGTCCGCTGCGGCCATGGACGTGAACACGGCCTGCACCAGCTTCCTCTACGCCTGGAGCACGGCCAATGCGCTCATCCGCACCGGCGTGGTCCGCAATGCGCTCGTGGTGGGCGGCGAGGTGATCAGCCGCTTCATGGACTGGGGCAATCGCAACGTGGCGGTGCTGTTCGGCGACGGCTGTGCCGCACTGGTGCTCGAGGCCACGGACCGGGAAGAGGGACTGCTGGGCGAGAAGCTGGGCTGCGACGTGGACGGGCGCGATGCGCTGGTGATCCGCGGCATGGGCGGCCGCTACGCCGACTTCCAGCGTCGCATGGGCGTCACCGAATGGGTGTTCGAGGGACAGGAAATCTTCCGTCGCGCGGTGGCCGGCATGGCCCGCGCGTCCGCGGCGGTACTGGCGGAAAAGGGCCTTGCCCCGGGCGACGTGGACCTGATGGTGCCCCACCAGGCCAACCTGAGGATCATCGACGCGGTGGCGCAGAAGCTGGGCATTGCCACCGATCGCGCCTTCGTCAATGTGCATCGATACGGCAACATGTCCGCGGCCACCGTGCCGGTGGCGCTGGTGGAGGCGCTGGAAGAGGGAAGGGTGCAGCCCGGTGGACTGCTGCTGCTGCCCGCGTTCGGCGCGGGCCTGACCTGGTGCGCGCACCTGGTGCGCTGGGGAGAGCGCGTGAAACCGCTCGGGGAGAGTGATGCGGCGCTGCCGCCATGTTCCGGCAGCGCGCTGGAGCTGGTGAACCAGCTCATCCGCCTGCGCGCGGGCGCAGGCGGATGAGGGACGATCAGGAGCGCGGGATCTCCACCGGGTCCGACAGGATCAGCGTCAGCGGTGCGCCGTCCTCGATCTTGACCTCGGTACCGGTTTCCTTGGCAGCCACGGCGCCGGCCGCGGCCCCCAGGATGCCGCCGATCACGCGGTTGCGGTCCTTCTTCTTGCTGCCGCCGATCTGGTCGGCCAGCAGCGCGCCGGCCGCGGCACCGCCGACGATCTTCACCGTATCGCGGGTGTTGTCGCTCTTGCCCTTTTCCTTGAACTCGCCGTTGATGGGCACGTCGACGCCGTTGGGCAGCTGGATGCGATCGAAGGCCAGCAGCAGGGTGGGCGTGCCGCCGATGCGATCGCTGCCGGACACCACCTCGACCACCGAGCCGGCGACGGTGATGCCTTGCGGGATGGCGGTGCGGCCATCGACCACCACGTCGCTGGTGACGCGCGCCTGCACGGGCTGGCCCACCTTGGCGGACTTGGTCGACAGCGCGCCGACCAGCGCCACGGGGATCTCGGTGCCGGGCGGCACGATGATGGTCTGCGGCTTGGCCGGCGCCGTGGTGGCGGGCTTGGCCGTGCTGGTGGCCGGCTTGGCGGCAGCCGTGCTGCCGGAAGCCGTGGCCGGCTTCGGCGCAGGGGCCGCGGAGGGGGTTGCCGGCTGGGTGGGCGCTGCCTGCTGCTGGGCAAGCTCGGCCTCGAGGCGGTCGAGTTCGGCCCGCTTCTCGGCGATCTCCTCGGCAGTCAAGGCGGCATCCGCGGGGGCGGCTGCTTCCTTGTTGCTGCAACCGGCCAGCAGGGCGAGCGCCCCCAGCGCGGCAATGGTCAGGTTCTGATGGCGCATCTGGATTCTCCTTAAGCCACGGTCCCCATGTTGAAGGAGCAGGGCTGTTCGAATCATCCCTGATTCGCGGTTGAAAGTTGTGGGATACATCTGACTTTCGACAAGCGGATGTCCTATGTCAAGGTGTTGCCGCCTGCCGGTCATGGCTGCCATGGCCGTGATGGACTGGTAAGTTCGCTGCCTTCGGCGAGGAGGTATCGGATGGACATCTGGCAGGCCCTGCGGCAGATCGGCGATGAGTTCTCACCGCGCGCCATCGAGGCGTCGCGCAACCTTTATGTCGGCTCGGCGCTCCGGCCGCAAGATGCCGGCGCAAAGGTGACACGCGACATATCCTACGGGCCTGATGACCGCCACCGGCTGGATGTCTTCCAGCCCGTCGATGCCGCACCGCGCCCGGTGGTGGTGTTCGTGCATGGCGGCGGATTCATCGCCGGCGACAAGGGGGCGGAGGGCGTTCCCTTCTATAACAATGTGGGTGCGTGGGCAGTGCGCAGCGGCTTCGTGGGCGTGAACATCACCTACCGGCTGGCGCCGCAACATGCCTGGCCGTGCGGGGCGGAGGATGTCGCCCGGGCCATTGGCTGGGTGGCCGGGCACATCGGCGGCCATGGCGGTGATCCGGGGCGCATCGTGGTGGTGGGGCAGTCCGCCGGCGCGACGCATGTGGCCGGCTGCATTGCCGGGCATGGTGGAAGCTTCCCCGCGCCGGCCGGCGTCGTGCTGCTGTCGGGCATCTATGAGCCCGACGCGTTCAAGCCCGATCCCGTGCCCGAGGCGTACTTCGGCACCGACCGGGGGGAGTACGCGCGCCGCTCCGCGGTGCTGGGACTGGCGCGCACGAGTGTGCCTTGCCTGTTCACCATCAGCGAGTTCGATCCCCCCGTGTTCCAGCGCCAGCTGGCCGCGGTGTTCGAGACGCGTACGGCGGTCACCGGGCGCTGCCCCGAGGTGCTGTGGCTGCCGGGTCACAACCATTTCTCCACCTCGATGCAGATCGGCGGCCCGCATGACACGCTCGGGCCGCAGCTCGCGGCCTGGGTAAAGCGCATCTGCGGGTGAGTGCATGCACTGCGGATGTGCAAGAGCGCATCCCCGTGCACCTGCCTGAACATTTCGTTGGCGCGGCTAACCAGTGGGACGAAGGCGCGAGGCCCCGCAGGCGCGCGCGCGGGTGAATTGACCAGCCAACTGGCGTGACATCCATGGTGGCACGCGACTTGCTTCTTCCTGTGCAAGCCTTCAAAGACTGAAGGTCGAACGGCAACGCCGCCGGTCCGGTTGGGAACTCCTCCCTCAGCCGGTACCGGCGGCGTTTTTTGTTGCTCGAACGAAAAGGAAGCAGGCATGAAGAAGTGGCCGGGGATTTCGCGACGCCGGGTGCTGGCGGGTATCGCCGCCGGGACCGTTGCCGCGCAGGTGCGGGCGGCCGCACCGAAGCCGCTGAAGCTCGAGAAGGAGCAGCTGCGGATCGGCTTCATCAAGCTCACCGACATGGCGCCGCTGGCCATTGCCTATGAGAAGGGCTTCTTCGAGGACGAGGGCCTGTTCGTCACGCTCGAGCCCCAGGCGAACTGGAAGCTGATCCTGGACCGCGTGATTACCGGCGAGCTCGATGCCGCGCACATGCTGGCCGGGCAGCCGTTGGGCGCCACCGCGGGTATCGGCAC